>JANPDI010000155.1:0-86352 GCA_031431435.1 Burkholderiales bacterium
CAAGTGGCTGCTCAAGCGCGAATATTGGGAACATAAGGGCGCATTTTTTTGGGCGCCCATCGTCATTGGTTCGATCATGGCACTATTTGTATTCGTCTCGTTGATCATTGCCCTATCCGGGCTGAGCAGCGGCATGCAGATCAACGGGGTCGATGTGACCAATCTGGCGAGCATCATTACCCCGGAACAAAAAGCGGCATTTGCCGCCAAGTTCGCATTTGGCTACGCCGGCATTTCAATGCCGATTTTTATCGCGCTCGGGTTTTGCGTGTTCTTTTTCTGCCTCGGCGCCTTGTTTGACGAACGTCGTGATCGCAGCGTGTTGTTCTGGAAATCGCTGCCGCTTTCCGATCGCGCCACCGTGTTATCCAAGGTCGTCATCGCGATCGGCGTCGCGCCGGCAATCGCCATTGTGGTCGGCTGCATCACATCGATTTTCATCGGGTTCTTGATCTGCCTTGCCGCCGCAATTACCGGCATCAATATTTTTGGTGAGGTGCTTTCCTCGCCCGCAACTTATCTGGCACCGCTGCAGATTGCCGCGATGTTACCGATCTATGCGTTGTGGGCGTTACCCACCATCGGCTGGTTATTAATGGTCTCGGCATGGGCGCGCAGCAAGCCCTTGTTGTGGGCGATTGGCGCGCCGGTGATGACCGGGATTTTGTTGAGCTGGGCGCAGCGGATGTTTTCCACCGACTGGAACACCGGTTGGTATTGGAAAAACGTGGTCGGACGGTTGCTGGCAAGCGTGTTACCCGGATCATGGATCTCGGAACAGGCGGGCGCGTCCGGCATGGATGTGCCAATCACTGCGATGAGTGGCGTGCTCAATCAATCATGGCAATTGCTTGGCCATGCGAATATCTGGGTCGGCGCGGTAGCCGGTATCGCGATGATCTATGCGGCAATCCGCCTGCGTGGGTGGCGCGACGAAGGCTGACCCCCCAACCCCCAAGGGGTTTGCCTGTGATGGCACTTCCTTAGGCCTGTCATCCCGGCGGAAAACCACAAGGGTTGCGCCAGGGCGACAGCTTTAGGCGTTAGCGCACTAAGCGAAAAGCGATATCCGTTGCTGCGAAAAAGTGCTTAAGGTAGTGCCATGAGGGTTTGCCTGCGTAACTTGCTGGCCGCTTGGTAAGCCCGCGCCTATTGAAGCGGAAAATTTGGCTGATAGACCAAATGCGTATGCGCTTTGTTCGCGAATGCCGTCAACCCACGCTGCCGGTTTCGTCAAAAAGTGCCGTTTGGCCATTACCGGTCATCGGCACTTTTGACATCTCAGGCACCATTTTTGCAATTTGGTCGGAATGCGATGGCCTGTTGGGTGGGTGATCAATAAAGTACGTTCATCAACAACACACCAACAACCGATTAAAGGAAACCATCATGACAACCCCAACCAACCACAGCAAAGACAACATCGGCGCCACCACATTGCTCATTTCATTGTTCCTCATGCTGCTCGCCGGTGTACTCAGCAACCCGGCCGTCGCCAAGTCAACCACAACACCTGTCGTCAAGTCATTCGTCGCCCCGGCATCCTACGGCAGCAGCGTCAAAGTCGACACGATTGTTGTGACGGCAACCAGACTGAAATAAGGACGCACCATTACAATCGGTTTGTTGATGCTCTTCTGCAGGTGATTGACCCGGTTGCGTTTTGCAGCCGCTGAACAAACAATTGATGTAACTAAAAAAGAACGGCGGACATTGTCCGCCGTTTTTATTTTTTCTCACGCTGCAGCGGGCCGATTCGGTGCTAACTCACCACCCCTTTGCTGAGCCATTGGCGCCACACTTTGATTTCGCGCCCGGAAAGCAGTGGGTCGGCATTCTGTTGAATCAACTCCAATAATTTTTTGTTATCGGTTGTCCGGCTGAATAATATTTCGGCGACCGGCCCGGTTTCAGGCGAATACCAGGCACCGAAGCTGCCGTTGGCGACAAGTCCCTTCAACACCAACCTGTCGCGTCGTGATGCCTGCTCGTCTGCTGTGCGCATGATCTGAACAATACGCACCTCCTCAATGCCGTTTGGGTCAATGCCTGACGTATTGAGCGGTTTGTGAACCGTGCACGGTACCGCATTTAGCACCATGTAACCATCGCGAACGTACTGGTCGGGTTGAAAATAGGACTCGACAATAGCCCTCGACGGCGCGGCTACCACCACGATGCCGCGCTTCAACCCGGATGGATCCTGCAGCGGGCCTGCGGCGGAGAGCTTTTTCAGATCAAACAGGCGTTTGAAATTGGCGATATGGCCGCGCTGCATGGTCTCGCCGAGTACCTTATCGGTAACGGGTTTATTTGTTTCCAGAAAAATAAACCAGGTTCTGTCTGCCATGATTGATGCTTCATGCATTGATGAAACACATCCCGCGATTAGTAATGCGGATAGCCCGCAGGTGATCAGTTTAAATCTCATGGGTATTCCTCCTTGCGTCTGTGGTGTCGCAAAGGATAGCGGATGTTGCACTTCGTGTTTCGCTGCGGCCGCGACTGCCCGTGCCCGGCAGACATTTCATCGGCGATTTTGTCGACTCACACCGTGTTTTTGCCGGCTGGTCGGATTGTCGTGGCGCGTTCGACGCGCGACCAATAAAGTGATCACATCAACCAAACCAAGGAAACCACCATGAACATGAATACCACAACGATGAACAAAGATGAAACCGGTTACACCACGCTGCTGGCTGCAATGCTTGTCATGATTGCCGCCGCCACCTTTAGCAGCATGCCTGCTGTGGCGAAGGTATCTGCCGACGCCCCAGTAAAATCAGTCGCTGCTTCGAGGGTCGACAGCCGCTCAACCGACGCAAACGTCGAAACGATTGTTGTCACCGCCACCCGTTTGAAATAACGCAATTTCCATTGGGTTGGTTGTGTGGTGTTTGCATCATTCGCGTTTAGCGGCGATGGCGCCGGAAACGCAGGCAGTCGAATAAAAAACGGCGGACTTTGGTCCGCCGTTTTTTGTTTCAGAATCGTTCGCCGGGTGGCAAATATCGCCACTGTCCGATTGGCAATTTTCCCATGGAAATTTTGCCGATGCGGATGCGTTTCATCGAGATAACGCGCAGGCCGACGGCTTGGCACATGTGTGTTATCTGGCCGTGTTGAACAGCTTTGACGGCAAACCGCAATCGCGTTTCGTTTTGCCAGCTTACTTTTGCCGGCGGTAGTGCCTTGCCATTAAATCTAATGCCGTGATTCAATTGCTTAAGTCCGTTGGCGACGATTTCACCGGCCACTTCAACGACGTATTCCTGCTCGACCGTGGCGGCATCGTTGACAAGTTTTCGTACCACGCGCCAATCCTGGGTGAAGACCGCCAACCCGCCGGCATTGGGCTGCAGCGGCAGGGTGGCGGTCTGGCGCGAGAAATGCCGTTTGAGCGGCTCAATGCCTGAGTTGTCGTCTGTTGCACGGTTATCGATTGAAATGACGGGCAGTTCGTCTGCGGCGAGACCGGCGGGTTGGTGAACAAGGAAAGTCACCAGTTCAACCGGCGACGGCGAGGCATCCGGGTGTAAGACGATGGTTTGATTCGTCACCCGTGATTCCGGCTCATTCACAACCACGCCGTCTACGCTGACCCACCCACCCTCGATATATCGTTCCGCATCGCTGCGCGAACACGGCACCATTTCAGCAATTCGTTTGGCAAGTCGTACGGGCTCGGTCATGTTGCGTCGTCGTTGATTGGGAGCGCCATTGTAGGCGCGTATTGCCCGTGGTTGGGTATATGCGGCACTTCGGATCGGACTTGCGCGCCGGGACCTTGCGTTACCTGCTCTTTCCCGAGTGACGGAACGCCCTTCGGTCGCGCGGGTAACGTTTGAGATCGCCCTGGCTGCGTAAATTCATTCCGGATGATTTATCCTTGATCATGACTTCCGCAAATACCGAGCCGACCGTAACAAGCTTGGATGGCATCACGCTTGCCGCAATGGTCACCCATCTGGTCGACACGATTGGCTGGGACGCGATGGCCGTGGAAGTGCCGATTCGGTGTTTTCAGCACGACCCCAGCATCAAGTCGAGCCTGACATTTCTGCGCCGGACGCCCTGGGCGCGCCAGCGTGTCGAACAGCTTTATATAGACATCGCTCGACGCGCGCCACCACAAGTTCCCAGCGAATAGCGTTGTTTGTTTGCCTGGCGTTTGACGCAAATAGCGGTCGAATCGCCTGTCCAAACAAACGCTTTACGCGCGTGCTCGCTGCACCCGATCGCTAACTGATGACTTTGTCACAAAAGACTTCTTGACAGCCATTACCTATGCGTCGTACAGTGTGTAATACATTGTGTATGTCGTATAGGGTAGATTGGGGAAACATGGAAGACGACCTGTTTGAAAAGCTCCGACAAGAGCTGCGGCGCGGCAGCCTCATCTTGGCTGTATTGGTGCAACTCAGAAGTGAGCACTACGGTTACACCTTACGCAAGGCGCTCGCCGCACATGGCTTGGATATTGATGAAAGCACGCTGTACCCGTTGTTACGTCGTCTCGAGACACAGGGGCTGCTGACCAGCGAATGGCGGGAAGAGGACAAACGCAACAAACGGTTCTATCGACTATCGACCGAAGGCCGGCCGATTCTAGACCAGTTGCTCAGTGAATGGCGCGCCATTGATGGTGCCCTCACCAGCATCGGAATGGCCAGCCCGCCGCAAGCAGCAGACACCGGCGCCAACGAACCAACGTAAAAGGAACAACATCATGGAACTCGTAGAACGCTATTTACAGGCGGTGAAAGGCTATTTACCGGCGGCGCAGCAACACGACATCATCGCCGAGCTCAAAGACGATCTGTTGTCACAGATTGAAGAAAAGGAAGCCGGGCTCCAACGGGCGCTGACCGATGCCGAGCAACAGGCATTCATCAAACAATCGGGGCACCCGATGCTGGTCGCGAGCCGCTACCTGCCGCAGCAGCACCTGATTGGCCCGGCCATGTATCCATTTTGGTGGGCCAGCCAACGCATCATGTTGTTTGTGATCGCGGCGGTCTATGGTCTGCTGGCCGGTGTTCATGCCCTGTCAAATGCCAATCCCGTTCAGGCATTCTTTCAGGCAGTGGCCCAGGCGACAAACAGCTTCGTCGGTACGGCGTTGCTTTACGCCGCTGTTATTACCATTGTGTTCTGGTTTTTTGAACGTAACCAGATCCGGTTTGGTTTTCTGGCGAACTGGAACCCGGCCAAACTCGCCCCCGTCAAGAACAAGTTGCTGATCAAACGCAGTGAGTCGCTGTTTGAGGTGGTCGCGGAAACGATATTCCTGCTTTGGTGGGTTGGCGCGATCAGCTTTGCAACGAGCTTCTATCACCATGGCAAAGCGGTACCATTCGAGATGTCACCCGCTTGGGAACCCTTTTGGTGGGGAATACTCGCGGTGTCGATCGGCGGCATCATCCTTGCCGTCGCGAACCTATTGTGGCCGTATTGGACGCGGCGCAGACTGCTGTTGGGAATCGTTTTGAACGTGATTGCAATTGGCATAGCCTATATGCTGTTTCAACAAGACGTCTTGATCGTTGTCGGCGATACCAGTATTGAAATTGCGAAATTTGGCAACGCCGACGCCCTGTTGAACAAATCTGCCCACGGACTGTTGATCGTATTGGCGCTCGTTTGGTCAATCGAGATCATTCAATACACAAGAAAATTGTTGGCGCGCTAACATACCCGCATAAGCTAGGTACCATCAACACCACGCAATCAAACGTTGCTTCTCCCCTGCCGGAAACCCAATATGAAACAACATTTATCCCGCGATCAGTTTGAAGCACTTGAACAAGTCAGCAAGTTGCCAAAAGGCACCAAACCCAGCGCGTGCGTGGCGCGCAATGGCAAGTTCCTCACCGGCATCAAGCTGCTTGATCACCGCCGCGACGGCAGTTATGCATTGACCGATAAGGGCCGCGAGGCGCTGTTCGTCAAAAACTGTATTGCCGGATTAAGCGCGATTGCGCTCGATGCAAATACCAAGCTTGACCCCGACATTGCCACCTTTCTCGGTCGAAAAAGTTACATCGTCGCCGGCACCGTTCCCGGCCGATTTGAGGTGACCGAAAAAGGTCGGGAGTGCCTGGCCGATATCGCACTCAATCCTTGAAACAGGACGGCCATGGCATTGCGACACCAATCTCAATGTCGCAACGAACGCCACATTGGCTCAATATCAGCCCTTCATCATGTGTCGCGTGCCAATACACCCGGCAATAACGCCAGCCCGCCATTCGGTTACACGTCTTGATGAGGAGATTTCTTGAAACGACTGTCCTGTTTGTTGGTCGCGCCGACAATCTGCTCACCGGCTTTCGCCGCAACGCTTCCCATCGTTACGACCGCAGCCGCCACGCCCGGCTATCTGGTGGTGCTGGGGCGATGCCTGCCGCAAGGCGATCCGGCTGCGTGACAATGCGGGCGTTTTGCCCTGGTCGGGCTGAAAGGCAATGCTGACCGCACGCCATTTGACCCGCCTGGGCCGATGTCAATACGTCGAAAATTTGATGCCGTTCTGGCGCAGCATGTCGTCGATGAATGGTTTCCACGCGCCGCGTGGTGACCAGACCTTGGCCACCGCCTCAAAGGTGGGATTGGGATCTTGTTTCAACTCGATCACGCGGTAAAGAAACACCATCGATGACGCGCGCAGGTTGATTTCGCAGTGCACCAACACTTTTTTGTCGCTGTACTTTTTCATCGCCGCGGCAAATGCACTGTAATGTTCCGCCTTCGGCGCGCCAAACGGGATTGGAATATGCACGTAGGTGATGGCCTGCCGTTGCAGAATGGCCGCCTCGTCTGAAACGTTTCCTGATGTGCCTTCCGGCACCAGAAAAATCACCACCGCAACATTTTGTTTTGCCAGTGCGCCAAGCGCTGCGGCGGATGGCTGGCCGGCGGTGATGATTGTTGGGCTGATCTCGACCAGATTTGGTGCGACAAAATCTGGCGACTGTGCGCTCAGCGCAATGACATTCAACCCAAACAAACCCGCCGCAATGCGGCGTGCGTATTGAAGCTTCATGGGTTGATCGTGATGTTTTCTTGCATCCAGGCCGGCAGGCGCAGATTGATGTGAACCAGCGTGAATTCGCTGCCGCCATCGCGTGGACGGATCGACACCACACGCTGGTTGGTGTTGGTGCCGGCTCTTAACAACATGCCATCACGTGGCGCGGACTCGCCCCGGCAGGTTACACGGTCATCGCGCTGCTCGTTGCGGGCTTTGCGCTCGGCGCGTTGTTCGGCGCGCTGTTCTGCCGATAACGGTTTGGTGCAATCGAGCACTTCGCCGAATCGTGCGAGATCGTCCTGATAAAACGCGGCAATCTTCTGCGGGGATGCACCGACGCGCAACTTGGCCACCACCAGTTTCGCGCCAAACCCGCCCAATGTAAATTGCAGGTTTGCACCATCGCCATCGCGGTGTTTGTCATCGCTTTTTTCCACCGCCGTCGCACCCGGAAAGATGCGCATGCCGGTATCTTTTGGATTCACGTCTTCGGAAATATTTAGCGTGCCGGTGATATTTAGGCCGCCTTCTGCTTGCGCGACGGTTGAACCGAAAAGACCAGATGTGCAGATTGCCACAACAATGGCGGCGGCAAAGCGGTTTGGGTGAGTTGGCATTAAATACATTGGTTGCTCCTGGGGAAATATGACAAGCGTACCCAGATTACCCAAACGCGCCACCGACCCCAAGCGATGTAGGATGGAATGCAGAACCGGTGGGTCGAATGACACGACGCCAGCCAACAATGACTTCATATTACAAAGTCAAGCATCGGCGGACATGTTCAGGCTTTTTGTGCCGAAGATTGGCGCGGATACTGGCGTTTCAATTTTGGATTGAACACTGAACGCGCTGCGTCTGGGCGTCCTCTCAACAAATCATGGCTTGGCGTCAACTGCCGGCGCACACCACTAATGACTTCACCGTTATCATGGATGCTTTCCACGCAAACCGCAGCGCCGCCATCTAATTTACGCCAATGAAAACCAAACACTTCCCGTACAAACTCGACAAACGCTGGGCCCCGCTTTTCCTGGTATTGGGGGTTGATGAAAACGATGGCGTCGACATCACCGGCAAGGGCGAACTCATCGCGACGTTTGGCCGGTTCAAGGTCAAGACCACGCTCGCCAATATTGCGAGCACCGTCATCACCGGCCCGCACCCTTGGTATACCGCGGTCGGGCTGCGTCTCAGCTTCACCGACGACGGCGTGACCTTTGGCACCAATCACAAAAAAGGATTGAGTATTACGTTTGTGGAAAAGATCCCGCGTGTCATTGGATTCAGGCGCCACTCGATGTTGTGGGTGAGTGTGGCCGATCCCGAAGGACTCGCCAAGGCCATTGGCAAGTAGACATGCGCGGTCAGCGGGTTGGCATCTCCCGCAACGCAACACTCGGCGGCATGCCGACCCGGCCGACTTGAGCCGAGACGATGCACCGCTCAACCGGCAGACGGGAAAAATAATCGATTGGCGGGGCAAATGTTGCGTTCATGCCAGTTTTCGGGGATACAACTTGAACAATTGGCAGGGATGGCCGACAATCGGCACGGCAACGTTGCGCCAACATCATCGACAAATCCACAATCACATACTGAAAGTTCCGCGATGACCACATCAATTTACCCGACGCCTTCCATGCCAACTCCCGCGCTGCGCCGGGCTGTGTTGATCGCGCTGTATGGTGCTGCAGCCCTTCCGCTTCAAGCGTCCTATGCGCAGACGGCCCCCACAGCGCCAAAGAAAGACGAAGCGGCTGTTGAAACCATCACGGTGGTTGGTTCACGGCGGGTGAATGCCTCGTCGACAGATACCGCCGTGCCGGTTGACTTTATTTCCATGACCAAAGTGGCCGAACAGGGCGGCCAGTTTGATCTGGCGCAGGCGTTGCAAAACATTTCCCCCTCTTTCAATTCGACCCGCCAAACCGGCGCAGATGGCGCCGACTTGATCGACTCCGCCGCGCTTCGTGGTCTTGGCTCCGATCAGACATTGGTGCTGATCAACGGCAAGCGCCGACACACGGTCTCGCTGGTAAATATTTTTGGGGCGCGCAATCGCGGCAATACCGGCACCGATATGAATGCCATTCCGCTACTGGCCATTGACAATGTACAGGTGCTGCGTGACGGTGCGGCGGCGCAATACGGTTCGGATGCGATTGCCGGGGTGATCGATATCAGTTTGAAAAAGCGGCTCGGTTGTGAAGGGGTCTTTGGCTACGGTCAATACTCGGCGGGAGACGGCAAGAATTCGCTGGCCTCGGCCTATTGTGGACTGAAAATTGGTGACAAAGGCACCGTCGGCGTTACCGTAGAGTACCTCGACCGCGGCCGCTCCAATCGTGCAGAAGCCGGCAATCCGCGCATCATCGGCGATAGTCTTTCCAAAAACGCCACCGTTTATCTCAATGGCGATGTGCCCACCAGTGACACGGGAAAGCTTTATTTCACATTTGGCACCCAATCGCGCGATGCCTCATCCGGTGCGTTTGCGCGCGGCGGCATCGGCTCCGGTGATATTCCCTCGCGCAATTCTGCGGCGATGTATCCCAATGGCTTTGTACCATTCATTGACGGCGACGTCGACGATCGTTATGCAACCGTCGGACATCGCGGGCAATGGGGCGACTGGAATGCCGATATTTCACAGACCTATGGCTACAATGCGCTCAAATACAACATTAACAATACCATCAACGCATCCATCGCCAACCTTGATTTGACGCGTGGCGGGCGTGGCGTGAGTGCAACGTCGTTTAATGCCGGCGGTTTTTCGTTCGGTCAACTGACGACCAATTTCGACATGAGCCGCTTTTTTCCCGGCGTCGCCAACGGCATGAATCTCGCGTTCGGTGCCGAGTACCGCCGCGAGAATTACAAGATCAACGCCGGCGAACCGGGCTCATACATCGATGCCGATGGTGTGGGCGCCGGCGGCAACGCCGGTAGCCAGGGTTTTCCGGGGTTTCAACCCGGCGACCGTACCGATCGCAGCCGCAACAGCCTGGCAGCGTATGGTGATATCGAAACCGATATCACCACAAGATTTAAATTGCAGACTGCGTTGCGCGCCGAAAAATTCAGTGACTTTGGCTCCACCGTTACCGGCAAAATGGCCGGCAGTTTCAAACTTGACCAACAATTCTTGTTGCGCGGCTCCGCGAGTACCGGCTTTCGCGCACCGTCACTTCAACAGGCGTATTTTTCATCCACGTTCACCGACTTCATTAGCGGTGTACCGCTCGACGTGGTGCTGGCACCCAACGGCAGCACCATCGCCAACGCGGCGCGCATCCCCAAGTTGAAGGAGGAAAAATCCACCAGTTATACCTTGGGCATGACCTGGGCCCCGACCTCCGCTGTGGCCGTCACGGCCGACTTGTACCGCATCAACATTGATGACCGCATCGTGCTTTCGGGGCGTTTTGACGAAAACAACTATCCGGCACTGGGCACGATTTTGCGCGGCCTCGGCGTGGGGCAGGCACAGTTTTTTGTCAACTCGGTGAATACCGAAACCAAAGGGCTGGATCTGACGCTGTCTCATAAGGCTGATGTCGCCGGCGGAAAATTATCGACCTTCCTCGCCGCCAATTTCAGCAAAACCAGTGTGACCAAAATCAAAACACCACCTTCGTTGGCGGGTTTCGAAGATGTGCTGCTGTCTGAGCGTGAACGCTTGTTCCTGGAGCAGGGCGGGCCGCGCACCAAGGCCACACTCGGCTTCAATTATTTGCATGGCGCGTTCGGCACCGATTTCAAAATCATTCATTTTGGCGAACAAACACTTGGCACTTTTTCGAGCACCGCCAATGGTGTACCCAATGCCCGTTACGCACCAAAGACCTCGGCGGATTTAAGTCTCACCTACAGTTTTGACAAAAATACCAAACTGACGGTGGGCGGCAACAATATCTTCAACGTCAAACCGACCAAACAGGACGCCAATGAAACCGACAATGGTTTTATCTACGACAGCGTACAGTTCGGCCTGAACGGTGCATCGTACTTTATCCGGCTTTGGAAAAAATTCTAATCGTTGTTGTGTTGATTCAAAAAAACTGCCGGGTGACCGGCAGTTTTTGTTTGTACGGCAAATCGCGTACGCGTGGCGGGGTTGGTATTGCAGCGCGATACAAAAAGCCCACTCACCCCGACAGCTTCTCCGCGAGCCATACCTTGATCAGAGGTTCCTTAAATTGATGTTTCTTTTATAGGCTTAATCAATATGACGATTCTTTCGTGACAGCCATCAGCGACCAACCACCTATTGTCAAGATAATGATCGATATACAAACGTAGAGAAAGAATAAATTCAACGCCACTGCGCGCAGCTCATTAATTTGCTTGATTGCGCTACGCCGAATTTGCTCCGACGTTTGTGAAGACTCCCATGTCAATTTTGATTTTTCGTTCGGCGCAACCGCCTTGTTTGTGCCATTTTTCGCAGCATCCAGATTGGCACCGGAGGAGCCAAAGAATAGACTGTTCCATTCAGCCTGTTTGTCTGGCTTCGATTCTGCTAGGTACGATGTGCATGCTATGACTGGAAGAGTGCACGACATGTCAGCGCGCGCCATCGATAGAAAAATCTGGTCGATGCCAGCAGATACGATCAATGCCTTGGTAGCAACGCCAACTAGCATTAAAAAACTGACAACAAAAACCACAAAAAACCGCCCACACTTTGCGCCAGTGGATGCGCCCCACCAGTAGGAAAGAAGCAAGCAAATACTAAGGGCAGCAGCAGTGCTCGCGTGGAAGAGCCAGAAAACCCATTCCGGATATTCTTGCATCGGCAATTGAAGGATTGTCGTCCATAGAATGGTGCCTGCAATCAACCATTTGAGTCGCTTGAATCTGACCTCCGACAATGTCGCTGCCATCAATGTGCACCCTCCCAATTCACGCCGACCCCCGGCTCGGCCACCAGTGCCACATCCAATTTGGCCACATTGGTCATCAGGCCTGGTACGTTCGCCTTCACAATTTCCAATTCCGATTGCGGCACTTCCAGCACCAGTTCATCGTGCACTTGCATCACCAACTTTGTTTGTAGCTTGGCTGTTTCCAGCCATCCCTGTACCGCAATCATGGCAAGCTTGATCAAGTCGGCGGCGGTCCCCTGCATCGGCGCATTGATGGCGGCGCGTTCGGCGCCCTGACGGCGTCCTTGATTGGCAGAGCGGATATCGGGCAGCCACAAACGCCGGCCGAAAACGGTTTCGACAAACCCTGATTCACGTGCGGCGTTACGGGTGCGTTCCATATAAGCGGCGACACCGGGATATCGCGCGAAATAGCGTTCGATGTAGCTGGCGGCGGCGGAACGCTCAATGCCCAGATTCGCGGCGAGGCCGAACGCGCTCATGCCGTAGATCAGGCCAAAGTTGATCACCTTGGCATAGCGGCGTTGCTCGTTCGACACCTCGTCGCGCGTCACGCCAAACACTTCAGCGGCGGTCGCTCGGTGAACGTCTTCACCCGCGGCAAAGGCGTCAAGCAATCCCTTGTCTCCGGAGAGATGCGCCATGATGCGCAACTCGATTTGTGAATAGTCGGCGCTGACAATCACGCTGCCGGGCGGGGCGATAAACGCCTCGCGAATACGACGACCCTCGGCGGTGCGCACCGGAATATTCTGCAGATTCGGATCGGTGCTCGACAACCGGCCGGTGACCGCAACGGCTTGTGCGTAGTTGGTGTGCACACGTCCGGTGCGCGCGTTGACCATGCGCGGCAGTTTGTCGGTGTAGGTGCTTTTGAGCTTTGCGACGCTACGGTATTCAAGGATTGCCTTGGGCAACGGGTAATCGAGTGCAAGTTTTTCCAGGGTTTCTTCGTCGGTGGACGGCGCACCACCCGGGGTTTTTTTGAGTGGCTTGATGCCTTGTTTGTCGAACAGGATTTCGCCGAGCTGCTTGGGCGAACCGAGGTTAAACGGTTGGCCGGCGAGCTCGTGCGCACGCGATTCGAGTTCGAGCATTTTCAGGCCCAGCTCACCACTTTGTTTTTCGAGCAGCTTTGCGTCGATTAACACGCCGTTTCGCTCCATGGTCAGCAATACGTGCGCAACCGGCATTTCAATTTGTTGGTAGACAAATTTGAGTTTGGCGTCGGCGTTGATCTGCGGCAGCATGGCACCGTGGAGTTGCAGGGTGACGTCTGAATCCTCGCTTGAGTACTCGGTGGCTTTTTCGACGCTGACTTGATCAAAACAAATCTGTGATGCGCCCTTGCCGGCGACTTCCTCAAAGCTGATGGTCTTGGCGCCCAAGTGACGGGTGGCAAGTGAGCCCATATCGTGACGCTGGTGCGACTCAAGCACATACGATTGCAGCAGCGTATCGTGAAGGTAGCCTTGCACGATGATGCCGTGATTGGCAAATACATGCAGATCGTATTTGATGTTCTGGCCAAGCTTTTTCCGCAAGGGATCGGTCAACCAGGGTTTCAGTTTGTTAATGGCAAAATCAAAATCAAGCTGATCCGGCGCGCCGGGGTAGATGTGTTTGAGCGGCAGATAGGCGGCTTCACCCGCCACACAGGCGAAGGAGAGACCGACAATTTGCGCCTGCATTTGGTCGAGGCTGGTGGTTTCGGTGTCGAGGCAGACCAATTCGGTCGCCTTGAGTTTTTCCAGCCACGAATCAAGTTTGGCCTCGCTATCGATGCATTGATAGTGACGCGTGTTGATAAATGGCGTCTGTACCGCCGCGGCTTCACCGGATGACCAGCGGACGGCGCCACTGTCTTTACCCGCTTGCTTGAAAACGGCGTCGCCACCTTCCGCTGTTGCGTTGGCGTCCGCGCCGCCTGCCGGCGAATCCGCCCCCGCCGACTTGTGCAATTGCGCGCGCAACGTACGAAAGCCAAAGGCCTCATACAACCTGTCGAGCCGTGCAACATCAATTTCCTTGTGGTTGATGCTGTCGAAATCAAACGACAGTGGCACGTCACATTTCACCGTGACCAACAGGCGGCCGGTCGGCAACCAATCGCGCGCTTTGACGATATTTGCGCCGACCACGCCTTTGACTTTTTCAGCGTTGGCCATCACCGCTTCGAGTGAACCATATTCAGCGATCAATTTCACCGCTGTTTTGGGGCCGACCTTTTCCACGCCGGGGACGTTATCGACTGTATCCCCCATCAACGCCAGATAATCGACGATGCGATTCGGCGGCACACCATATTTGCTGATGACGCCATCGATATCCAGCTTTTCGTTTGACATGGTATTCACCAACGTCACGTTTTTGTTCACCAATTGGGCAAGGTCTTTGTCACCGGTCGAAATGACGGTATCAACGTCGCGTGCGCTGGCATGAACACTTAAGGTGCCGATCACATCGTCGGCCTCCATACCGGCGACTTCCACACACGGCCAGCCAAGCGCCTCACAAACTTCGCGGATATGACCAATCTGATGCGCCAGATCTTCGGGCATGGCGGTGCGCGTCGCCTTGTATTCCGGATAGATGTCATCACGAAACGTTTTGCCCTTCGGGTCGAAAACGCAGGCGCTATAATCAGCAGGGTAATCGAGACGCAGGCGGTTGAGCATATTGGCAACGCCATAGATCGCCCCGGTGGGTTCGCCCGCGGGACTTTTGAAATCCGGCATCGCGTGAAACGCGCGATAAAAATAGCTTGAAATATCCACCAGCAATAGCCGCTTGCGGGCAGGTCCGGCCAGCGGGGTGATCGGCGATTGGTTGTCGGGCGGGCTGGACATTGCAGTCATTGGAGAAAATGTTGGGAAATTCAGATAAATCGATTGAGAGTCTAAAGCTCGCCGGCGGCAAGATCCCGAAACGCGCGGATCCCGAACTACGCGGCCAGAGTTTAGGCGCGGCGCGCGAATCGTGGTGGGTGCTCAACATTATGGCCGAAATGGTTTCGGCGTCGGAGCGCCTCGGTACGGTTTCGCCTGCCGTGGCGATTTTTGGCAGCGCGAGGCTTAAACAGGACAATCCATATTACGCGGTCACCGAGACGATTGCCCGCAAGTTATCCGACGCCGGGTTCGGGGTGTTATCCGGTGGCGGGCCTGGCATTATGGAAGCGGCCAACAAGGGCGCGCTCGGCGGCAAGGGACCGAGTGTCGGCCTGAATATTTTGTTGCCGCACGAACAGGAGGGCAACGGTTATCAGGACATTTCTGTTACCTTTCAACACTTTTTTGCGCGCAAGGCAATGTTTGTCAAACACGCCATGGCGTATGTGGTGATGCCGGGCGGGTTTGGCACCCTCGACGAACTTTGGGAGGCGCTCACCCTGATTCAAACCGGCAAACTGCGCAAGTTTCCGGTGATTTTGGTCGGCGCGGATTTTTGGGCTGGCATGATCGAATGGGTAAAAACCCGCATGCTGGCAGAGGGGGTGATCAGCGAAAAGGACTTGAGTCTGTTTCAAGTCATCGATGACCCGGACGACGTTGTGGCGGCAATTTTTGCGCACTACGCGAATCGTTCCATCGCACCAAACGCCGATGAAAAAGCGCTGGAAATGTCACTTTGAAATGCGCAAGTCAGCCATCACCGAACCGGAGAGCCCCATGCGTTACATCCTTCATAGTCTTTGCGTTTTGATGTTTACTGTTTCAGCCGCAAGTGTCGCGCAACCGGCGGCGGAAAAACCGCGCCGGCCGGCTGACGCGGTTGTGATTGATGACTATGTATTACCCATGCTGCCAACAGGCAAGACGCGCGATGATTTCCTGCGTGACCATAAAATCACAACACGAAAAACCGAAGCGGAAACCGTGGTCGAACACCGCCTGCAGGGCAAGCTCTACAAAATGGAGGTCAAACCTGCCGGCGGCCCCGGATACTATTTGGTTGACGAGAAGGGCGACGGCAAGTTCGTGCGCATGGGCGAAATCGACACGAAGATTTCTGTCCCAATGTGGGTGCTGCTGACGTGGTAGAAATTGCGGTTGAGGCGGCATGCCGATAATGTTGCCGCGCGCGACAATGATGCCGCTGCCGTTTGAAGAAATGACACCGGCATGAGTGTTTTTACGCCTGTTTCCATTGGCGAAGCGCGCCACTTTTGCGCAGCCTTCAATGTCGGTGAGATTATTGATTTTCAGGACATTGCCGCCGGCGTCGAGAATTCGAACTTCTTTGTGACGACCACCCGCGGGCGATACGTCCTGACCATCTTCGAGAAAATCCCGCGATCTGACCTCGATTTTTACATGGGGCTGATGTCGCATTTGCATGGCAAGGGTATCCGCTGCGCAGCGCCCGTCAAAACCAGTGCGGGCAATGTTCTGCAGGAACTCCACGGCAAGCCGGCCGCACTGGTGACGCGGCTGGCGGGTAACGATATCGCGCACCCCAAACCGGCTGATTGTCATGCCGTGGGCGCGGCCTTGGCAAACATGCATATTGCGGCCACCGGGTTCACGATGCCCATGGCAAATTGGCGCGGTTTGTCGTGGTGGCGCCGCGAGGCCGAAGGCCTGAAGGTACTTGCAACCGCCGCCGAGAGCGCGTTATTGCAAAGTGAACTGCAGGTTCAAGCCGATTTTGACCAGCTCGATGTGCCGCGCGGCGTGGTGCATGCCGACCTGTTTCGCGACAATATTTTGTGGGATGACCACGGCGATCAACACGTGCCGCAAATGATTGATTTCTATTTTGCCTGCCACGATCATCTGCTGTGGGATGTCGCCATTACCGTCAATGACTGGTGCCTTGATTTCGCCGCCTACCCGGAGGCAAAGCTTGATAATGCCAACACCGCCGCGTTGCTGGCCGGCTATGCCAGCGTGCGTGCGTTTCTGCCTGCCGAGCGTCAGGCCTGGCCGCAGCTGCTACGGGCGGCGGCACTGCGCACCTGGTTGGGCCGGCTTGGTTATCACTACTATCCACGCGCATCAACGTTGACCCATACCAAAGATCATCCCTTTTCCGAGCGCCTGTTACGGTTTCACATCAAAAACCACGCTCAGGCGCAACAACTTTTTTCGATTTGAGACGGGCCATTTTTTATGCAAGTTGTTGATGTTTCCGCTATTGACGGCGCACGCTGGATCAAAGAGGCATGGAGCTTGTTCCGCGCCCAACCACTCGCGTGGATTTCACTCACGTCGGTGTGGGTGTTGATTTCGCTGTTTATGTTGCTGATTCCGCTCATCGGTGCCCCGGCCATGACCATGAGTCAGCCGGCATTTTTTGCCGGGTTTGTGCTGGCGTGTCGCGATCAGGAAATGGGTAAGTTGGTGACGATCAACCATTTGTTTGCCGGTTTCAAGGCCAGCGGGCGAACGCTGATTCAGGTTGGCGCCGTATCGTTATTGCTTGAGTTGCTGGTGATGATGGCGCTCAGTGCATTTGGTTTTTTCGACGGTCTGCGCAGTATTGATCGCGACAACATGTCGGTTGAAACAATTTCCAGGGCTTTCGAAGGACAGGGCGCCCTCTGGTTTGCCGCGCTCATTGCCATCATGCTGATCAAGGGCGTGTTGTGGTTCACGGCAGCGCTGATGGCGCATCAACCGATGCCGGCGTCACACGCCATTCGCTGGAGCTTTTTTGCCCTGGTCGGCAATTTTGTGCCGCTCGTCTTGTTTTGCCTATTGGCAATGGCGCTGTTGTTTGCCGCCATCATTCCGTGGATGCTTGGCCTGATTGTGTTCTTGCCGGTGTATGCAATTACCCACTACACCAGCTTTAAAGCGGTGTTTCGTGCCGATGTCGAGTCGACCGCTGGTTCAATGGATATCCCAGACACGAATTAAGCAGCATCGCGAGGCGACAACAATTGACTGACGCCATTTGCCAATAGGCGACTTTACGAAACCGCCGCCAGCTTGGCGTATTGAATCGCCAGCCACTTGGTGCCTTCATTGCGAAACTTCACCTGCACACGCGCATCAACGCCGCGGCCTTCAAACGCCAGCACCACACCCTCGCCAAATTTTGCGTGTGCGACGTTTTGGCCGACCACAAACGGCAGACCATCGCTTCCTGCTGTCTCAAAATTTGCGCGCGACGTATCGGGCGCGCCCTGCCGCCCATACTCGGCGGCTTTTTCATCCTTCACAACATTTTGTTTGAAGCCGGTATAAGTGCCGCCGCCGCCGGTATTGCCGCTTCCATAGTCGGACCCGTACGATCCGCGTGCGCCGGATGTTTTGCCCCATTGATTGCCGCCGCCACCGGCATACGCCGCCTGCTTGTCCGGCACCACAATCCACTTGCAAAGATTGGCGGGTATCTCGTCAATGAAGCGCGACACAATGCCGTAGCGGGTCTGACCGTGCAACATGCGTTGCGCCGCATAGGACAAATAAAGCCGTTTGCGCGCGCGTGTGATGGCGACATACATTAGGCGCCGCTCCTCTTCAACCCCGGCAAAATCCGACAGCGAATTTTCGTGCGGGAACAATCCTTCTTCCAATCCGCCCAAAAATACGTGATCAAACTCAAGCCCCTTGGCGGCGTGCACCGTCATTAATTGCAATGCGTCATCCGTGATCGCGGCTTCGTGGTCGCCCGCTTCCAGGCTGGCGTGGGTCAGGAATCCCACCAACGGGCTATCGTCACCTTCGTAAGCTTCCTCGAATTGTGCGCAGGCGCTGACCAACTCGGCCAGATTTTCCAGCCGGTCCGCGCCCTCGCGTTCGGTTTCATAGTGGCCTTTGAGTCCGCTTTTTTCCAGCGCCTCATCGACCAGCTCGGCAAGTGAAATTTTCGCTGCGCCCGACGATTTGAGTCCCTCGACCACCCGCAAAAACGTACCGATGGCGGCGGCACTTCGGCCGGTGACGGCGTTTTGTGCGATGCCGTTTAATGCCGCCTCGTAAAGCGATACGTTGTAACGCTTCGCCAGTTCCTGCACCTGTTCAACCGAACGTGCACCGATACCACGCGGCGGGAAGTTCACCACCCGCGAGAATGCGCCGTCATCGTTGGGGTTACCCGCCAATCGTAAGTAGGCGAGTGCGTGTTTAACTTCCTGACGCTCAAAAAAGCGCAGCCCGCCATACACACGGTAGGCAATGCCGGCGCTGAACAAGGTGTGTTCAAGCACCCGCGATTGCGCATTCGAGCGGTATAGCAGCGCCATTTCCGACAGCGCCTTGCCCTCACGGTGCAACGCCTTGACTTCGTCGATGACAAATTGCGCTTCATCGGCATCCGTCGACGCCGCATAGATACGCAACGGTTCGCCCTTGCCTTCGTCGGTCCACAAATTTTTGCCGAGCCGGTCCTTGTTGTGTTCAATCACCGCGTTGGCGGCATCCAGAATATTGCCCTGTGAGCGATAGTTTTGTTCGAGCTTAATCACGTTACCGTGTGCAAAGTCGCGCTGGAACTCGCGCATGTTTGCCGCTTCGGCGCCGCGAAAAGCGTAGATCGATTGATCGTCGTCGCCCACTGCAAAAACCGCGGCATCCTTGCCGGCTAGCAGTTGGATCCATTGATATTGCAGGCGGTTGGTATCCTGAAATTCGTCAACCAGAATAAACTTGAAGCGGTCGCGGTAGTGCTCAAGTAGCGGCGTATTTTTCGCCAGCAACTCGTAACAGCGCAGCAGCAACTCGGCAAAATCCGTCACTCCCTCGCGTTGGCATTGTTCCTCATAGGCCTGGTACAGCTCGACCTGGCGGCGGGTGAATTCATCTTTTGCCTCCACCCGGTTGGCGCGCAGGCCCTGCTCTTTGGCGCTGTTGATGAACCACGCCAGTTCGCGCGGCTTGAATTTTTCGTCGTCAATGTTCAGCGTTTTTAACAGGCGCTTGACGGCCGATTGCTGATCGGCGGAATCGAGAATTTGAAATGTCTGCGGCAAATTGGCATCACGATGATGCGCACGCAGCAGCCGGTTGCACAGTCCGTGAAAGGTGCCGACCCACATGCCACGCGTGTTGATCGGCATCATCGCCGACAGGCGCGTCAACATTTCCTTTGCCGCCTTGTTGGTAAAGGTCACCGCGAGAATACTGCCGGGGGACGCCTGTCCGGACTGGATGAGATAGGCGATACGCGTGGTCAACACGCGCGTCTTGCCGGAGCCCGCGCCGGCCAGCACCAACGACGACGCGCGCGGCAGTGTGACGGCTTTTAGCTGCTCAGGGTTGAGGTTGTCGAGAAGGCGCGGGTGGACAGCGGCAAGATTGGGTGTGGCGTGGTGGTCTGACGACATCATGGGTCACAGCAAAATGGTTAGTCATGATTATAGGTGCCTTGCTGTCAGTGATGCCGTCATGGGCACCATACACACGGCAATTATTTTGAAATCCTGACGTCGCCCAACGTGAACTCAGCCGCGACCTTGGCGGCGAGATCTTTTGCTTCTCCCTCACCACCCAGGCGCGAAATGGTCAGGGTGTTGTTTGCGCCCTTCTCAACCGGGTATCCCGCATCACGCATCAATCGGCTGGTGCCCAGCATCGCATCACGGCTCACAAACCCGGCGACGGTCACCTTCCAAACGCCGGACCTTTTAGCCCCTTTGCCGGCTTCGAGATCGGTTTCCTTGGCCCAAATCTCGAGTTGCTTTTGATCGAGAAACGAAACGGGTTCAGGCGGTGCGATACGGGTTGACTGGAAAAATTGCAGCGGCTGGTCTAGCCGAATTGTCTTGTTGTTGTTGCCGGTGACGTCAATCTTGCCCTCGATCAGACAGACAATATCCTTGTTGGCACTGCCACGGCCCCACAGGTCGGTGCCGCGAATGCCGATGGTTGCGTTGTTGCCGACGCGGATGTTGACATTGCGCGGTTGTGCTTTTGCCAGCACCTTTGTGGTGAACCGGAACGCACCTTCCAGAACATTGAGTGCGGCGTTGTAGACGCCGGCCTTGCGTTCGGCGGTGACAATTTCGAATGTGGCGTTTTCGCCCAGCCGCACCAGGCTACCCTCTTTCAAGGCAATGATCATGCGCGCCCCACGGCCGGTGCGAAGTTTGTCACCGGCGAGCAGTTCAATGCCCGGCGTCGCTGGAACAGTCAGGCCGCCACGGTCAAGAAAGGCGGGCAATTGCAGGCTGTCAATGGTGCCAATGGCTGAGGCGGCTGAGGCGGCGTTCAAAAACAATGCGGACAGCGCAAAAACGATTGAGGCCATCAGTAAGGTGGTTTTTTTCATGCTTGTTCCCGGGTTTTGCGGGGCCAACATCCCGCCATCATTGTTGAAATCGACCGTCAATGCCAAGGGCGCCGACAGGGCCGTCTGTATAATGCCTGATCCGTCACAATTACGCATTCGCAGGCCACATGGATTCATCGTACCAACCAAAATTGATTGAAAAAGCCGCCCAGGATGCCTGGACCCAAGCGGATAGTTACCGGGTCACCGAATACGCCACCAACAAAAGCGGCCAGGCCAAACCCAAGTTTTACGCCTGCTCGATGCTTCCCTACCCCTCCGGCAAACTGCACATGGGGCACGTGCGCAATTACACGATCAACGATGTCATGCTGCGACATCTGCGCATGAAGGGCTTCAATGTGCTGATGCCGATGGGTTGGGATGCGTTCGGCATGCCCGCTGAAAACGCGGCGATTGCCAACGGTGCGGCACCGGCGGCGTGGACTTATCAAAATATCGCCGACATGAAAACGCAGATGCAGCCGCTGGGTTTGGCAATTGACTGGTCGCGCGAAGTCACCACCTGCAAGCCGGACTATTACAAGTGGAATCAATGGCTGTTTCTGAAGATGCTGGAAAAGGGTATTGCTTACCGCAAAACCCAGTTGGTTAACTGGGACCCGGTTGATCAAACGGTGCTGGCAAACGAACAGGTGATTGATGGCCGCGGCTGGCGCTCAGGCGCGCTGGTGGAAAAACGCGAAATCCCGGGCTATTACCTCGGCATTACGCAATACGCTGATGAATTGCTCGACAGCGTCAAAGACAAACTCGACGGCTGGCCGTCGCAAGTCCGTACCATGCAGGAAAACTGGATCGGCAAATCGGTCGGCGTTCGATTTGCCTTCCCGCACAATATCGGCAATGCACAGGGTTTGATTCAAGACGGAAAGCTGTTTGTCTTCACCACCCGCGCCGATACGATTATGGGCGTGACGTTTTGCGCTGTTGCCCCGGCGCATCCGCTGGCGTTGCACGCGGCGGCGTCGAACGCCGCGGTGGCAGACTTTATTGAGAAAGCAAAAGCCGGCGGCACCACCGAGGTTGAACTGGCCGTGAAAGAAAAGGAAGGCGTGCCGACCGGTTTGTTTGTAACCCACCCGCTGACACAGGAACAAATTCCGGTTTGGGTCGGCAACTATGTGTTGATGGCCTATGGCGATGGCGCGGTGATGGGTGTGCCGGCACACGATGAGCGTGATTTTGTATTCGCCAAAAAGTACGCCCTGCCGATCAAATCAGTAATCGATTTTGGCAAGCCCTACTCAACCGACGCCTGGCAGGCGTTTTATGGCGACCATGGTGTTTGTATCGATTCCGGCCCGATGAATGGCATGACGTTTGATCAAGCCATCGAATACGTCGCGACCCAGACAAGACCGCAGGGTGGCGAACGCAAAACCACCTGGCGGCTGCGCGACTGGGGTATCTCGCGCCAGCGCTACTGGGGTACGCCGATCCCGATTATTCACTGCAAAGAGTGTGGTGAAGTGCCGGTACCGGAAAAAGACCTGCCGGTCGTGTTGCCGGAAGATCTGATTCCCGATGGCAGTGGCAGCCCGCTGAAAAAGGATCGTCGCTTCATTGATTGCACCTGCCCCAAGTGTGGCAGGCCCGCAGAGCGCGAAACCGACACGATGGACACGTTTGTCGATTCGTCGTGGTACTTCATGCGCTACTGCAATCCTGACAACACAACGGCAATGGTCGACGCGCGCAATGACTATTGGATGCCGATGGATCAATACATCGGCGGTATCGAACACGCGGTATTGCACCTGCTCTACGCGCGCTTTTGGACCAAGGTCATGCGCGACATGAATCTGGTCAAGTTTGACGAGCCCTTCACCAACCTGTTCACGCAGGGCATGCTGTCGGCCGAGTGTTTTTATCGTGAGGACGGCGCCGGCAAAAAACGCTGGTACTACCCGGATGAAGTGAGCGTCAACCACGACGACAAGGGTCGTCCGATCGGAGCGGTGGCGGTTGACGACGGCCGGCCTGTGGTGTTGGGTGGCATGGAAAAAATGTCGAAGTCAAAAAACAATGTGGTCGAGCCCAAAGATATCATTGCGCGATTTGGCGCGGATACGGCGCGCGCCTATGTGATGTTTGCCGGTCCACCCGAGCAGAGCGCGGCGTGGTCGGATTCCGGTGCAGAGGGCGTGTATCGATTTTTGAAACGCGTTTATACATACGGTGTTTGGAGCAAAAATGCCGCAAGCGGCACGCCGGTCGGGGACTTTTCCAAGTCATCCGCGGCTGTGAAGAGACTGCGGTTCGAGATACACACGATTCTGGCGCAAGCCAACCACGATTACGCCCGGCTGCAATACAACACCGTGGTGTCGGCCGCAATGAAAATGCTGAACGCGCTGGAAGACACCAAGACACAGGTTGGCGCAGATTGGGCGGCGGTGCGAAACGAAGGATTGTTGATCCTGTTGCGCACCTTGTATCCGCTGGCACCGCATATTTGCTGGCAGCTGTGGCACGATCTCGGATATGCCGTGACCTTCGGTGAAATCATCGATGCGGCATGGCCGGTCTCCGACCCCGCCGCATTGGAGCAGGACGAAATCGAGTTGGTGGTGCAGGTCAACGGCAAATTGCGCGGGCAGATCCGGGTGCCAAAAGACGCCACCAAGCAAGCCATTGAAACACTCGCATTGGCCGACGCGGGCGTGGCCAAACATACCGATGGCAAACCGATCAAAAAATTGATTGTTGTGCCTGGGAGATTAATCAATGTCGTGGTCTAGCGTTTTTGCCGCTGTTTGCAGCGCGTGGTTACTGGCAGGATGTGGTTTTGCCCTGCGCGGCTCGTATGAGTTGCCATACAAATCGGTGTTTGTAACGTCCTCCGGCAACTCGGTGATTGCCGGACAGATTCGTCGCGAATTGGTTGATAGCAACACCAAGCTTGCTGCCAACGCAAAGGACGCCGACGCCGCGCTGACCATTATCGAAGAGCGGCGCGATCGGCAAATCCTGTCGTTGTCTGGTGCGGGTCGGGTGCGTGAATACGAGCTGCGCATGAACATCAGCTATCAATTTGTCAGTGGCAAAGGGCTGGTCATCATCCCGACCAGCGAAATTCAATTGAAACGCACCTTTTCGTATGACGACACACGCATCATTGCCAAACAACAAGAAGAGGCCATGTTGTTTCAGGATATGGAACGCGACGCGACCGGGCAGATTTTGCGGCGGATGATTTCCATCCGCCGCGTGCCCTAGCGCAATCGGTGCGGCCGGAAACACCATGCGATTGACCACCGAACAGTTTATCGACCGCCCGCCAAAGGCACTCAGCCCGCTGTATGTCATTTACGGGCCCGAACCGCTTGGGGCGCTCGAGGCCGCGGATAGCCTGCGCGGGCTGGCGGTTCAACAGGGTTTTGTTGAGCGTGAAGTATTGACCGCCGAGCCCGGCTTTGACTGGGCGCGGCTGGCGGCGGCGGGCAGCGCATTGTCATTGTTTGCGGCCCAACGGTTGATGGAGTTGCGCATTCCCACCGGCAAACCCGGCAAGGAGGGCGCCGCGGCCATCGAGGCGTTTTGCCAGCGCCTGCCCGAGGACACCGTGACGTTGATCACCCTGCCCGATATGGATTGGCAGGGCAAACAGACCAAGTGGTTTATGGCGCTTGACGCCGTTGCCACCATGGTCGAAGCACAGCCGGTTGAACGCGACCAGTTGCCGCAATGGCTGAGTCAGCGCATGCAACGGTTGCAGCTGACCGCCGGCCCGGAGGCGTTGGCGTTTCTGGCGGACTGTACGGAAGGTAACCTGCTCGCCGCCAAACAAGAAATTGAAAAGCTGGCGCTGTTATGCCCGCCCGGCGATGTTTCGCCCGCCGTCATGGTCGACAGTGTTGCCAATGTTTCACGTTTTTCAACGTTGCATCTGATTAACGCCATTCATGAGGGTGACGCCGCACGCATTGCGAAAATGCTCGGCGGGCTAAAGGCGGAGGGCGAACCACCACCGCTGATCTTGTGGATGCTTACCAGTGAAATGCGCGCATTGTTACGCATGACCGGCGTGACGAAGTCCGGCCGGGCGCCATTTCCAGCCAAGGCGCGGGCGATGGAAAAGCTGGCGCAAAAACACACCACGGCAAGTCTGGTGCGGCTGAATCTGCAAGCGGCTAGAATTGATCGCATGATCAAGGGTGTCAACAACAACGATGTATGGGACGCGCTGCTGCAATTTGCCTGCGGCTTGGGCGGCGCCCGTTTACGTTTGCAGATGCCGGTCTGATTGCGCGCGATTAACAACATGAATGATCTTTCCGCAAACACCGCTGCTGCGCCCCCGCCAATCACGGATGTTCCGGCCTACATGCGCAGTGTCGGTGAATCGGCAAAGTTGGCGGCGCGGCATCTGGCCCGCGCCACCACGGCAGATAAAAATCGTGCGTTGACCGCCGCCGCCGACGCCATCCTTGCCGCGACGCCGGCGATCCTGGCGGCAAATGCGATCGACGTCAGGCAGGCAGGTGTCAATGGCCACGACGCGGCGTTTATCGACCGCCTGACACTGACCGAAAAAAGTATTGCCGCCATGGCCGCGGGTGTTCGCCAAGTGGCGACGCTGGCGGATCCGGTGGGCGCCATCACCGGCCTGACACGCCAGCCAACCGGCATTGAAGTCGGCCGCATGCGCGTGCCACTCGGCGTCGTTGGCATGATCTATGAGTCACGCCCGAACGTCACCGCGGACGCCGCGGCACTCTGCCTGAAAAGTGGCAATGCCTGTATTTTGCGCGGCGGCTCCGAGTCGCTGTTTTCCAGCCGGGCGATTCACACCGCCATGCAGCAGGGCTTGATTGCGGCGTCTCTGCCCGAGACGGCGATTCAGCTGGTCCAAACCACCGACCGCGCCGCAGTGGGTGAAATGCTCAACATGCGCGGCGTGATCGACGTATTGATTCCGCGCGGCGGCAAGAGCCTGACTTCGCGTATTGCCGACAACGCGAAAGTGCCGGTGATCAAACACCTCGATGGTGTTTGCCATGTGTTTGTTGACGCCGACGCCGACCTCGATATGGCCGTCGCCATTGCCGACAACGCCAAAACCCAGCGTTATGCGCCGTGCAACACGATGGAAACACTATTGGTTGACCGTGTTGTGGCAAGTGTATTTTTACCGCGAATTGCAGCCGTCTATCGCGACAAAAATGTCGACATGCGCGTATGTGCTGAGACGGCAACAATTCTTGCGGCCGCCGGCTTTTCAACCACCGCGGCAACCGAGCAAGATTGGTTCACCGAATATCTGGCACCGATTATCGCCATCCGGGTGGTCGACGGATTGGATGCGGCCATGCAGCACATTGCCCATTACGGCTCGTCGCATACCGATGCGATCATCACCGGGAATAATAATCATGCCGACCGGTTTTTACGTGAAGTTGATTCGGCATCAGTCATGGTCAACGCATCGACGCGTTTTGCCGATGGTTTCGAGTTCGGGCTGGGCGCGGAGATCGGCATTTCGACCGACAAGCTGCACGCGCGCGGCCCGGTCGGACTCGAAGGTCTGACGTCGCAAAAATGGGTGGTCATCGGCCATGGTGAAGTGCGCAATTGATGTTGGTTGATCGACGCCGCAGGTCTTTATCCTGATGTCCGGACAGACAATATTGATCGCGTGCGCCGGCGGCACGGTCACCCTGCCGGGCATGCCGTTACTGGACCGGTTCGACGGCGGTCATTTGTGGGTCAATCCGCCGCGTGAAGTTTGGGAACGTTCGGAACTCACACCGCTTGAACTGACCCACTGGAGTTTTTTGGTTGCCGCAACCGCGCAAGCGATGCTGCATACCCTGCCGCAGCTTGAAGGCGGCTGCATCAACTATTGGGAGGCTGGCAATTGGGCATTGAACAACGATGCCGTGCCGGTTGGCCCAAAAGACCCAAAACAATCACGCAAAGTTCACATGCACCTGCTAGGCCGTAGTCGACACGCAACACACCCGGATTGGGGTTGGGGTGAGTCGCCGCGTTTTCCCGACTATGTTGCTTCAACGCAATGGGCGGCGGGCTTTTCTCCGCTCAATACCGTGGAATGTGCACGAATTGCCGCGCACACCATCGTCGTACTGCGCGACAAATACGCTATGACTGTCAACTGATGGCCACGCCATCAACGATACTGCTCTTTGGCGGAACATTTGATCCGGTACACAACGGCCACGTTGCCATGTTTAATGCCGTCAACGACAACATCAAGCCGGCGCAGGCCCTGATCATTCCCGCCGGTTCGCCCTGGCAAAAGGGCCGGTTGCCATTTGCCGCGGCGGCCGACCGGATTGCGATGTTGGCGCTGGCACTGCCGACCGCCACGATTGACAACCGCGAGCTTACGCGGGACGGCCCGACCTACACGGTTGATACGCTACGTTCGCTGCGGGCTGACTATCGTAATGCCAACCTGCTCTGGCTGATCGGATCGGACAGTTTTTCCGGCCTGGATTCCTGGCACGATGCCGTGGCGATGGCGGCGATGGTTACCTTCGTGGTGGTGCGGCGCGCCCATGCAGTCGTGATACCGCCACGCGGGAATTTTGTATTTCGCGAGGTGGTGTGCGCACCACCACCGGTATCATCAACCGATATCCGCAACCGGCTCTCACGCAGCGAATCGATTCGTGGTTTGGTTCCCGATGCGGTTTGCGACTATATTCAGCAGCATAGGCTGTACAACACAAAACTGAACCCCTGAGGAGAACCTTCTGGCCACAACATCCAAACCAAAAACCCTGCTCGACATCATTATTGACGCACTCGAGGATATCAAGGCAAAAGACATTCGTGTGCTTGATGTCGCCAAGATCACCGCGGTATCGGATTTTCTTGCCATTGCCAGCGGCGACTCGTCGCGTCAAACCAAGGCGCTGGCGAGCAACGTGATGGACAAAGTTCGTGAAGCGGGTTTTGGCGTCTATGGTACCGAGGGCGGTGCCACCGGTGAATGGGTGTTGGTCGATTGCGGCGACGTGGTCGTGCATATCATGCAGCCGGCCATTCGTGAGTATTACAAACTCGAAGAACTGTACCAGGAAGGCAAGTTGATTTTCCCGCTGCCTAAACCGGTCAGGGCGAAAAAAGTGCCCGCCATCAACGTTGCCAAACCGGCTGCCAAGCCGCGCGCGAAGTCAAAGGTAAAAGTGGTCGCCAAGAAAACGGTTGCAATCAAAAAGCCGACGGTCAAAAAAGTGGCGGTAAAAAAGACACCCGCGAAACCGGTCGTCAAAAAACCAACCGTTGCCGGCAAAGCTGTCAAGGTTGTGAAGGTTGCAAAGGCAACCAAAATAACAAAGGTGGCAAAAGTCGCCAAGGTCGCCAAAATTGCCAAGGTCGCGAAAGTGGTAAAGGTCGCCAAGGTGGTCAAAAAAATCGCCGTGAAAAAGGCGGTCGCAAAAGGTGCGGTGACCAAACGTGTCGCCAAAAAAGTGGTGGCCGCCGTGACTAAAGTTGCCAAAAAAGTTGCCAAAAAGCCGGCCGCCAAGGTGCCGGCGAAGTCCCGATCCACCGTCAAAAAAACGATTGCCGCAAAGCCGAAGGCGGCGAAGCCCGCCGGAAAAACGACAAAGAAAAAGTAGTACATCGTGAAGGTTGCCCGACAAACACAAGATCCGTTTATTGGCGGTCGTTTTCAGGTCTTTTTGCCTGAAAAAGCCCGTCAATACTGGTGTTTATTGTTTGGCGATATCACTTTTTGTGTTTTCGGGTGAAGATTCATATTGTTGCGCTTGGTCACAAGATGCCCGGCTGGGTGACCGCCGGCGTCGAGGAATATACAAAACGTATGCCGGTCGAAGCACGCGTCGAAATCATTGAACTAAAGCCTGAGGATCGCGCCAGTCGCACAACCGGGCAGGTATTGGCACGTGAGGCACAACGGATCGAAGCGGCCATCCCCAGGAATGCCCTGCGCATTGTTTGTGACGAGCGCGGAAAGGCGCTTTCCACGCCGTTGCTGGCGCAGTGGCTGCGTGACTGGATGGCCGATGGCAACAGCCCGTGTTTTTTGATTGGCAGTGCCGACGGTCTGGCACCGGCGGTCAAATCGAGCGCAACCCATACCGTCGCCTTGTCCGGCTGCGTGTTGCCGCACGGCATGGTTCGTATCATGCTGGCCGAGCAACTCTACCGGGCGTGGTCAATGCTGCATAATCACCCTTATCACCGCGAATAGACGCGTCCACCAACACCACGCCGGCAACAACCGCATTTGTGCGGGAAAATAACCATCCCATGCAACCGACCTCCAACATTGTCTACCTTGCTTCCAAAAGCCCGCGCCGCCGCGAGTTGTTAAAACAAATCGGCGTGCAATACGAGCTATTGTTGATTCGTGAGGCGGCACCACGCGTTGACGTTGATGAGTCACCACGCCAGGACGAAACGCCGCACGCTTATGTCGAGCGGGTTGTGAAGCTGAAAACCGAAACAGCGCTGCGGGTGATGCGCGAGCGCAAGCTGCCAGCGCGTCCGATTCTGACCGCTGACACCACCGTCTCAATTGAAGACACAATTCTGGGCAAGCCCGCCACACGCGAAGAGGCCGGCGCCATGTTACGCCGGCTGTCAGGCCAGACTCATCAAGTGCTGACGGCGGTGATGGTCACCAGCGAGGACAATCAATTCAAGGCGCTGACGACCAGTTTTGTCACGTTTGCCAATTTGCCCGATGACGAAATACGCCGCTATGTCGATACTGGTGAATCCATGGACAAGGCCGGCGCTTATGGTGTGCAGGGTCGCGCCGCACGATTTATCGCAAAATTGTCCGGCAGTTATTCCGGTGTGGTGGGCTTGCCATTGTTTGAAACAGCCGGTCTGCTCAAACAAGCCGGCATCCAGGTCTGATCGACACCGCTTCCCCCTCCGACCATCATGAACGAACAAATTCTGATCAACGTCACGCCACAGGAAACCCGTGTGGCCGTCATGGAGCATGGTGCCGTGCAAGAGCTGCACGTCGAGCGCGCCTCGAACCGCGGGCTGGTCGGCAATATTTACCTCGGGCGGGTCGGGCGCGTGCTTCCCGGTATGCAATCCGCATTTATCGAAATTGGACTGGCGCGCGCGGCATTTTTGCACGTCGCCGACATCTGGGCCGGGCAAAAAACTGCGGAAGCAAACAACGGTCACCCGAATAATGGCGGCAAGGGGTCTGAACAAAAGCCCATTGAGAAGTTATTGCAGGAGGGCCAAACGCTGGTTGTGCAGGTGATCAAAGACCCGATCGGCTCAAAAGGGGCGCGCCTGTCGACACAAATTTCGATCGCGGGGCGTTTGCTGGTTTATTTGCCGGGTGATCACCATATCGGTATTTCGCAGCGGATTGAGGACGAGGCCGAACGCGAACAGTTGCGCGAAAAAGTGCACGCGCTGATGCCCGAGGGTGAGGCCGGTGGCTTTATTGTGCGCACCGTTGCCGAAACGGCAACCGACGAAGAGCTCAACGCCGACATTGAATACCTGATCAAGTTATGGCGCGGCATCATCAGCGCATCCGTCACCGCGGCGCCGCAGGCGCTGCTTTATCAGGACCTTGACCTGAGCCACCGCGTATTGCGCGATCTGGTGACCGCCGATACCGAACGCATCATTGTCGACTCACGCGAAACCCACGCCAGAATGCGTGAGTTTGCCCAACACTACACGCGTCGTTCGGTCGCGGTATTGGAACATTACGCAGGCGAGTTGCCGTTGCTCGATCTGTTTGGCGCCGAGGACGAAATCGAAAAGGCGCTGCACCGACGCGTAGAACTCAAGTCCGGTGGCTACGTGATCGTTGATCAGACCGAGGCGCTGACGACCATCGACGTCAACACCGGCGCATTCGTTTCGGGACGCAGTTTCGACGACACCATTTTCAAGACCAATCTGGAAGCGGCGCAAACCATTGCGCGCCAGCTGCGATTGCGCAACCTCGGCGGCATCATCATTGTTGATTTTATCGACATGGATACCGACGGTCACAAACAGGCGGTGCTGGCGGAACTCAACAAATCGATGCAGCGTGACCGCACCCGTTGGTCGATCAGCGGCTTTTCGCAACTGGGGCTGGTCGAAATGACCCGTAAGCGCACCCGCGAGAGTCTGGCGCACATATTGTGCGAGCCGTGCCCGACCTGCAGCGCGCGCGGGGAAATTAAAAGCGCGCAAACGGTTTGTTATGAAATATTGCGCGAGGTCACGCGGTCGGCAAAAAGTTTTGATGCCAAGGAATACCGGATTCTGGCGGCACAAACGGTCATCGACCGCTTTCTCGATGAAGAATCACAATCGATGGCCATGCTGGAGGACTTCATCGGCAAGCCGATCATGTTGTCGGTCGAGACCGCCTACACACAGGAGCAATACGACGTAATCCTGGTTTGACGACCCCGCAGGCGGATGGTGTGGCTACCGCAGTGAACTGAGGTCAATTTGTATGGTCGCCCCGGCATGGTCTGCCGTGTCGGTCGGCCGGCTGAGGGTGGTTGATTTGACCGTTTGATCAAACGCCGCAGGCTGAATGGCGTCGGCGTCCGCGGTCTCGGGCGTGGCACTGACCCGCATCGTTTTGAGATAGTCGTCATTGGCACCCGGTGCCTGGGGTGGTGCGGCGGCCTGTGACGGCGACGGCAGCGCGCCCTCACGAACTTTGCGGATCAGTCCGGAAATAATCATGATCTGCTTTTGTGTATCGATGATTTGGGCATTCAGCTTGGCCAGCTCCTCGTTGATGCTGGCGCCACGTTCATTGATTTTTTGCAGCGATGCCAGTCGCGCTTCGAGTTGCACTTTGTGGTCGCGAATCTGGGTTTCAAGCGGCAGCGGCACTTCCATGATCCAACGCTCGGTATTGCGGCGCGCCTCGTTAAAAATGTGTCTTGATTGTTCGACCAACTGGCGCCAGAAACGCCGCACCATATAACGTTTTTCGGTGATGACAATGTTGACCGGGTCTTTACAAAAATGCTCGGTTTCGTGAATCAACAATGCCAGCTTTGCGTGTGGCAACTCAAAATCGAGTTTCGGAAACGCCATGTCGGCAAAGCCAAAGCGTTCCCGAAACGTGTTGTAGACACCCTCCATCAAACGGCGGATATCCTCGCCGGACATCCTGACGCTCTCAAAATCGTCGCCGATCAGCCGGATCAATTCGCGCATGCCGCGTGTCAGGCCGTGTGTGGTCCAGGAATCATCCATCGCCTGCCGGCTTTTTGCACACAACACGTCCAGCCGCGTCGGGTTAAACGCATCCAGCACCAGATTTTTCTTGTGGTTAAACGTGGTGCGTTGTGTTTTGTATTCGGTCAGTGCGGCGTTGTAGGCCTGTTTCTCCTGGCTGACTTTTTGCCACAGCTTGGCAACCAGATCCTTGCTTCTGCCCTGCAGGCCGGACAACTCCTGCGACTGGGTCTGCAGATTCTCGTATTTGCCGACCACACTCTTGTGGCTGGCCAGCATCATGGTGCCGATTTCGCTGGTGACCGCTTTGGCGAGGAGCTGGCGTTTGATCGGAATGATCTCGTCGGCAAGATAGCGCTCGAGTCGCTCGATGCCGGAGTGTTCAACCTGGCCCCGATCGCCCTTGATGCGACCGACCAACGCCTCCTTGGCTGAAATGGCAAAAATTCTATCCATCGGCAAACCCAGCTGCTGGGAGGTGGTTTCCATCATGCGCTGCATACCCGCGACGATTTCCGGCTCCGTTTTGAGCTCATCCCGCATCAGGTCGATCTTATTCAGCACCGCGATTTTGGCGGGCAGGCTTGACCTGACATAACGATCCCAGATTTCCAGATCGCTTTTTGTCACACCCGTGTCAATGCCCAGCAGAAACAATACGGCGTGCGCGCTCGGCACCGTCGACAGCGTTAATTCGGGCTCCAGACCAAGCGCATTGAGACCCGGCGTATCAAGAACAGACAGGCCGTTGGTCAACAATGGGTGCGGGTAGTTGATGATTGCGTAACGCCACGCCGGTACATCAACGATGTCGTCTTCATTCGGGCCGGTTCCGTCGTCGAACATCGGGATCAGTCCCATCATGCGGGCATCGAGCGCATACACACGCTTGGTGTCGGCGAGCGCCGACAGGGCCTGCTTCATTTGTGCCGGGTCATCGGTGTTCAGGCGAATTTTCGACCATTCAACCGGCATGTTCTTGAGCTGCGAAATGGACTCGTCGCGATAACGCGTTTCGACCGACAAAAGCTTGAGATACGGCTCTTCATTCGGGTCGTGGAACAACTCGGTCGGGCACATGGTGGTGCGACCGACATCCGATGGCAGCAGCCGCTCTTTGAAACTCGAGAAAAACAACGCGTTAATCAGCTCCGACTTGCCACGCGAAAACTCGGCAAGAAAGGCGAGCATTAAACGCCCGTTGTTAAGCGTTTCGAGCAGGTCGTAAAAACGGATCGACTGCTGTACATCGAGCTGATTGGTGCGCTCCAGCCAGTCGTGGTAATCATGCACCGCGCGCGCCACATCGGTTCGCCAGGCGTTATATCGTACGGCTTCTGCCTCAAACTGGTTCTCGATGGTTTCAGCCATTTTGTTTGCTGGTTATTTTGCGGCTTCAGGGTGACGTGTTTGTCGCGCTGCAAAACCCAGCATGGCGATTCTGCGGGCGCGACGTGTATGAGTCCGATATCTTACCTTTGTTCGCGGGGTGATGCCATGCCGGCAGCCATGCGTATGTCACTTTGCCCGCATATACAACTGTTCAATCTGCCCGCGGCACAAACCAACGCGCCGGTCTAGGCGCCGGCGCCGCCGGACCGGGCCACCATGCGTATTGCTTCCCCGCCCAGATAGGCAACGGGACCGATCAGCACCACCTGCAGCAAAATAATGGCAAAAAGCGGGGCCAGATCGACGCCGCCAATCAGCGGGATAAAGCGTTGCAGTGGTCGCAGCAGGGGCCGGGTCAACATGGTAAAAAACGGCTGCATCGGATGGTAGGGGTTCAGCCACGACAACACCGCCTGAATGATCATCAGGCCGATGAACAAATAGATCGATAGTTTTGCCACCTCGACGGCACCATAAAACAGCAATGCCGGCCAGAAGGCCGGGTGGGCAACATCGGCCCCGCCGAGCAACGCAAACACCGCGAGCGCCAGCAGCGTGGCGGCAAACCAGGCGATCAAAAACGCCGCCAGATCAAACTTGCCGAGACTCGGAATCAAGCGCCGCGCCGGCAGCACCGCCCAATCAGTCAGCGCCATGATGAAATCCGCCAGCGGGTTGCCGGCACGGGCACGGAATGGCGCCCGCACCGCCTGCGAAAAAAACCGCAATAGCACCGCCAGGATCCACAACTGTCCAAGCGTTTCGAGAATAAATTTGAGTACGTTGGCCGCCATGTTACCCGTCCGTCCTATTTGGTTGAAGTTGGCAAGCCGCCGAATTCATCACCCAGCTGTTTTGCGCGGGCGGCGGCGGCTTTGACGCCGCGGATGAATGCGGGTCGAATGCCCGCCTCATCAAAAACAGCGATCGCTGCCGCGGTGGTGCCGCCTTTGGATGTGACGTTGTCACGCAATTGCGCCGGCGACTCGGCCGATTGTGCCGCCAGCAGTGCGGCGCCCCGAAACGTCTCCAGCGCAAACTGTCTGGCCGTCGCCGATGAAAGGCCGAGCGCGATTGCTGATGCTTCCAGCGCCTCAATCGCATAAAACACATAGGCAGGTCCGCTGCCGGAAACCGCGGTCACGGCATCAAGCATCGACTCGTCATCAAACCAGGCGGTTTTACCAACCGCCGCGAGCAGCGATTCCGCCGTTTTGCGCCCATCGGCATTGACGCCGGCGGCGGCATACAGACCGGTGATGCCGGCCTGGATCAGCGCGGGTGTGTTTGGCATCGCCCGCACGATGCGCGCACAGCCGAGCCAATCTGAAATTTCGTTGGTGCGGACACCGGCGGCGATGCTCAACACCAGCTGGTGGGTCAGGCGGTTGGCAAGCGGTGCCAGTGCCGCATGCATTACCTGCGGCTTGACCGCAACAATCACCACGTCAATGGCGGCAAGTTTAGCGTGACCGTCGTCGACAGCGGCGTCCACCTGCACGCCGAGGCGGGCAACAGCGTCGCGTGTCGCACCATCCGGTTCGACCACGAATAAATTTTTTACGGGCAGTCCGCGCGCAATCAACCCGCCGGCAATAGCCTGCATCATTTTGCCGCCGCCAATAAACAGCAGCTTGAAATTGTTTGTCGAATTTGCCGTCATGTTGTCCGCCGTTTTGGTTCGCGCGCGCCAAATATTGCACTGCCGACACGCACCATGGTCGCCCCCTCTTCAACGGCAATGGCGTAATCCTGTGACATGCCCATCGAGAGTGTATCGACTTGTGGGTACAAAGTTCTCATTTGTTCAAACAGCACGCGCATTTTCCGGAATTGGTCGCGCAGAGTCTTCTCATCGACGACATTTTCAACGATTGCCATGAGCCCGCGCAACCTGAGGTTCGGCAGCATCATCACTTGTTTTGCCAGTGCTGCCACCGCATCCGGCGCGGCACCACTTTTGGCGGCTTCCGCCGATATGTTGACCTGCAGAAGGACATTCAGCGGCCCGAGGGCTGTTGGCCGGTATTGATTCAGCGCATCGGCAATTTTTGCGCGATCGATACTTTGAACCCAGTCAAAATGACGCGCCGCCTGACCGGCTTTGTTGCTTTGCAGCGGACCAATCATGTGCCATCGGATCCCGCCGCCACCTGCGGCGCTGCGCAAATCGTCAAGGTCGGCAATTTTTTCGACCGCCTCCTGTACATAGTTTTCACCAAAATGCCGTAGACCGTCGGCAAAAGCCTGACGAATATCGTTGGCCGGGCGGGTTTTTGACACCGCAACCAATAAAACGTCCGCCCCCATCCCCGCCGGACGTCCCGCGATTGCGGCGGCAAGTCGTGTGTTGACGCCGGCCACGCCCTGTGCGCCTTGCAAGTTTGCGTCAATTGGGGACATAATCAGCCACACTTTAAGATGTCATTTTGAGAGAGAAAAGTATAAATGGAAATCGCTGAACTCCTGGCCTTCGGGGTCAAAAACAAGGCGTCAGATTTGCATCTGTCCGCCGGGCTGCCGCCGATGATCCGCGTCCACGGCGATGTGCGTCGCATCAACGTTCCGGCGCTGTCACACGACGATGTCCATGGCATGGTGTATGACATCATGAATGACGGCCAGCGCAAACAATACGAAGAGAACCTCGAATGTGATTTCTCATTTGAGATTCCGAACCTCGCGCGCTTCCGGGTAAATGCGTTTAATCATCATCGCGGGTCGGGCGCGGTGATGCGAACCATCCCGTCGAAGATCCTGTCGCTAGAGGATCTGAACGCGCCCAAGATTTTTGCTGAGATCGCCAATCAACCGCGCGGCATGGTGTTGGTGACGGGCCCGACCGGTTCGGGCAAGTCGACGACGCTGGCGGCAATGGTCAACAATATCAACGAAAACGAATATGGTCATATCCTGACGGTTGAGGACCCGATCGAATTTGTGCACGAGTCTAAAAAATGCCTGATCAACCAGCGCGAGGTCGGACCGCATACGCTATCGTTCACCAACGCATTAAAATCGGCTCTGCGCGAAGATCCGGACATCATCCTGGTGGGCGAAATGCGCGACCTGGAAACGATCAAGCTCGCCATGACTGCGGCCGAAACCGGTCACCTGGTATTTGGCACGCTGCACACATCATCGGCGGCAAAAACGGTTGACCGGATCATTGACGTGTTCCCGGCCGCCGAAAAAGAGATGGTTCGCGCCATGCTTTCCGAATCGCTGCGCGCCGTCATCTCACAGACCCTTTGCAAGACCAAGGATGGCCAGGGTCGTGCCGCCGCGCACGAAATCATGATTGGCACACCGGCAATCCGCAACTTGATCCGCGAAGCAAAGATTCCGCAGATGTACTCTGCCATTCAGACCGGCCAATCAATTGGCATGCAAACGATGGATCAAAATCTGGCGGATCTGGTGCGGCGCAACGTGATTTCGGTCGCCGAGGCGCGCAACAAGGCTGCAAACAAGGAATCGTTTAATTAGGGCGCGCCTCAACGGCGGCTAAAGGAATCATCATGGAACGGGAACAGGCGCTAAAGTTTGTGCACGAATTATTGCGTGCAATGATCGCAAAAAAGGGATCGGATTTATTCATTACGGCAGGGTTTCCGCCGGCGATGAAAATTGACGGCAAGATGACGCCGGTCTCGCAATCGAGCCTATCACCGGTGCATACCGGTGAAATTGCCCGTTCGATCATGACCGACAAACAGACGGCAGAGTTTGAAGCGACCAAGGAATGCAACTTTGCCATCGCCCCGACCGGTATCGGCCGTTTCCGTGTCAATGCGTTTGTTCAGCAGGGTCGTATTGGTCTGGTGATGCGGACCATCACCACCACGATTCCGAAGATGGAAGATCTGAATCTGCCACCGGTGTTGAAGGATGTGGTGATGACCAAACGCGGCCTGGTCATTTTGGTCGGCGGTACCGGTTCCGGCAAATCGACCACGCTGGCGGCGATGATCGGTTATCGTAACGAGAACAGCTTCGGTCACATCATCACGATTGAAGATCCGGTCGAGTACGTCCACGATCATAAGAATTGCGTTATTACCCAGCGCGAGATTGGTGTTGACACCGATAACTGGTTTGCCGCGCTCAAAAATACCCTGCGACAGGCACCGGATGTCATTTTGATCGGTGAAATCCGCGACCGCGAAACAATGGACTACGCCATTGCCTTCGCCGAGACCGGCCATTTGTGCATGTCAACCCTGCACGCCAATTCGACTAATCAGGCGCTGGACCGGATCATCAACTTCTTCCCCGAGGAACGTCGCCACCAATTGCTGATGGATTTGTCGCTAAATTTGAAAGCGTTTGTGTCGCAGCGGTTGATCCCGAAAAAAGAGGGCAAGGGGCGTGTGGCGGCGATTGAGATCCTGCTCAATTCACCGCTGATTCAGGATTTGATCTTTAAGGGCGAGGTGCATGAAATCAAGGAAATCATGAAACGTTCGCGTGAAATCGGCATGCAGACGTTTGATCAGGCGCTGTTTGATCTTTACGAGGCGGATTTTATTTCGTATGAAGACGCGCTGCGCAACGCCGACTCGCTCAACGATTTGCGTTTGAATATCAAGCTGAATGGAAAATCCGCCAAGGATCGCGACCTGGCATCCGGACTCGAGCATCTGGAGATCGTCAAGTAACACCGCCTCCGCCGGCTTCAGCCGGCGGAGGCGGCAAAGATTGCCAGGCAATAAAGTGCGGTGGAAATCGCAATGCCGCAAAACGGCACACGGAACCAATAACGCCTGCCCAGCCAAAGGTATGCCGTCAGCAAAACCACTCCTTGCGCGAGCAAAAATTGTGACTGCAGCAGCATCTGCGGGTGGCATGTGGCGAGGTAAATGTAAGTCGCCCCAAACAGGATCGCCCCCAGACTGTGACTGGCGTTAAATCCAACCCACGCCCGCCACATGGTGGTCTCGGTGGTGATGATCGGCGACACCTCCTTCATCCTTGCAGTCAGTGAAGCGTCACGCGGATGAAGCTTGAGCCCGACAAACGTATAGACCAGATGCACCACGCCCAACACAAAAATAACCACCGCACTTGCGGTGATTAGTGTCGTGGCGGTCAAATCAGTTTGCCGAATGCCGACAGGAACGACAGCGCCACGCCACCGACCAAAACCACTAACGTCGCCACAAGGCCGGCACCGTACCTTGTTGCATTGTTCAAGATTGCATTCATGATTGACTCCGGTTGACTTGCCATTGCGCCCGTTTGGGTACAACAAAAGTATGGGTGCGCCGTCGCGCGGCAACTTGAACAAAGCTGTCGTGTTGTTGAACAAACCGGCTAATCTGTTGAATAAACCGGCCATTTCACCCGCTTCGGTTATTCTTTGTCTCTATGAACATTGCATCGCCCAAAATTCATATCTACGTATGGCCCGAACGCTTCTTGTATCTGGGACCCAGCGCCAGCACCACGCCGCATCGAAACCATGCGGCAACCTGGCTGTTCGCGCATGAGGGTACGCTGCGCGTCACGCTGGGCTCGGGTGTCGTACTTGAAGACGAAGTGATCTATGTGCCGTCTGAAACAGAGTTCTCGACCAGCCAGGCGGCATCGCTGATTGCGGCGTTGTACTGGGAGCCCGAAAGCGCCAGTTTTCAACGGGCTGCGACACAATTTGACGTCACGACCGCACGTGCGTTTAAGTGTCAGCATACCGCTCTGCGGGCGCTCGAGGGTCTTTACGGCAATGAAACCTCGCTCGCTGCAGCGGACAAATTGCTGGCGGATATTTTTGGGCTCGGGGGTCTGGGCGGCACACATTCATCCACCAGCGACAAACGCATCGATGAGGCGCTCAGTTTTCTGCGCGACGCACCAGACGCCTATGACAGCATCGAAACACTCTCTGCGCGGGCGCATCTGTCGCCGTCGCGCTTCGCCCACCTGTTTAAACAACAAGTCGGTGTGCCGGTCAGGCGTTATGTTCTTTGGCAAAAAATGCGGCGTGCATTGGATCTGGCGATGGCGGGGGATTCCCTCACCACTGCCGCGTTATCCGCCGGGTTTGCCGATTCGGCGCATCTTTCGCGCACGGTACGCGCCATCATGGGGGTGGCACCGGAATTTTTGTTCCGCCATCGCGAGCGGTTGGTGGTACATCAATAGCACCGAAGGACGTGCGGTTTCGGACAAAATCGCCTGAAAACGACCGCCTGCCAATGACTTTATGATTCTGCCGGAACCGGTTTTGGTTCATCCCGGCGATTGCTGCCGGCAATGATTTTGTATTCATACAGCCGGCACTCGATCTTGCCGTTGAACAGCGGCGTTTTTTTGCTGGTGCTGAGGCGGATGCCTTTTGGCAGGTTGGTATCACCGGAGAAAAAATACGCGCGCCAACCGGCAAATTTTTGTTTTAGCAAATCACCGAGCTTCGGATAAAGCGCCGCCAACTCCTCTGCGTCGCCCAGCCGGTCGCCATATGGTGGATTGGTCACCAGCACGCCGGTGTCGGTGGGCGCCGAGACCTCCAGAATGTTGGCTTGTTTTAGCTGCACACAATCACCCAAGCCATTGGCGACCAAATTTTCGCGCGCAAACCTGAGCTGCTCGCCATACATGTCCGAGCCAAAAATGTGCGAAATGTTTCTTTTCTTTTCGGCCGCACGCGCCTCGTCGACGATTTTTTTCCATTGTGCGGCATCGAAGTTTTTTAATCGCTCGAGCGCATAGGTGCGGACGTTGCCGCCGGACAGGCCAGGCGCAATATTTAGCGCCATCTCAGCCGCCTCGACCAGAAACGTACCGCTGCCGCACATCGGGTCAAAAAACGATTCATCCGGCTGCCAACCGGAAAGCGCGATGATGCCCGCCGCCAGATTTTTTTTCAACGGCGCATCACCTGTGTGATCCCGGCTGCCACGCTTGAATAACGGCTCGCCGGATAAATCAATGTAGAGGGTACATTCAGTCGGGCTCAAAAACGCATGCACCCGAACATCAGGCTCTCTGACGGCCACCGACGGGCGTTTGTCCATTACTTCGCGGAATTTATCGGCAATGGCATCCTTGATGCGCAGCGTGACAAAGTCGAGACTCTTTACCGGCGAGCGCTGCGCGTTGACTTCGACCTTGATGGTGCGCGAGACATCAAACCACGACGTCCAGGCCAGCAGCAATGCGGCATCATAGATATCGTGCTCGCTTTGGTATTCAAAGTGCGCCACGCGCCACAACACACGGGTGGCGACGCGCGAATGCAAATTTGCGCGGTAGGCTGATGCCCAATCGCCGGCAAACGTGACGCCGGCATCTGCGGGTGTGACTGTGGTGGCACCGCATTTGACCAGTTCGCCGGCCAAAATGGGCGCCAGTCCGCGCGGACAGGGGCAAAAAAAAGTTTCCAATTGATTTCCGTTAAAACGGCTTCATCACAACCAGCAAAACAATGCCGATCAATGCGGGTAAAGCCGGAATTTCATTGAGCCAGCGGTAAAACACGTGGCCATGTTTGTTGCGGTCGTGCTTAAAATCGACCATCAGCTTGCCCAGGTAGAAATGGTGCGCAATCAGCACACCCACCAGGGCCAGTTTGGCGTGCATCCAGCCGGCACCAAAACCAATGCCGTAGCCGCCCCATAACCAGACGCCCAGCACGATGGTGAGGATCATCGATGGCGTCATGATGCCAAAGTAGAGTTTGCGCTCCATGATTTTGAAACGCGCGATTGAGATCGGATCGCTTGCCTCGGTGTGATACACAAACAAACGCGGCAGATAAAAAATGCCGGCGAACCACGCCACCATAAAAACGATATGAAACGACTTGATCCAGAGCATGGTCATACCAGCAGTCGCGCCAAAGCCGCGTCATAGGTGCCCTGCGCACGCATGATAACTTCACAAAATTCACGAACCGCACCGTGGCCGCCGTACTTCTTTGTAACCATGTCGACGCGCGATGTCACGTCCTCAGGCGCGCCCGGCACAGACGCCGAAAAGCCGCAGTGGATGAGGATTGGCAAATCAACAATATCGTCGCCAATCGACGCCACTTCAGCCTGGGTGAGTTTTAATTTTTTGCAAATTGCACGGTACGCCGCCGCTTTGTTGTCCACACCCATCATCAGGTGGGTGATGCCGAGATCCTTGGCGCGTCGCGCCAGCCCTTTGGATGAACGCCCGGAAATAATCGCCAGCGCCACACCGCTTTGCTGCAACATTTTTAGGCCGTGCCCGTCGAGGGTATTAAAAACCTTGAGTTCTTCACCCTTTGCCCCGTAATACAGGCTGCCATCGGTGAGCACGCCGTCGACGTCAAAAATAGCGAGTTTAATGTTGCGAATTTTTGCGGCAAACGATTTCTTGACCGTCATCACAACACTCCGGCGCGCATCAAGTCGAGCACGTGCACGGCGCCGATGAGCTTGCTATCGGCGTCGACCACCAACAATCCGGACGCGGCAATCTTGTGGCGCTGAATCACGTCCGCCGCTTCAACCGCAAGCTTGTCAGCGGCAATGGTTTTAGGTGAACGGGTCATAACGTCGCACACACGCACGGTGCGGATGTTGTCGTGGTTTTCCAGTACGCGGCGTAAATCACCATCGCTGAATACGCCGGCCAGTGTGCCATTTGCGTTGACCACCGCGGTCATACCAAGGCCTTTTTTAGACATTTCCAGAATGGCGTCGGTCAATAACGCATCATCGGCAACCATTGGCAATCGCTCACCGCTGACCATCACATCGGCGACGCGGACCAGCAGCCGCCGTCCGAGCGAGCCGCCCGGATGATGCATCGCAAAATCTTCCTCGCCAAACCCGCGCGCATCGAGCAGCGTCACCGCCAACGCGTCGCCCAGCGCCAACGTCGCCGTGGTGCTGGCGGTGGGCGCGAGGTTGAGCGGACAGGCTTCCTTGGCAACGGCGGTATCGAGATGCACAGTGGCCGCCTTGGACAGGGTCGAATCGGCGCGCCCGGTCATGGCGATGATCGGTGTGCCGCGTCGTTTGAGTTGCGGCAGAATTTTGACGATTTCATCACTCTCGCCGGAGTTTGAGATGGCGATGACCACGTCATCCCTGGTAATCATGCCAAGGTCGCCGTGTGAGGCTTCGCCCGGATGCATAAAAAAAGACGGTGTGCCGGTCGAGGCAAGGGTCGAGGCAATCTTGGAGCCGATGTGCCCGCTTTTACCCATGCCGGTCACAACAATGCGGCCCTTGTTTTCGGTCGCCTCAAACATCAATTTGTGCGCGGCGATAAAAGCATCGCCGAGCGTCCCGGCGAGGGCACGCACGGCGTCGGCTTCTATTTCAAGCGTTTCGCGAGCCAGCGCCAGCGTTTTGGCCGTGTCGGCGACGCTGCGGGAAGGTATGATGTTGGGCATACGCTATTTTATGCGCCAAGCGTGTATTTACCAAGCCGCTTGCATCCGGCGGCCAATTGACCCTTCTTATGCACGATTCAACCCTATCGCTGGTGGTCATCCTGCTTGCCACCGCCGTGGTCACGGTGGTGCTGTTCCGCCGCCTGCAAATGCCGGCGATTTTGGGTTATTTGATTGTCGGTATCGCCATCGGGCCCCACGCGGCCGGGCTTGTACCGGACAGCGAAGGCACGCGTTATTTGGCCGAATTCGGCGTGGTGTTTTTGATGTTTTCGATCGGGCTCGAATTTTCGCTTTCGCAACTGGTTGCCATGCGTCGCATCGTGTTCGGCTTTGGTGCCGCACAAGTTGCGTTGACCATTGCCGCCGGCGGTGCAATCACGTTGCTTGCCGGTCAAACCTGGCAGACCAGCCTGATTGTCGGCGGCGTATTGGCGATGTCATCGACCGCCATCATTTCCAAAATCCTAGCCGAACAGGCGGCGCTGCATTCGGTCCACGGTAAACAAACCATGGGCGTCTTGCTGTTTCAGGACCTCGCGGTGATTCCATTGCTGGTGTTGGTGCCGGTGCTGGGGCTTTCCACCGAGGCGGTGCTGTCGGTGGTCGGTCTGTCGCTGCTCAAAGCGCTGGCCGCGCTCGCCGTCATCCTATTTTTGGGTCAGCGGCTGATGCGTCCGCTGTTTCATCTGGTTGCCGCGCAGAAATCATCGGAGCTGTTTGTTCTAACGGTACTGCTGGTCACACTCGGGCTGGCGTTGGCCACCGAGAAGGCCGGGTTGTCGCTGGCACTTGGCGCCTTTCTCGCCGGCATGCTAATTGCCGAAACCGAGTACCGCTATCAAGTGGAAGACGATATCAAGCCGTTTCGGGATGTGTTGCTCGGGTTGTTTTTTATCACCATCGGCATGCTGCTCAATTTCGGCGCGTTGTGGACCAATCTGGTCTATGTGTTGCTGGTGCTGGTGGTGCTACTCACCGTCAAATTTCTGATTGTGTTTGGTCTGGGGCTGGTGTTTGGCAGCGAACGGGCGGTCTGCCTGCGCGTCGCATTGGCGCTGGCACCTGCCGGTGAGTTTGGTTTTGTGTTGCTGGCCGTTGCCGACAAGTCAAAGGCGCTGCCTGCAAACGTGTTGCAAATCGTGCTGGCTGCCGCCGTCATCTCGATGCTGCTGTCGCCACTGTTGTTCAAATACATGGAAAAAGTTGTCCTGTATTTTGTTGCGGCCGAATGGGAAATGCGCGCGGTCCAGTTGCAGCAGCTGGCGGTACAGGCGATGAAGCAGCGCGGGCACGTCATCATTGCCGGCTACGGCCGATCCGGCCAAAGTCTTGCGCGGTTTCTGGAGCAGGAAAAAATTGCGGTCATCGCCCTTGACGCCGACCCAATGCGGGTCAAACAAGCCGCCGCCGCCGGGGACTCGGTATTGTTTGGTGATGCCAGCCGCCGTGAGGTGTTGACGGCCGCGGGGTTGGCGCGCGCCTCGGCGCTGGTGGTCAGCTTTGCCGACACGGCGATGGCACTGAAAATTATTTCGCACGTGCGTATTTTGAAACCGGATTTGCCGATCATCGTGCGGACCTTCGACGACAGTGATGTTGAACGGCTGAAAAAAGCCGGTGCGGATGAAATTGTCGCCGAGGTGATCGAGGGCTCGTTGATGCTCGCCACCCAGACCATGCTGTTGCTGGGGACGCCGTTGAATCGCGTGCTATTGCGACTCAGGACGGTGCGTAGTGAACGTTATGAATTGATGCGCGGTTTTTTCCCGGGCGCGACGGACGAGGACGACGGCGGGCTGGATTTTGACCAGCCGCGCCTGCAATCGATTGTGATCGACGCGGATGCGGCCGCCGTTGGGAAAACCCTTGCCACGCTTGACGTCGGCCAGACCGGCGTGTTTTTGACGGCATTGAGGCGCGATGGGCAGCGGCAGATGGCGCCGCCGCCGGATACCCGCTTGCAAGTGGGCGACGTGTTGATTCTGAACGGCTCTCCCGAGCATCTTGCGCGGGCCGAAATGCTGATCATGCAGGGCGGTTAAGATATTGTCACGGAAGATGGCAAAAAAGCCTGTCGGCGCGAACGAATAGAGCCTGCGCATGCCCAACATGCGGCACATCCCGCGATGGCGGAAATCGGTTACAACTCGACCTGTTTTTTGCCGGTCGCGGGTCTATACTTTTCGCTGACGTCAGGCTCGATGACCCGGAAAATACGCTTTGGAGGCACCCACCATGCAACGCATTTCCCATTCCGTTTCCAATTCAACCCCCGGTGCCGTTTCGCCGCCACCGGTTGACCGCCTGCGCCGCGTGTTGTTTTGTGCACTGGCGGGGTTCATGGCGATCGGCGCCGCGTTGATGACGATGCCCGCCGAAGCGCGTGTCAGCACCTCGATCGGCGTGAACATCGGCGGACCGAATTTTTCGATCGGCGTGGGTCACCACCATGGTTTTTATCCACGCCATGGTTATTGGGGTGCGGGCCGCCACGGTGGGCCGCGGCTTTCGATTGGACTGACGGTACCGCTGTTGCCGATCGGCTACAGCACCTACTGGTATGGTGCTTCGCCGTATTACACCTATCGCGACGAATATTACGTTGCCGATGGTCGCGGTTATCGCGTGGTTGATGCGCCGCGCGCCGATCCGATTTTTTCCGCACCCGGTCCGGCGCCGGTGGTTGCCGCACCGCCATCATCGATCAGCAACGGTCCCACGCCTGTTTATGAACAGACCGCACGTGAAGGCCAGTTATATGCGTATCCACGCAATGGCCAGTCGGAGACCAACGCAACATTTGATCGCATTGAATGTGAAACCTGGGGTACCAAGCAAACCGGTTTTCACCCCGGTCAATCAGCCGACAATACAGAGAAGAAAAGCGACTACCAACGCGCGGTGGTCGCCTGTCTTGAAGGGCGCGGTTACAGCGTCAAATAACGCGCGCCCGACAGGTTAGCGACGGTTCGGATTGTTTGGACGGCGGTCACGGTAATCCGGCACGCGGTCGCCGTCGCGATCCCAGCGACCACGATTCAGATACCAACCGCCTTGCCGCGACTCCCAGCGGTGCGGATAATAGTGATGGCCGTGCCGCGCACGAACCCAGTTGCCGGCGACCCAAACGTGCCGATGGCGGTGCCAATTCCAGTAGCCCGGTACCCAGACATAACCGACCCGCTCTGGCTGCGCCACTTCGTATCGCGGTGCCGGCGGCGCGATATTGATCGACAGATCGGCTGACACGCTTGCTTCGGCAGTTGCTGGCGATACTGTGGCAGACATGCCGGCAGCGGATAACAACACCGCAAAAACGAAATTTCGTGTTGACATGATTTTTCCCTTCAGCGTGCCGTTTAACAGGCGATACAAACAATCGAACGGCTGGCGATCATGTTTGTTATAACGCCGGAAACCGCACTTGGCCGACGCAAATTGTCGGAAATTATTTGTAAGCAACTGTGATTACGAAGGCGCAAACCGGCCGACGGTGCGCGGCAAGCGCGTGTTGCAATCAGTGACCGGCTGGCGAAAGCGTGTTTCGACCAGCCGGCGTACAATTTATGTTCGTTTCTTTCCGGGAGAAAAAAGTGAACAAAAAATTCATTGTTTCGTCGCTTGTCGTCGCCTTTGCCTCGTTGATGTTGGGCTTTGTGGTTCACGCCCTGCTGCTGCAGGCCGACTATGCGCGGTTGCCGAATATGTACCGCTCGGAGGCAGGCAGTCAGGGGTATTTCGGCTACATGTTATTTGCGCATCTGTTGATTGGTATCGGCATGACGTGGATTTATCAACGTGGCATTGAAGCCGGCAAGCCGTTTGTGATGCAAGGCGTGCGATTCGGCGCCGCGGTATCCGTTGTCTCGATCATTCCGATGTATCTGATCTATTTTGCGGTTCAACCGATGCCGTCGGATCTGGTTGCCCAGCAAATTGTGTTCAGTACCATCGGGGCCCTGGTGCTGGGGGTTGTCACGGCGTGGATGAATCGAACCTGATCAGGGAGAAATGTGATGGCCAAATATGTCGATGGCTTTGTGGTGCCGGTTCCCAAGGCAAATCTAGACGCTTACCGCCGCATGGCGCGCAAGGCCGGCAAGGTTTGGCGCGAACATGGCGCACTCGAGTATGTTGAGTGCATCGCAGACGACGTCAAGCCCGGCAAACGGACGTCGTTTCCGCAAAGTGTGAAGCTCAAGCCGGACGAAGTGGTGATCTTTTCGTATATTGTTTACAAATCACGCGCGCAGCGTGATCAGGTCAACAAAAAAGTGATGGCCGATCCGCGGCTGGCGGCGTTGATGAATCCCAAGGCGATGCCGTTTGATGGCAAGCGCATGTTTTATGGCGGCTTCAAGCTGCTGGTGGCGGTATAGCGCGGAATACGAACGCAAACAGAAGTCGTTTAACGGCGGGCGTTTTCTGGCATTTTTGCCTAAAAACGCCCGCAGCCATTAGCGTCTTTGATGCGCACCTTGGCCGATTTGGTACGGCCGGTAACGATCAAACCACCCGCACACTCAGCGCGGGCAGGCCTTCAATGGCGCCTTCCATCAAATCGCCAACCACCACCGGCCCGACGTTTTCAGGTGTGCCTGAAAAAATAATGTCGCCGGCAAATAATTCGTTGGCGGCAGACAACTGCGCAATCTGCTCGGCCACCGACCAGATCATTTGATTCAAATTCGCATTTTGTTTGACCTGACCATTCACCTTGAGTGAGATCGCACCTTTGGTAAAGTGACCGACACGGCCGACCGGATGAATCGGGCCAAGCGGTGCCGAACGATCAAAACTCTTGCCGATTTCCCACGGCTTCTTTTGGTCGCCCATTGCACGTTGCAAATCACGCCGCGTCATGTCGAGCCCGATGGTGTAGCCAAACACGTGCTCAAGCGCTTTTTCAACCGGGATGTTTTTGCCGCCGCTTTTGAGCGCCGCTACCAGCTCAATTTCGTAGTGATAGTTCTTGGTCAGCGACGGGTAGGGATGGTCGGCGGTGCTGCGGATGGCAACGTTTTGAATCGCATCGGTCGGCTTTTGAAAAAAGAACGGTGGCTCACGGGTCGGGTCGCTTCCCATCTCGCGGGCGTGTGCGGCGTAGTTGCGGCCGATACAATAAATGCGGCGCACCGGAAATACCTGGCTACTGCCGACAATTGGAATGGTGACGCGGTTTACCTCGAATGGTGTTGTCGAATTCGCCACAGCGGTTACGCCTCCGGTTGATGCGCATCCCGCCATGACGCCGCCAGCGGCAACAATTGATGTGGACAAAATGCGTCTGCGATTGGTATCCATTTGATTCCCCCTTGAGTAGCGTTGCTCAGCGCTAATTGTTCAGCAGCACCAGGGTTGCCGCATTGACCTGGGTCCAGAAATTTACAATGCGTGGCGGATACTTGATGCGCCGACCGCGCGCGCCAATCTCGTCAAAGACGAACCCCACTTAATGCCGGTTTCATCGGCCAAACGGGCGCATTCGTCGAGCAGGGCATCGATCTCAAGTGAAATCGTTTCACCCGCGACCGCAAACGCGATGGCGTTACCTTCATCGTTGGCCGGCAGCGGCAGGGCGCGGTCGGCAAACGCCCGGTTCAGATTTTCGATTTGTTTGGCAAATCCGCGTGACCTGCCGAACAAATTCAACGCCAGCAGCCCCTGCTTGGATAGTCGTGCACGGCAATCACGATAAAACGCCTCACCGCCAAGCCCGCCGAAACGTGCGTGCTGGTCATAACCATCAACCAGAATCAAGTCAAAGCGTTTGCCGGCACGCGCCATCCACTCGATACCGTCGTCAATCTCGATGTGAATACGCGCGGGGTCGTCGGGCAATTTAAACCGCTGTGCCGCCATCACCGGTACCGCGGGATTGATTTCCACAATCGTCTGGTGGCAAGCCGGTCGATGACGGTACAAAAACTTTGTGGTGGATCCGGCGCCAAGCCCGACTTGCAGCACCGTACGCGGCCATGTTTTATCCGGCCTCAGCGCCAGCGCCAGCATCAATTCGCGGGTGTATTCGAGCTCCAGCGTCCATGGACGGGCAATACGCATCGCGCCTTGAATCCACTCGGAACCGAAGTGCAGGAAGCGCACACCGGCTTCGTCGGAGGTTTCGATAGAGTGTTTGGCCATGCCGTCATTTTCACACGCAAGGCGCCAGCCGGCGACAATCGCACCGGTCCAGACAGAATTTCACGCCTCGCTATGCGGGATTGACGGGCGTTTGTGCCGTATTGTGTATTTGACGAATCATGCGTTGTAGGCTATCGTAACCATTGCGCCGATTTGACAATCAGCTTGCGGGCGCGGCTCACCGAAAGGTTGGCCAACAAATACGGCTAAAGCGGCTATCTCGAATTCAACCGAAACAGCCCGATAGCCAAAGCCATCGGGCTGTTTCGTTTCACCTATTCGACGATATCAAACGACTAATGCACGCCACGCCACAAATTGCCCACTTCGAACAGCCGCTTACCCTGGCCAGTGGCGCGACGTTGCGTCAATACGATCTGGCGTTTGAGACCTATGGCACGCTGAACACGGACAAATCCAATGCCATCCTGATTTGCCACGCGCTTAACGCCTCGCATCATGTGGCCGGCAGTTATGAGGGTCAGGACAATAGTGCGGGCTGGTGGGACAACATGATCGGGCCCGGCAAACCGGTTGATACCAATAAATATTTTGTCATCGGCGTGAACAACCTCGGCTCGTGTTTTGGTTCAAGCGGCCCGACCACGGTCAACGCCGACACCGGCAAACCCTGGGGCGCCGACTTTCCGCTGGTAACCGTTGAAGACTGGGTCGACTCGCATGCGCGTTTGCTCGACCAGCTCGGCATCCCGACACTGGCGGCGGTGATGGGTGGCTCACTCGGCGGCATGCAGGCAATGTGTTGGGCGATTCGTTACCCGGCGCGGGTGCGGCATGCGCTGGTGATCGCCGCCGCGCCAAATCTTTCGGCGCAGAATATTGCCTTTAATGAAGTGGCGCGTCAGGCCATCATGTCGGACCCGGCGTTTCATGACGGCCACTTTGCCGAAAAAAATACCGTGCCCAAGGACGGGCTGACGGTGGCCCGCATGATCGGTCACATCACCTACATTTCAGACGACCAAATGGAGGCAAAGTTTGGTCGCGGACTTCGCGAGGGGTTGAAGTTTTCGTTTGCGCCCGAGTTTCAGATCGAGTCATATTTGCGCCATCAAGGCGAAAAGTTTTCCGGCTACTACGACGCCAATACCTACCTGCGCGTGACCAAGGCACTCGACTATTTTGACCCGGCGCGTGAATACGATGGAGATTTGGGCAAAGCACTATCACCCGCATCGGCAAAATTTCTGGTGGTTTCATTCACCACCGACTGGCGCTTTCCGCCGTCGCGTTCACGCGAGATTGTCAAAGCACTGTTGGATGCGCACAAGGCCGCCTCCTACGCCGAGGTCGATGCGACGCATGGACACGACGCGTTCTTGCTCGACAATCCGCAGTACCACGCCGTGGTGCGCCACTATATGCGGGGAATAACAACATGATCACCCGCGCCGACTTTGACATCATCGCCTCCTGGGTACCGGAAAAGGCGCGCGTGCTCGATCTGGGCTGCGGCGACGGCGCGTTATTGTCACATCTGGCCCGCGACAAACAGACCACGGGTTACGGCATTGAAAACGACAACGCGTCGTTGCTGGCGTGTATCGACAACAACATCAATGTCATCCAGTCCGACCTGGAAGCGGGGCTCAAAGAAATTGCCGATGGTTCGTTTGATGTGGTGGTGCTGTCACAGACTTTGCAGGCAATCAAACACACCGAAGTGGTGATTGCCGAAATGCTGCGCGTCGGCCGCGAGGCCATCGTGACGTTTCCCAATTTTGGTCACTGGAAACACCGTGTGCAAATCGGCTTGATGGGCAGGATGCCGGTCTCGGATGATTTGCCGTATCAATGGTATGACACGCCGAACGTGCATCTTTTCACGATTCGCGACTTCGAAGGATTCTGTGCGGCGCGCGGTTATCGGATCATCAACCGACGTGTGTTGGCGGGTGATCGCGAAGCCGCACTGTTTCCCAATCTGACCGGCACGCTCGCGTTATACAAAATTTCGTTGGCCTAACGCGCGGCGGCAACAACACCGTTGGACACGGTTGTCGCGCCGATCTATCAAAACAACCTATCGGCCTGCAGTAACGTCAATATTCCCATCAACGCAAAGATGCCCGCCGCGATGCCATGCACCAACTTCATCGGTATTCTTTCCGCGAACTTGTTGGCGACCAGCACTGCCGGCACATCGGCGATCAGCATGCCGAGTGTTGTGCCGGCAATGACGGTGATGGGCGCGGCATAGTGTGCGGCCAACGCGATGGTGGCGATCTGGGTCTTGTCGCCCATTTCGGCGAGAAAAAACGTGACAAACGTTGCGCCAAACACACCCAGATGTTTGGCCACCCGGGTTTCCTCTTCTTCGATCTTGTCAGGGATCATGGTCCAAATCGCCATGCCAATAAACGATGCGCCGAGAATCCAGCGCATCACGTCCGGACTCAGCACCGAGGTGATCCAGGCGCCGAGCGCGCCGGCCAAACCGTGATTGATCAGCGTGGCACACAGAATGCCGGCGATGATCGGCAGCGGCTTCTTGAAACGCGCCGCCAGAATAAACGCCAGCAATTGTGTTTTGTCGCCGATTTCGGCGAGCGCGACGACCCCGGTTGAAACAAACAGCGCTTCCAAGATATTTTCCTTTGATCGACGGCTGATTCGCGTCTAACAACGCAACGCAACGCAACGCAATGCAAAGCAAAGCGAACAATCGTTAGGTCGAGACAAGCTGCTTATGCGTGGAGATCGACATCAACATGCCAAAGCCGATGCACATCGACAAAATCGCCGTGCCGCCGTAGCTCATCAACGGCAATGGCACACCGACCACCGGCAATATGCCGCTGACCATGCCGATATTGACAAACACGTAGGTAAAAAACGACAGGGTGATGGCGCCCGCGAGTAAACGCGAAAAGGTGGTTGGTGCGTTCATCGCGATCATAAAGCCGCGGCCAATGATGATCATGTAAAGGGTCAGCAACAGCAGTGTGCCAACCAGGCCAAACTCCTCGCCGAACACCGCCAGAATAAAGTCGGTCGAACGTTCGGGAATAAAGTCGAGCTGCGCTTGTGAACCGGACAACCAGCCTTTGCCGAGAATGCCGCCGGAGCCGATGGCAATGGTCGACTGAATGATGTGATAGCCCGCGCCGAGTGGATCGTTCATCGGGTCGAGAAGAGTCAGCACGCGTTGCTTCTGATAATCGTGCAACAAATAATTCCACGCCACCGGTAACAACGACAACCCGGCGATGGCGCCCGTGATCAGAAGTTTCCACGACAAGCCGGCGAAAAAAATCACAAAAAAACCAGCCGAAAAAACCAGAATCGACGTGCCCAAATCCGGCTGCCGAACCACCAATCCGGTTGGCAACATCAGGATCAGGCCGGCAATGGCGTAGTCCTTCCAATTGAGTCCTTCCTCCTTACGGTGGAAATACCAGGCCAGCAACAACGGCATGCCGAGCTTCATGATTTCGGACGGTTGGATGGTGATAAAACCAAAATTCAACCAGCGACGTGCGCCGTTACGGATCTCGCCAAACAACGCCACGCTGATCAGCAACATCAGGCCGGCGATATAGACCGGGATGGCAATGCGCATCAACGTTTGTGGCGAAATGTTGGCGACAATCCACATCGCGATAAACGCAACCGCGAAGTTACGCGCCTGACCCAGCGCGCGGTCAAACGAATCGCCGCCCGAGGCCGAATAAACCACTGACAACGAAATGGCGGCGAGCACCACCACCACCACCATCAGCGGGCCGTCAAGCCGCCTTGTGACGACGTCAAAGCCGCGTTCAATCGCCGTCGTTAAGGTCATAGTCGCGATTCTTGCGTTTTTCAGGGTCGGGTTTTTTGCCCAACAAATAAAAATCAAACACTTCACGTGCAATCGGTGCGGCAATACTGCCACCGTGGCCGCCGTTTTCGACCAGCAGCGCCAGCGCAATCTTAGGGTTATCGGCCGGCGCATAGGCAACAAACAACGCGTGGTCGCGAAACCGCTCTTTCACCAGCTTCTCGTTGTATTTTTCGCCGGCCTTCATGCCCACCACTTGCGCGGTGCCGGTTTTGCCGGCGATCTGGTAACCGGCGCCAATCGCGGCGCGCCACGCGGTACCGCCCGGCTGCATGACATCAATCATTCCCTGTCGCACCAGCTGCAGATTCTCAGGCTTGAAACTTAATTGTGCCTGCGGCGGCGGCCGATAGCCGCGTTTGTCGCCGCTCTTGGAGTTGATGACTTCCTTGAGCATGTGCGGGGTCACCTGCGTGCCACCGTTGGCCAGAATGGCGGTTGCCGTGGCCAGCTGCAGCGGCGTCGCCAGCCAATAACCCTGGCCGATTGAAACCGAAATGGTATCGCCTGAATACCACTTTTGCTTCAGGCGGTTTTGTTTCCATTCTTGTGACGGCATCAATCCGGTCTGCTCGCCCTCAACGTCGATGCCGTTTTTTCGGCCAAAGCCAAACGGCGTCATAAAGGCGTTGATGCGGTCGATGCCCAGATCGTTGCCCAAGCCATAGTAGTAGGTGTCGCACGAAACGACGATCGACTTGTGCAGGTTGACAACACCGTGCCCGCCTTTTTTCCAGTCGCGAAACGGACGCGCCACACCGGGCAGAAACCATTGGCCGGGGTCAACAATCGAATACTCTGGTGTCCGTTTGCCGTTTTCCAACGCGGCCAGTGCCATAAACGGTTTGATGGTGGAGCCCGGCGGATACTGGCCGCTTAATGCCCGGTTGGTCAACGGCCGGTCGAGCGACGTGTTCAGCAGATTCCAGTTGACCGGGTCGATGCCATCAACAAACAAATTCGGATCAAAGCCCGGCTTGGACACAAACGCCAGAATCTCTCCCGTGGACGGATCCATCGCCACCATCGCGCCGCGAAATTCGCCAAACGCCTCTTCGGCCACCGCCTGCAGCCTGATGTCGAGCGTGAGCTTGAGGTTATTGCCGGCAATCGGCTCTGACTTGGCCAGCGAACGAATCGCGCGGCCGCCGGCATCAATTTCAACCTGCTCGGTGCCGGTGGTGCCGTGCAGCTCGGCTTCATAACTGCCCTCGATACCCAGCTTGCCGATGTGATCGGTACCTTTGTAGTTATGCGTGAGATTGGTGCTTTCAATTTTTTTCAAGTCGGCGTCGTTGATGCGGCCGATGTAACCAATCGCGTGTGAGGCAACCTCACCAAACGGATAATTGCGAAACAAGCGGGCGCGAATGTCAAAGCCGGGAAAACGAAAACGGTTGACGGCAAACCGCGCCACCTCCTCCTCGGTCAGGCGGTTACGAATCGGCAGCGATTCAAAATTTTTGCGCTCCTCGAGCAGCCGTTTGAACCGGCGGCGATCCTTTGGCTGGATATCGACGATCAATGCAAGCTCATCCAGCACGCGGTCGAGATTTTTCACCTTTGACGGGGTCACCTCGAGGGTGAATGCCGAATAATTTGCCGCCAGCACCTCGCCGTTGCGGTCATACACCACACCACGATTGGGTACCACCGGCACCACCGATATACGGTTGGCCTCCGCCAGCGTGTAAAACTGATCACGTTTGACCACCTGCAGATAAATCAGGCGGGTCGCAAGGATGGCAAAACCGATCAATATGCCGATTGTTGCCACAATGATGCGGCTGCGGAAAACGTTGAGTTCCGCCTCGCGATTTTTGATGGTGGTGCCGATCATGTCTGCGCTTACAACATAACCGTCTGGCCGCGCCGCCGAAATCGCGGCAGCGAGGCAAGTGCATGCAGTGGCATCCATAACAGCGCGCCGAACACCGGCGCCAAAAACAGGGTGAAGCCGGCGAATTCACGCCCCAGCGAAAGGTTCAGGCCGATGTAGATTGCCTGCGCCAAAAACAAGATGCCAAGAATATGCAGCGCCTGTTCAACCACGGTCAGATGCATGATGCGAATGCGCCAAAGCTGGGTCAGAAAAATTGCCACCACGTATACCAACGCATGCTGCCCGAGCAGCGCGCTATCGGCGATATCCATCAACAAGCCCAGCGCAAAACCCCAGGTCTGACCGATGTGGCGTGGTTCGTGCACCACCCAATACAACAGTACCAGCAACACAAAATCGGGCCGCACTTTCAGCGCCCAGCCGGACCATGGCAGCAAACTGATCACAATCGCAATGGTCAATGCACCGAACAACAACCGCATCGGCGCAGGCTGCCGCAATGCGTCACGGGAAACGGGCGAAAGATCCATTGGTAATTACCTCTCGCGTTCGCGCAGCGCGCGTTTGGCTTCGAGTTTTGATTCGCGACGGGTGGCGGTCTTTTCACCCACGCGGTCGCTACTGGTGACGTCAATCTGCGGGTAGGCGGTCGCGACGCTCGGTGTCAGCAGCACTTTTACAAATCGATAATGGTCGGGTGCCGCGGTTGGTTGCGCGATGATGCGCGCAAATGAAAACGCCGGATTCTTATCGACCGACGTGATGGTCGCCACCGCCAACCCCGCCGGATAGGTGCCGTCGATGCCAGAGGTCACCAATACATCGCCGACCAGGATATCGGCGGCAACCGGGATAAAGGGCATTTCAACCGTCCCGTCGCGGCCGCTGCCGGTGGCGACCGCGCGCAGACTGTTGCGCACCACCATTACCGGCACCGATTGATCCTTTTCTGTCATCAGCGTCACCTCGGCCGAGGTGGCGCCCACCGCCGTCACCTGGCCCACCACACCGACCCCGTCGATTACGGCGGCGCCCGACTTGATGCCCTGCGCAATACCGCGGTTGATGATGATTTTTCGTGCAAACGGGTTGCGCGCATCACGCACAATTTCGGCGATAACACCGTCACGATTGAGGCGCGCATAGGCCGCCTGAAACGCCTCGACCTGAATCTGCTCGCTGGCGATCAATTTGGCGCGCTGACCTTCCGCGGTCAGCGTCAGGATGTTTTCGTTCAACGCCTTGTTGTCGGCGATCAGTTTTCCCTGGTCACGAAAATAGGCCGCCATACCATGCGCTGTTTTGGCCGGCCATTGCAGCGCCGTTTCGACGGGCGTCAACACGGTTGATACGCCGATACGCACCACATCGAGCGCCTGAAATCGGTGGTCGGCAATCATCACGCCAACGGCGAGCAGTGAAAAAAAAGTCGCCCTGGCCAGCGGTGAGGGGCCGCGCGAAAAAAAATTTTCCTGGTAGGCCGCCATTACGCTGGTTGCGAAATCCGCAGGGCGGCGCGTCGGACCAACGTGACATCGTGCGGACAATCCGGCGCGATCACCAAAGGCGCGCGCGATGTTTGTAGAAACGCCGTTTGTGCAAAACGAAACCTGTTTTTCACTTCACCCTACAACTCGTTGGTGAACACTGAACCCAACTTGTCCATCTCTTCGAGCGCACGACCGGAACCACGCACCACACAGGTGAGCGGATCGTCGGCGACAATCACCGGCAATCCGGTTTCTTCAACCAACAAACGGTCCAGTTCGCGCAGCAACGCGCCGCCGCCGGTCAGCACCATGCCTTTTTCGGCGATGTCCGCACCGAGTTCGGGTGGTGTTTGTTCGAGCGCCGATTTGACCGCCGACACAATTGAATTCAACGGATCGGTGAGCGCCTCGAGAATCTCGTTTGACGAAATGGTAAACGATCGCGGAATACCCTCGGCCAGATTGCGGCCCTTGACTTCCATTTCGCGCACTTCACTGCCCGGGAATGCCGAGCCGATATTTTTCTTGATCATTTCGGCCGTCGCTTCACCGATCAACATGCCGTAGTTGCGGCGAATGTAGCTGATGATGGCCTCGTCAAACTTGTCGCCACCGACCCGCACACTCGCCGAGTAAACAATACCGCCGAGTGAAATGACGCCGACTTCGGTGGTGCCGCCGCCAATGTCGACCACCATCGAGCCGGTCGGCTCGGCAATCGGCAAGCCCGCACCAATCGCCGCGGCCATTGGTTCTTCGATCAGAAATACCTGTGACGCACCGGCGGCAACGGCCGACTCGCGAATCGCGCGCCGCTCGACCTGTGTCGAGCCACAAGGCACACAAATGACAATGCGCGGACTGGGGCGGTACCACTGCGCGTCATGCACTTTCTTGATAAAAAATTTCAGCATGTGCTCGGTGGTGTGAAAGTCGGCGATCACACCGTCTTTCATCGGTCGAATGGCGGTGATGTTGCCGGGCGTGCGGCCCAACATCATCTTCGCCGCCTGGCCGACGGCTTGAATGGTTTTTTTGCTGTTCGGGCCGGCGTCCTGACGGATCGCCACCACCGACGGCTCGTCGAGCACGATGCCCTTGCCGCGCAAGTAAATAAGCGTGTTTGCCGTGCCGAGGTCAATGGCCAGATCGCTGGAGAAATACTTGGAAAAAAACATGGTGCCTTTCTGATTGCCGGTGAAACATCGTGTTGCCCGGGGATGGTCCGGTGCGTGACGGTGAGTCGAATGGTGAATAGTGTGTCGGTAACTGCGGTCGCTAAATTTGGTTGGTCATCATTGTTCGGGTCGACACCGATTGTTTCGCCAAATACAAAATGCCGTCGAAAAAAACGCCTGCCCGCGGCAAATCACCACAAATCGGTTTTTTTAACCACAATACGATATGATAACCCAGCCCCTATGAAAATCACCGCATTTGCCTATGAAATCGGGCGGCGGCAAAACGTTTTTCTTTCTTTTTTCGTCGACCCCTCCGTACTTTTGTCAAGCCATGTCGTTTGATCCCGCCACGCTCACACGCATTGCCAACCTTGCGCGCATTGATATTCCGGCTGCGCAATTGTCGGGGCTTGGCGACAATATGGCGTCGATCCTGTCGCTGATTGACCAATTGCAGGCGGTTGATACCCGCGGGGTTATGCCATTGAGCCATCCGCTATCGGTGATTGGTGAAATGCCGCTGCGGCTGCGCGCCGATGTGGTGACCACGCCGGACCTGCGCGAGGCGTGTCTTGCCAATGCACCCCAAACCGAGCACGGCCTGTTTCTGGTGCCCAAAGTGATTGAGTGAGCGCGGATAATGTCAGCGCCCAACCACCCTTCAGGCCCCGACGGCAGCATTGCCGGGTTATCGCGTCAGCTGACCAGCGGCCAGACCACGGCACGCGCGCTGGCTGAGCAATCGCTGGCCCGGATCGGGCGGCAACAGGCGTTAAACGCCTTTTTGCACGTCGATGCCGGGTTGACGCTGGCCGAGGCTGACGCCGCCGACCGGCGGCTGGCCGCCGGCGAACGCGGGCCGTTGCTCGGCATCCCGGTGGCGCACAAGGACATTTTTGTCACGCGCGGCTGGCGCACCACCGCCGGCTCAAACATGCTCGCCGACTACGTTTCACCATTCGACGCCACCGTGGTCGAGAAACTGCGTGCGGCCGGCATGGTCTGCGTCGGCAAACTCAACTGCGACGAGTTCGCGATGGGCTCGTCAAACGAAAATTCGGCGTTCGGGGCGGTCAAAAACCCCTGGGACCCGCAGCGTATTCCGGGCGGCTCGTCGGGTGGCTCGGCGGCGGCGGTTGCGGCCGGCATTGTGCCCGCCAGCACCGGCACCGACACCGGCGGCTCGTTACGCCAACCGGCGGCGATGTGCGGCATCACCGCCATCAAACCAACCTATGGACGTGTGTCGCGCTACGGCATGGTCGCGTTTGCCTCATCGCTCGATCAGGGCGGGCCGATGGCCAGAACGGCAGAGGATTGCGCCTATTTGCTCGACGCGATGGCCGGTTTTGATGAACGTGACGCCACGTCGCTGGATAGCCCTGAGGCAAAAGCGTCCATTCTGGGCGGGTTTCAAGCACAAAATGCCTCAAAACACCCGCAGAATAAGGTGTTTGAAAATTTGCGGATCGGTCTGCCCAAGGAGTTTTTTGCCGACGGGTTGGCGCCAGACGTTGCGGCGCGGGTGCAAGCGGCGATTGCCATGTTCCGCGCGCACGGTGCTACCGTGATTGATATTTCGCTGCCGCGCACCACGCTGGCGATCCCGGCGTATTACGTGATCGCGCCCGCCGAAGCATCATCCAACCTGAGCCGCTTTGACGGCGTGCGTTATGGCCACCGCACCGACGACTACCGGGATTTGAACGACATGATTGCCAAAAGCCGCGCAGAGGGCCTTGGCGCGGAAGTGCAGCGCCGTATTTTGACCGGCGCGTACGTGCTTTCACACGGCTATTACGATGCCTATTATTTGCAGGCGCAGCGGGTTAGACGACTAATCGCGCAAGATTTTCAGGACGCGCTCAAACAGTGTGATCTGATCATGGGCCCGGTTGCGCCGACCACGGCGTGGAAACTCGGCGAAAAGTCGAACGATCCGGTGGCGATGTATTTGGAGGATATTTTTACGCTTGGTGTGTCGCTGGCCGGGTTGCCGGGCATGTCGGTCCCATGCGGCTTTGATCAACAAAACCTGCCGATCGGGTTGCAAATCATCGGCAATTATTTTGACGAGCCGCGCATGTTGTCGGTCGCGCACCAGTACCAACAATTGACCGATTGGCATTTGCGCTCGCCGGCGGGGGCCTGATGAACTGGGAAATTGTCATCGGCATCGAGACCCACGTACAGCTGGCGACGGTGTCAAAGATTTTCAGCGGTGCCTCGACCGCGTTTGGCGCTGCGCCCAATACACAAGCCAGCGTGGTCGAGATGGCGTTGCCGGGCACGCTACCGGTGATGAACCGGGCGGCGGTTGAGTGCGCGATTAAGTTTGGCTTGGCAGTCAACGACGGTCGTGCAGAAAACATCGCGCCGCGATCGGTGTTTGCCCGCAAAAACTACTTTTACCCGGATCTGCCGAAGGGCTACCAAATTTCCCAGTTTGAGTTGCCAGTGGTCACCGGCGGTTCTGTCACGATCACGCTTGATGGCGTTGAAAAAGTTGTACAACTCACCCGCGCACACCTTGAGGAAGATGCCGGCAAGTCATTGCACGAAGGCCTCGAGACGCCCGGTGTGTCGGGCATCGATCTGAATCGCGCCGGCACACCGTTACTCGAAGTGGTCACCGAACCCGATATGCGATCTGCGGCGGAAGCCGTTGCGTATGCCAAGGCGCTGCATGGCATCGTCACGTGGATCGGCATTTGCGACGGCAATATGCAGGAAGGCTCGTTTCGTTGCGACGCCAACGTGTCGGTGCGGCGCCCCGGCGCGCCGCTGGGAACGCGCTGCGAGATCAAAAATCTGAACTCATTCCGATTCATGGAGCGCGCGATCAACTACGAGGTGCGTCGGCAGATCGAACTGATCGAGGACGGCGGTACGGTTGTTCAGCAAACGCGTTTGTACGACGCTGATCGCGACGAGACGCGTTCAATGCGCTCAAAAGAAGACGCGATGGACTACCGTTATTTTCCGGATCCGGATTTGTTGCCGTTGATGATTTCGCGCGAGCAAATTGAGGCGATCAAGGCGACGATGCCGGAATTGCCGAAGACAATGCGAGAACGTTTTATTGCTGCCGCAATGAAGCGGGATCAAGCCAACGACGCAAGTTTGGACGTCGAAATGTCCGCCACAATCGAAGCCGAACTGAAGAAAAAATATGCTTGGGTTCTAACCATGCCGCCGGAACTTATCGATTACATTGAATCCGTGAATAAGGTCTTGGGCGAATCGTCGATGGCAGCCGAGTCTTGGGTTCGCGGCGCATTGTCGAGCGCATTAAATGAGTCAGGAATTTCACTACAAGAATCACCCATCAAGCCCGAGGCAATGGCGAATCTGCTCAGGCGAATCCAAGATGGAACACTTTCGGGACGAATCGCAAAAGAAGTGTTTGCCTACATGTGGGCCGGCGAAGGCGACGCCGACACCATCATCGCGGCACGCGGGCTCAAACAAGTCTCCGACGCCGGTGCGATTGAGAAAATCGTTGACGCCGTGCTCGCTGCCAACGAAAAGTCCGTCGCCGAATTCAAATCAGGCAAAGAAAAAGCGTTGCAAGCGTTGGTGGGTCAGGTGATGAAGGCGTCACAAGGCAAGGCAAATCCGGGCCAAGTGAACGAGATCCTCAGAAAGAAACTGGCGCCTTAGCGTTTACGGCTTGCTGCTTGGCGTTCTGCCGCGCGCTGCAGCCATTCGCTGAAATTCGGGCTACCGAGTCGGCGGCGCAACGCGGCGCGGAATCGGCGCCTCGATCAACACGTTGCCCTTGTCGTCGAGCATGGTGCCCGGACGCATGCCCGCCTTGAGGCGTTTAAAACGCTCTTTTTCGCCTTCAAACCGCGCGGTGATATTGGTTTTGTCGACATCCAGCCGCGCGATCTCCAGCTCGACGTTGGCGCGGTCTGACTTGGCGCGATCGTAATCCGACTGCAATTGCACCGGCACCTCCCGCACCACGTCTTTGCCGTCCTTGGTTTTGGCGGTCTTGCTTTTGCCGGCGACGTAAAACTCCATCTGGCGGTTGACTTTCTCGAGTCGGGCATTCACATCAACAACCCGATTTTCGAGGAATTTGCGCCGCTGCGCCAGCTGCGCCAGATCTTTGTCGCGCAAGGTATCAATTTCGCGCTCGGTACCGTAGGTTCCCAGCAGCGCCAAATCCTTTTGCCGCTGATCGGCAACCTTCTGGTCGTCGGCGGCTTTTTTCAGGTTGGCGTCGTTGCGTGCCTTTTGCTGCTCAGGCGTCAACGGCGCATCGAGTTTGCGCAGGGTGGTGCCTTGCTTGCTCATCTCGGTCACCTCTTTTTTAGCGCACGCCGCCGGCATGGTCTCGCCGTAATGTGTCCCGCCTTTTTCGTCGGTGCACTTAAAAAGCGTTGATTGTGCGCTGGACAAATTCACGGCCAACAAGGGCAAGATACATGCAGCCAACCGTGGCAGAGACTTGATGGAGCGTAGGGTCATGTGGTCAAACCAGAAGGGGTCAAGAGTGTTGGGCGCCGTATTGCTTGCGGTATTCCGCAATTTTTGCCAGTTTATCGTTTTCAACCGGATTTGACGCGTTTGCCGTTGATAAATAGTTGATGATGTCTTGCAGGGTTGCCACCGCAATAACGGGGATCAGGTGCTGTTGGCTGACTTCCTGTGCGGCAGAAAGTGTGCCAAGGCCGCGTTCCTGACGATCCAGCGAGATCACCACCCCGGCCGGGGTCGCCCCAGCCGCGCGGATCAACGCGATCGACTCGCGCACCGATGTCCCCGCCGAAATGACGTCGTCAACAATCAGCACCCGTCCGGCCAATGGCGCGCCAACGGTCAATCCGCCCTCGCCGTGGTCCTTGGCTTCTTTGCGGTTGAAACAATACGGCACATTACGCCCCATTTCGGCCAGTTTGATTGCCATACCGGCGGCCAGCGTGATGCCTTTGTAGGCGGGGCCAAAGATCATGTCAAAGCCGATTCCTGAGTCCAGCGCGGCTTTTGCATAGAACGTCGATAGGGCAGCCATGGCGGCGCCATCGTTAAACAGCCCCGAATTAAAGAAATACGGTGACAGGCGACCGGCCTTGGTTTGGAACTCGCCGAAGCGCAGGGCGTTTTGGCGAATCGCGAATTCGACGAACTCAGCGCGGAAATTGGTGTTTGACATGGCAGTCGTGGTGAAGGGCGCAGCGGAATCCCGCATAATTCGAGGTTGCGATATTTTAGCCTGCCTATTTCACAGGTCGTGGCGGGATTTGTCCTAACTGCTTCTTGTTTCAAACAATCTTGAATCTGTTTACTGCTGTCCAACTTGTAACGACCCCTACGCACATGATTGCCGTCGCCTGACCGGCGCTTTTCGATTCTCTTTGTTGCGAATATCCCGATATTCGCGCCGCAGTCGAATCAAAAATCATCCGCCCAGACTCGACACGCATGCACGTCCCTGTGAATTACGAAGGCTAGAGGTTCGCCCGATGCGCGTCATCTCCGTTAACGTCAACGGTATCCGTTCTGCAACAACCAAAGGTCTGATCACCTGGCTAAAGCGACAAAAGCCCGACGTGGTCTGTTTGCAGGAGATCAAAGCGCTCGAAAGCGACATCCCGGCTGAAATACACGCGTGGAAAAAAATGCACGGGTTTTACCATCCGGCGGCGAAAAAGGGTTATGCCGGCGTGGCGATTTTTTGCAAGCGCGAGCCGGACAAGGTCATCATCGGCACCGGTATCAAATGGATCGACGACGAGGGTCGTTATCTCGAAGTGCAGTTTGGCAACCTGTCGGTTATTTCGCTGTATGTGCCGTCTGGTGCCGCGTCCGACGAGGCACAGGCCAAAAAATTCAGGTTTATGGCGGTGTTTATGCCGTTTTTGCAAAAACTCAAGAAAAGCGGGCGCGAATATGTCATTGTTGGCGACTGGAATATCGCGCACAAGGAAATTGATTTAAAGAATTGGCGCGGCAATAAAAAGAACTCTGGGTTTTTGCCGGAAGAACGGGCCTGGTTGACCAAACTGTTTGACGAAGTCGGTTATGTGGATACCTTCCGACGGTTGATTCCGTTGCCGGATCAATACACCTGGTGGTCGAATCGTGGCAACGCACGCGAAAACAACGTCGGTTGGCGCATCGACTATCACATTTGCACCCCGGCGATTGCCGCCACGGCGGAATACGCGCGGATTTACAAGGACAACTGGTTCAGTGACCACGCGCCTTTGAGTATTGATTATGATTTTGTGCTTTGAGCAATATTTTGTTGCCGCAGATGAACGCGGATAAACGCAGATAAACGCAAAACAAATTCGCAATGCTCAGCCCAATGGGCTTACCTCATCTGCGTTATTCGCGTTCATCTGCGGCTCATAAAGCAGCTTAAAACCACTTCGACAACACATTAAATGATCAGACTTTCCAACCTTACGCTCGCGCGCGGCACCAAACGACTGTTTGACAACGCCAATCTGACGCTGTTTCCCGGCCACAAGGTCGGGCTGGTGGGCGCCAACGGCATCGGCAAATCGACGTTGTTCGCGCTGATGCGCGGCGAAATGCACCAAGACGCCGGCGAGCTGGAAATGCCGCCATCGTGGGTGATCGCCCACGTCGCCCAGCACACCCCGCAAAGCCGGCTGTCGGCGCTGGAATACACGCTCGACGGTGACCATGAACTACGTGTGATTGAGGCGCAGCTGGCCAACGCCGAGGCCGCCGAATGGCACGACGAATCCGAACACGAAAAACTGGCCGCCGAGCTGTCGAATTTGCACACGCGCTTTGAGGAAATCGGCGGTTACGCCGCACGCTCGCGCGCCGCGTCACTGCTGTCAGGCCTGGGCTTCAACGAAGAACAACAAGAACTTGCCGTCAGCACATTTTCCGGCGGCTGGCGCATGCGTTTGACCCTCGCCCAAGCGCTGATGTGCCGCTCCGATTTGTTGTTACTCGATGAGCCGACCAATCACCTCGACCTTGATGCGGTGATGTGGATCGAAGACTGGCTGGCACAGTACCGCGGCACGCTATTTCTGATCACCCACGATCGCGATTTTCTCGACGCCGTGGTCAATCAGGTGGTGCACGTTGAAAACCAAAAGCTCAACCAATACACCGGCAACTATTCGACTTTCGAACGCACCCGCGCCATGCAGCTAGCCAACCAGCAGGCGCAACACGTCAAGCAGCAACGCCAGGTCGCGCATCTGCACAGTTTTATTGACCGCTTTAAGGCAAAAGCGACCAAGGCGAAGCAGGCGCAAAGCCGCATCAAGACCTTGGAGCGCATGGAAATCATCGCCGCCGCACACGTTGATTCACCGTTTGAATTCGCCTTTCGTAAACCGGCTGCCGCGCCGCGACAGCTGCTGCACTTAAAAGAAGCCGCGCTCGGCTACGATTCAAAAACCGTCCTGCCCAACGTTGAGTGGCGGTTGTTTTACGGCGACAAGATCGGCCTACTTGGCCCCAACGGTGCGGGTAAATCGACACTGGTCAAAACACTGGCGGGAACGCTGGCACAGAAAAAGGGTGGCCGCTACGAAGGACAAGGCTTAAAGATCGGCTACTTCGCGCAGCATCAAATCGAACAGTTGCGCACCGACGAGTCGGCGCTGATGCATTTCAAGCGCCTCGACCCGACTACGCGCGAACAGGAGTTTCGCAACTTCCTCGGCGGCTTCGATTTTCGCGGCTCGCGTTGTGATGAGCCGGTCGGCCCATTTTCCGGCGGCGAAAAGGCGCGTCTCGCATTGGCGCTGATCGTCTGGCAGAAACCAAATCTGTTGCTGCTCGACGAACCGACCAATCACCTCGACATCGACATGCGCGAGGCGCTCGCCGAAGCGTTGCAAGAATTTGAAGGTACCCTCGTGGTGGTGGCGCACGACCGGCACCTGCTCAAGGCCACCGCGGATCAACTGTGGCTGGTTGCCGACGGCGAAGTCAAAGAATTTGACGGCGATCTCGATGACTACAAACAATGGGCAAAACAATACGCCAACGCCAAGGCCAAGGGTTTCAAAGAGAATCGCGATGTCAAACCCAAGGAAGGGCGGGCAGAACCAGCCAAAAGTGCCCCAAAACCCGCACCAATAGTCGAGGTTGCCACAACCTCGCCTGCCGATCGCAAGGAGCAAAAACGCGTCGAAGCGGATTCACGTCAACGCCTCGCGGCGGCGCGCAAGCCGTTGGAGAAAAAACTCGCCGAGCTCGACAGCAAACTCAAGGCCTTCACTGCCGAACGTAGCAATATTGAAGCATGGTTAGCCGATGAAAGCGCCTACACCGACGACAAGAAACCACAATTGCAGGAAATGCTCAAACGCCAGGGTGAAGTCGCGGGTGCCATCAGTGATGTGGAGTGGGAATGGCTGTCGACCAGCGAGAAACTGGAAGCCATCAGCCAACCGGCAAGTGCTTAGTCCATCGGCGGCAACCTGGATTCATCCGTCATTTGGCCGCGTTGGTCGCAACCAGCCCTGATTTGGCCGGGCTGCCAGCAAAATCCACCCCATCATTTATCCGGGGAATTTTCATGACATTACCGCCTAAAGTCCAAACGGCTATCGACATACTTGCCCAGTATGAAATTTCGGCAGACGTTGTTGCGCCATTTTGGTATCGGCAATTTTTGCGTTTTATGCCTGATACGCCGCCGCCGTTATTTAAGGCGAGTCGCGGGTATTGGACATTTCGCGCACTCAAACTCGCCTTGAGTATTGGCATTGTGCTGACATTGGCGTCCCTTGCCATCGCGTCATTCATCGCCGCACCTGCCGAAAGATTGCTCGCGTTAACACCACAAGCACAGTTTGCGATTTGGACGGTCGCAGGAATTGCGGGGTGGCTGGCGATGGTGATCGTCGAGGACAATTATTGCCAGGAGCGTCAGCGGCTCGACTTGCCGTCATGGTCTGAGTTCAGCGCCAATTGGCGACCTGCCGTTGATGTGATAAAGAAACGCGCTGACCTGCAACGCTTTTGGTTGCGCGGTATTCGCAACGCGCCGATGTTCAACTATGGCGCCCTTGCGGGCTCAGCCGCATTTATGGTGTTCGCACTCCTGTTCCCGCTGAAAGCAAGCCCACTCGCCATGACGGTTGCCATCGCCTATATGGTGATTTGCATCATCGCCTTGCAGCGGACAAATCGCTTGCGCGTGATGAAGCCCAACCCGGTGGTGTGGCAATTTAGTAATGGTGTTTGGGTGGGCATGTTGTTTGCGGCGGTGGGCTGGACCTTTGGGTGGGCAAAGATCGTCGGTTATCCTGCCGATGCGGCCATCCTGGTGTTTTTTGTAACGATCATCTTTCTGCATATCTTGGATGCACGCGCCTATGACGCGCAAAAAAATCTGGCCATACGTATTGAACACAGCGAGCAAGCCAAGCGACTTGCCGAAATTCGCCTGCACACATTGAAATCGCAAATCGAGCCGCACTTTATTTTTAATACCCTTGCGCATTTGAAATCGATGATTGCCACCGACCCCGTGCTTGCAGAACGCATGGCCGACGAGTTATCGGATTTTTTACGCGCCAGCTTAGACGCGCTCAACAACGATTGGAGTACCGTGCGGGTGGAAATGGCGTTGGCGCGTGCGTATCTGGAAATCGCCAAACTGCGTATGGGGGGCCGACTTTCATGCCAGATTGATCTGGGTGCAGATGTCGTGGATGTGAAAATCCCGCCGCTTCTTGTGCAGACATTGTTGGAGAATGCGATTCAACACGGCGTTGAACCCAAATCCACAGCGAGTGAAATTCATGTGAGTGCGAATCTGTTTCAAGGCGACTCGACTGATGACGCACGCTCGGCGCGTTTGCGGATTCGTGTGGTCGATACGGGCGTCGGCTTCGCGCAATCTCTGGGCAATGGCACCGGTGGCACAGGCATTGGGCTTGCGAACATTCGCGAACGTCTGTTCTCCACCTACGGCGGTGATGCGCAATTTTTGTTGACGGCCAATACGCCAAACGGTGTAATCGCCGAGTTGATTCTGCCGATAACGTAAACCACATGACAACCGCGATCATTTGTGACGACAGTTTGCCGCGGGTTTCGGCAAGACAAACTGCTTTGTCTTGCCGCGCGGCGGACGGGTGGCCCATGCCGGGGCCACCCCTGTATGCAGGAGCGAAATCGTGACCACAGCAATAATCGTAGATGATACGAGAGCGAGGAATTCACACCCCACCGGGGTGTGCTCGCGAGCGCCCAAGCGCTGCGACCGAAGGAAGTCCCGCGGGACAGGGCGCGCGGGAGTTTTTGCAGGAGCGAAATCGTGACCACAGCAATAATCGTAGACGACGAACCCCGTCTCGCCGAGGCGCTGCGCGACATGCTTAAGGCCGCGTGGCCGGAACTCGACGTGGTGGCGTTGGCGCATAACGGCGGCGACGCACTGGCGGTCATTGCCGATCACGAGCCAAACATTGCGTTTCTCGATGTGCGTATGCCCGGTTTGTCGGGCATTGAGGTTGCACGTCAGGTTGCCGGCGGCGAGTCGTCGCCCCAAATTGTATTTGTCACCGCGTTTGATGAACACGCCATTGCCGCGTTTGATATTCACGCCGTCGACTATTTGTTAAAGCCGGTTCGCGCCGAACGCCTGGCTGAAACGGTCGCGCGTCTGAAGGGCGCGCACCGGCGACCGCCGCAGATTGATCAAGCCTGGGTGGATTCACTGCGGCAACTTGCCGGTGCCGAGCGCAAATATTTGCGCTGGCTTAACTGCGGGCAGGGCAGCGATATCGACGTGATTGCCACCTCGGAAGTGCTGTTCTTTCAATCGCGCGACAAATATACCGCGGTCATTACCGCCGACAAGGAGCGCTACATCCGCACACCGATGAAAGAATTGTTGAACGTGCTTGATCCCGACGAGTTCTGGCAGGTGCACCGCAGCTCGGTCATTCAGGTGGCGGCAATTGAGCGGGTGATACGAGACGACGTCGGCCGGATGCAGGTCAAAATGCGCGGCGGCAGCGAACTGGTGCCAGTGTCCGCGGCCTTTTCGGGGCGCTTTAAACAGATGTAGCACACCGGTTATTCGCGCCAGGAACGGGCGGCGACACCAATTTCACCGATAATTCATGCTTTCTTGCATCTTCATTTGTGCTTTTGGCCGGTGAACACGACATGACGTTTCTTTTTTCCGTGCCGCCGAAGCGGGCGGCAATGATGGCATTGATTGCCGCCGTGAGCCTGTTGACGGCCTGTGGTACCGCACCGAAAAAATCGCCTGCGCCGGGGCCGACGACGGCACCATCAAAACCCGGCGGTTATTATCTCGACGACGGTCCCGGCGCGGATGCTGCCAAGAACACACCGGCATTTCTCGACGCCATCCCGGACGCGGTACCACGCAGCGAAAAATTTCACAGCGGCGCCAACAAGCCGTACACCGTGTTTGGCCGCACCTATGTGCCGGCGTTAAACAACGACCCGTTCCGCCAGCGTGGTATCGCCTCGTGGTACGGCCGCAAGTTTCACGGCAACATGACCTCCATCGGCGAGATTTATGACATGTATGCCATGACCGCGGCGCACCCAACGCTGCCGCTGCCGTCTTATTTGCGTGTCACCAATCCGGCCAACATGAAATCGGTGGTGGTACGGGTCAATGATCGCGGCCCGTTTCATTCAGACCGCATCGTTGATCTGTCGTTTGCCGCGGCACACCGGCTCGATATTGCCCGGCGTGGCAGCGGCAATGTGCTGATCGAGCGCGTGTTTGCCGGTGAACCGCCGCGTGCACCAGCAGCACCCGCAACCGCATTGGCACCCGTAACGATTGCGCCGCAACCAACATCGCCGACACCACCCGCGCCACAAATTATCGCCTCACCGATCACGACCGAAGGTGGCCAGCTATATCTGCAGCTCGGCGCGTTTGGTTCGCAGGACAACGCCAATATTTTCCGTGACCGCATGGCGCGCGAGCTCGATTGGAACCGTGAGCCGGTCATCGTCACACTACGCGACGGTCTCTGGCGGGTGCGGCTGGGCCCTTACAGTTCACGTCTCGAGGCAGACGCGATTCAGGCACGGGTAAAACAGTCACACGATTTTTCACCAATCATTTCCAAACCCTGACCCGAATGGCGCTTACTTAAGCCTGTCTTCCCGGCGAACAACCACAGGGGTTGCGCCGGGCCGGGATCCAAGTTGCGTTATCGAAGAATTCGACAAACTTAGGCCCCGGCCTTCGCCGGGGAGACAAGCGGTAGAGTGGCGCTAGGAATCACAAATTCTAATGCGGAGGCCGAATTAATCTTTAAGTAAGTGCCGCTCAACCCTGACCCGTATTTTATCAACGCTCAATTTCACAATCAAATCAATGAACCTTCGCCCATTTCTGTTCGCCGTCATTTCCCCCGCTGCGCTGTTCGCCGCGACCATCTTTAATGTATCCGCACAGTTGCCGGCCGTGCAAGCCGACATCCCGCCGCCGCCCATCGCTGCGCGCGCCTTTCTATTGTATGACGCATCCAGCGGACAGGTGCTGGCGAGCCAGGCCAGTACCGAGCGGTTTGAGCCGGCCTCTCTCACCAAGTTGATGACCGCCTATCTGGTGTTTGACGCCATCAAGACCAAAAAGCTGACGCTGGCGCAAACGGTTCCGGTGTCCGAACGCGCCTGGAAAGCGGAAGGCTCGCGCATGTTTGTCGACCCCAAACAGACGCCGTCGGTTGAGATGCTGATCCGAGGCATGATTGTGCAAAGCGGCAACGACGCCTCGATCGCCTTGGCCGAGGCGGTCGCCGGGTCTGAAGATGTGTTTGCACAGCTGATGAACAAACAAGCCGAAAAACTCGGCATGAAAAACAGCAAGTTCCTCAACGCCACAGGCTTGCCGAACATGCAGCACTATTCGACCGCCGAGGACTTGCTGCTGCTGTCAAAAGCATTGATCCGCGATTTCCCGGTCGAGTTTGCGTATTACAAAGAGCGTGAATTCACCCACAACAAAATCACCCAGCCCAATCGCAACCGCCTGCTGCTGCTCGACCCGACAGTTGACGGCCTCAAGACCGGCCACACAGATGCCGCCGGTTATTGCCTGATCGCCACCGCCAAGCGAACCCTGACCGGCGCCACCGGCGGTGAGCGGCGGCTGATTTCGGTGGTGCTCGGCACCACGTCGGATGCGGCGCGCACGCAGGAAAGCCAGAAGCTGTTGAACTACGGTTACCAAATGTTTGATGCACAACGGCTTTACAAAAAAGGCGAGACAATTTCGACGCCGGCGATTTTTAAGGGCGAACAAAACACCGTCAAACTCGGCTTTGATCGCGACATCTGGTTGACCTTGCCGAAGGACAAATTCACCGGCCTGAAAGCCACATTAACCACCACCCAACCGCTGCTGGCACCACTGCAAGCCGGCCAAAAAGCAGGGATAATGAATTTGACGCGCGATGGCAAACCCGTCGCCGACATCGCGGTGGTGGCGTTGGAAGAGGTCAAAGTGGCCGGGTTCCTCGGCCGCGGCTGGGATGCCATCCGCTTGATATTTGCCAAATAACCATCAGGGGTTTTGCATGTCCACGCCGCTGCCCGCACCACTTTGCCTGCCGACGGTTTATCTCAACGGTCAATACATGCCGATTGAGGAGGCCAAAATTTCACCGCTTGATCGCGGCTTCATTTTTGGTGACGGTGTCTATGAGGTGATCCCGTATTACAACGGTCGCGGCCTGCGCGCGCGTGAACATCTGGTGCGGCTGCAGCGTTCGATGGACGCGCTCTACATGACCAACCCGTATTCGATCGAACAATGGGAATCGGTGATCGGCGGGTTGATCGCCAAAAATGGCGGCGGCAATATCGGCGTTTATATTCAAGTCACACGCGGTGTCGCCAAACGCGATTTTCCACCACCCCAGGGGCTGACACCGACCGTGTTTCTGATGGTCAACCCGTTGCCAACGCCCAAGCCGGAAATCTACGCCAACGGCATTGCCGGTGTGTCGATTGACGACTCGCGCTGGTTGCGCTGCCAGATCAAATCAACCGCATTGCTGGGCGCGGTGCTGCTCAAACACGAATCAAACATGGATGGTGGTGACGAGGCTGTCATGTTTCGCGAAGGTTATTTAACCGAATCGACCGCCTCCAATATTGCGGTGGTCAAAAACGGCGTCATCCTGTGTCCGCCGATGGACAACCTGATTCTGGGCGGCATTACCTACGTGCTGATGATTGAACTGGCGCAAAAGGCCGGACTACCGCTTGAGATTCGCCGCATATCACGGCGTGAAGTTGAAACCGCCGACGAACTGTGGATATTGTCATCGACCAAAGAAGTGGTGCCGATCGTCACGCTCGATAAACGCCCGGTTGGGCACGGCGACGGCGCCGGCAAACCCGGAACACATTTCAAAAAGATGTATCAACTGTTTCAAGATTACAAACGCGATTTGCCGGTGGCGCCCGATGCGCTGGCGGCAGCGGAATAACGCTTTCGAGACACGCGATGAATGATCGACCCAAAAATATTGGCGAAGGCGAAGAAACACTGCTGACGTTTCCGACTTTTTTTCCGATCAAGGCGATGGGCCGCATCAAGGCCACCACAAGCCAACCGGCCAATATTGATTTTGCCCAGACGGTGCTGGCCGTCGTCAAAAAACACGCGCCGGACTTTGACGCCAACAGCCTCGAAATGCGCCCGTCGAAAAACGGCAACTTTGTTTCTGTAACGGCCACCATTAACGCGACGTCAAAGGCGCAGATTGACGCGATTTACCTCGAACTGACCGCCAACCCCGATGTATTGATGGCGCTTTGATTTGGTCTATTTAGGAGTTCACAATGTCTGCACGGTATCCGTTTGCCCTTGCTGTCCTGATGATCAATTTGTTCGCCGTTTCATACGCGATTGCCCATCCCGACTATGGTGACGATGCCGTTAAGGGGGCGGCAGCGGCGCACCACAAATTGCTTCTGGAAAACGACCAGGTGCGTGTTCTTGAGACCAAGATTCGTCCCGGCGAACGCACTGCCGTTCATGTTCATCCGTGGTCAGCCGTACAGTACGTGGTGACCTTTAGTGATTTCATTCGGTATGACGAGCATGGCAAAGTGCATCTCGATTCACGCACGCTGTCAAAGAAGCCGCAGGTCGGCGAGGCGCTTTGGTCTGGCCCTGTCCCGCGTCATTCCATTGAGAATGTTGGCAAAACGGATCTCACCGTTATCGCCGTGGAATTGAAGCAAGTGGGCAAGTAGTGCGCGCCATCGTTGTTTGTCGCCCCAGCAACGGCTGGTGCCCAGCCCGCCCACGATCTGGCGCCAGGCAGTGGACTGGATCCCGGCGCAGTTACGTAACGTCGCTGGGATGACGCCTTTTGCAATGTCAGTTGATATACGACACCGACTAAATTGAACCCCTCTCTGGTCAAACACCTCGGCCTGATCGACTACGCCGCCACGCTTGACGCCATGCGTGCGCACAACCGCGCATCAACCAATTCAACACCCGACGAAATCTGGTTGCTCGAACATGCGCCGGTGTTCACGCAGGGGCTGGCCGGCAAAGCCGAACACTTACTTGATGCCGGCGACATTCCGGTGGTCAAGATCGATCGCGGCGGGCAGGTGACTTATCACGGGCCGGGCCAACTGGTGGTTTACCTGTTACTCAACATGCACAATCGCGGCTACGGCGTCAAAAGCCTTGTGAACCGGATCGAGCAATCCTTGATCGATTTGCTTGCAGAATATGGAATTAACGGTGTGCGGCAGGCGGGCATGCCGGGCGTTTATGTGGAACGGCCTGACGGTATTGCCAAAATCGCCGCCATCGGGCTGCGTGTCGCCAATCACGCCACGTATCATGGGTTGGCGCTGAATATCGATATGGATCTGGCACCGTTTACGCGCATCAATCCCTGTGGTTATGCGGGTTTGACGGTGACACAGATGCGTGATCTTGGTATCCCCGATAAAATGGACACCATCGCGGCAAAACTGGTTGGGCATTTGAAAGCAAATTTTTATGGCTGAAGCAGGCGTCAAGGAAAAATCCGGACTCAAAACGGCGCGCATCCCGATCAAGGTGGTGTCGGATGCGCCGCGTTTGAAAAAACCCGATTGGATTCGTGTCAAGGCGGGCTCGACGTCGTCACGTTTTTACGAGATCAAAGAAATCCTGCGCGAGGCGAAATTACACAGCGTGTGTGAAGAAGCGTCGTGCCCGAATATCGGTGAATGTTTCGGCAAAGGAACGGCCACCTTCATGATCATGGGCGATCTGTGCACACGTCGCTGCCCGTTTTGCGACGTCGGCCACGGTCGGCCACTGCCGCTCGATCAAGACGAGCCGCGTCACCTCGCCGAGACCATCGCCAAACTTAAACTCAAGTATGTCGTCATCACCAGCGTGGATCGTGACGATCTGCGTGATGGCGGCGCGGGGCATTTTGTGGAATGTATCCGCCAGACACGTGCGCTCTCACCCACCACCCAGATCGAAATCCTCACGCCGGATTTTCGTGGGCGGTTGGATCGCTCACTCGGCATTCTGCGTGAAGCGCCGCCTGACGTGATGAACCACAATCTCGAAACGGTCGCGCGTTTATACAAACAAGCACGGCCCGGTTCCGACTATGCACACTCGCTGAAGTTGTTGAAGGACTTCAAGACCGAACACCCGAACGTGCCAACCAAGAGCGGCTTGATGGTCGGCTTGGGCGAAACCAATGAAGAAATCTTGGAAGTGATGCGTGACTTGCGTGCACACAACGTCGATATGTTGACCATCGGTCAATATCTACAGCCTTCCGGCCATCACTTGCCGGTGTTGCGTTATGTCACGCCGGACGACTTCAAGATGTTTGAAGTAGAAGCCTACAAAATGGGTTTTGTGCACGCCGCGTGTGGGCCGATGGTGCGCAGCTCTTATCACGCGGATCAAATGGCGCACGAGGCCGGGTTTGTATCAACCTAGCTGGCGTATTTGAATACGTTTCGCTCTCGTCGCCGCACCCTTTTGCAGTCGGCTTTGCTGGCAGCTGGCCTGCTTTCCTCGCCAAGGACTTCGCTGTGCGCAACTCAACTACGGATCGAGAATGTCACGCAGATTTATGGTGTCGATGTTGCTAGCATCGTCATCCCAACCACAACACACGAACTCGTTTCGCATGTGCGTGAATGGCCCGGCAAGATTGCAATCGGTGGTGGTCGCTTCAGCATGGGTGGCCAAATTGCGGTGAAAAATGGGCGCCATATCGATATGCGCCAATTGTCCCGACTGATTTGGTTTCGACCGTCGGAAATGACTGTGCGCGTGCAGGCAGGAATGACTTGGCGGGCGCTACTTGATTTGCTTGATCCTCACCAGTTGTCGGTGAAAATTATGCAGAGTTATTCGAACTTCACCATTGGCGGCTCCATTTCCGTGAATTGCCATGGGAGATATGTTGGGGCAGGCTCTGTTGCGAACTCGGTCCGCGCGCTTTCCATCGTGCTGGCAGACGGTACCCAGATTGAGGCATCACGGACGTTGAACGCGGATATTTTCTGTGCGGCAATCGGCGGATATGGCGCTTGCGGCATCATCGTCGAAGCTGAACTCGACTTGGGCAGAAACGTACGAATGGCACGCAGCGTCAAGGAATCATCCCTGACGGAGTATTTCAATCAATTTGCGAATAGCGTTGTACAAGACCGCACTGCGATTATGCACAATGCTGACTTGCTGCCACCACGGTTTGACCGCGTGGTCTCTGTCACTTGGCGTGAAACAGATGCGCCTATCACTCAACGCGATGGGCTTATCCCACGAGGTCAGCGCTACAGCATTGATCAAGATGCCATCTGGCTACTCACCGAAGTACCTGGCGTTGCCAACGTGCGCAGCGCCATCACCCATCCGCTTTTGAAGGCGGCATCTGCGGTACGTTGGCGCAATCAAGAAGCAAGCCTCGATATCGCCTCGCTCGAGCCCCGCACGCGGCGTATTTCAACTTACGTACTACAAGAGTTCTTTGTCCCAATTGAGAATGCGCAGGCGTTTGCTGTCGCGATGGCAAAGCTTATTCGGTTGCGCAATGTAGAAGTGCTCAATGTGTCGATCCGACACTCTCCCGCGGACCATATCAGTCTGCTTCCTTGGGCCAAATCAGAAGTGTTTTCATTTGTTCTGTACTTCAAGCAGCGCACGCACAACAAGGCAATGGAAGTGGTCGGTACGTGGACACGAGAGCTCATTGAAATCGCCTTGTCGCTTAATGGGCGTTACTACCTACCTTATCAGCTCCACGCTACTCGACGGCAATTTGAACGCGCGTATCCGGAGGCCACGGCGCTACGCGCACTGAAGGCAAGGGTTGACCCTAACGGAAAACTCTCAAACGAACTTTGGGAAAGGTATCTTTGACCAAATGGCGCACGAGGCCGGGTACTAATCGATTCGCAACCAAACAAACACAAAAAAGCCCGGCATCACCGGGCTTTTTATGTGTCGTTACTGGTTAGCGCTTGACGTTCACGTCTGGCACGACGGCGGTCACACCTTTAACGCCTTGCACCCCTTTGGCCACGCGCGCCAACTCCTGGCCGTTTTCGACATCGCCCTTCAGCGTAACTTCACCTTTTGCAACAGTGACTGTGAGACCACGAATACCCATGCTACGGAGCTGCGTGCGAACGGCTTCAGCCAGCTCGACGTCGGGGTTTACAACGACCGGCGCGGCGATACGGGTATCCGGAACCACCGGGTTTGGTGTGATTTTCATGTCTGCACAAGCAGACAACATGGTTGCTGCGATGACCGCAGCGGCAATTGAGATTTTCTGCATATTCGTCGTGTCCTGTTTGTCGGCTAAAAAAAGCGGATCAACCACGCTTGGTGATCCCGAGCAGACAGTATGTGACGACGATATTGCAGAATTTTTACAGCCTGCGTATCAACCGGCAAGAATTACCAGCGGCGGCAAAAGGGATGTCAATGTTGTTTGTGGGCGGGCGTCTTCAAGCATTTATGCTTGAAGATGCCCGCCGCTATTGCACTTTCTATTTCGCGCGCAGCGTGGTGTTGAAAAACGCGATTGTGCGGTCCCAAGCCAACTTTGCCGCCGCCGCATCAAAACGCGGTGTGGTGTCGTTGTTGAAGCCGTGTTGCGTATTCGGATAAATGAACGCCTCGTATTTTGTGCCGGCCGCCTTCAACGCTGTTTCATACGCCGGCCAGCCCACGTTGATACGCTCGTCGTTGCTGGCGTAATGAATCAGCAGCGGCGATTTGATTTTTGGCACGTCTTCGGTTTTGGCGGCGCTGCCGTAAAACGGCACGGCGGCGGCGAGATCCGGCAATTGTGTGGCGAGGTAATTCACCATGCTGCCGCCATAACAAAAACCCACCGCGCCAATCTTGCCGCTGATGTCTTTCATGGTTTTCATGAAGCCAAACGCGGCGACAAAATCGGCGCGCGCCTTGGTTTGGTCGAGTTTGGCAAACGCCTCACGTGCTTTGTCTTCATCACCGGGGTAGCCGCCGACCGGGGTCAATGCATCGGGTGCAAACGCGATGAAGTTATCCAGCGCAAGACGCCGGGTGACATCTTCAATATGCGGATTCAATCCGCGATTTTCGTGAATCACCATCACTGCCGGCAATTTGCCGGTCATCTTCGCCGGCATGACGAGGTAGCCCTTCATTTTGCCGCTGCCATCAGGCGAGTCGTACTCAACCATTTTGGCAACGATGCGTGGGTCGTCTTTCTTCACCACTTGAGCCGTGGCGAATTGTGGGTTCAACATTTCCAGCAACATGGTCGCCGACACACCGCCCACGGCGTATTTGGTCGCGCCAGCCAAAAAGCCGCGGCGGTCGATCACGCCATGCACATATTGGTCGAACAACTTCATCACTTCGGGGTCAAAATCGGCGGCGGTCTTTTTGGCGATAACTTGTTGCATGATGATCCTCGGGTTGGGTGGTGAACGTCAGCGTTGATAATCTATTCTTTTTGCACCAATTTGTGCAGTCAAAACGCTTGATACCCGTCAATCGACCCCTTCTCAAATGTCGCGTTCCGGTCATAATCAAGCCATCAGGGCATCAACGATTTAATGAATCCGCGCTAAGGAGCGAATCATGGCAAAACTGAATGTGAATGGCAAGATTTCAGACTATGCGGCAGACGAAGGCACACCACTTTTGTGGGTATTGCGCGAGCAGCTCGGCCTGACCGGCACCAAATACGGCTGTGGCATTGCCCAGTGCGGCTCATGCACGGTGCATATCGACGGCGTACCGGTGCGCTCCTGTGTGATGCCCGCCTCAGCGGTGAAGGCAAGCCAAAAGATCACCACCATCGAAGGCCTGTCGAAAGACGGCTCGCACCCGATTCAAAAAGCGTGGGTCGCGCTCGATGTGCCGCAGTGCGGCTTTTGCCAATCCGGCATGATCATGGCCGCCACCGCGCTGATCAAATCCAAGCCGAACCCGACTGACAAAGACATCGATGATGCCATGACCAACATCTGCCGATGCGGCACCTACAACCGGGTGCGTACCGCAATTCACGCCGCCGCACGCGAAATGGCCGGGGCCAAAAACGCTCCCAAATCCGCCGGCAAAAAAGTGGCGAATGCGTTAAACATTGAGCACGTTGAAGGCGGTGCTGCATGAACACCGTCAACGTTTCACGTCGTCAGTTTATTCAGGGTTCCACCGCCGTTGCGGGTTCGCTGGTGGTGGGTTTTCATGTGCCGTTTTTGAAAGACGCCAACGCTCAAGCCATCACCTCAACCGCGCCCGAAATTAACGCCTGGGTGGTGATTCAACCGAATGATCAGGTGGTGGTGCGTATCGCCCGCTCGGAAATGGGGCAGGGCACCTTGACCGGCTTGGCGCAATTGGTCGCCGAAGAGCTCGAATGTGATTGGGCAAAAGTCACCACCGAATACCCGACGCCCGGCCAAAGTGTTGCGCGCAAACGCCCGTGGGGCAGTTTTGGTACCGGCGGCAGCCAGGGCATTCGTGGCTCACAGGATTACGTTCGCAAGGGCGGTGCGGCCGCACGCATGATGTTGATGCAAGCCGCATCGGATGAGTGGAAAGTACCAGTCGGTGAATGCGCCGTGGCCAAGGGTGTCATCACTCACGCTGGCTCATCACGCACCACCACCTTCGGCAAGATGGCGCCCGCTGCAGCCAAACTCACCGCACCCACCGACGTCAAACTCAAAGATCCAAAAGACTGGCAGATCGCCGGCAAACGTTTGGCGCGTTTGGATACCGTCGACAAAACCACCGGCAAACAAATCTACGGCATGGATATCACCATGCCAGGCTTGTTAAATGCCGCGGTGTTGGATTGCCCGGTGTTTGGCGGCAAATTAAAATCGTTTGACGACAGCGCGGTGTTAAAACGCCCCGGCGTTAAAAAAGTTATCCGTATTAACGACAGCGCGGTGGCGGTGGTGGCCGATACTTGGTGGCGCGCCAAGACCGCATTGGACGCATTAAAGGTCGAGTGGGACGAAGGCCCCAATGCAAAGCTCTCCAGCGCAACCTTTGCCGAAGTCTTGAAGGCCGGACTCACCGCCAAAGACGCGGTGGTTGGCAGCACGGTTGGTGACGCGCCGATGGCGATTGCCAACGCTGCGCGCAAAGTGGAAGCCACCTATTCGTACCCGCATCAAAACCACGCGTGTATGGAAACCATGAACGCCACCGTACGATGGACGCCCGAGCTGTGCGAGGCATGGGTGCCGACACAAAACGGTGAAGCCGCACACGCGGTGGCGGCAGAGGCGGCCGGGTTGCCGCCCTCCAAGGTCGAGGTCTACAAAATCCATTTGGGCGGCGGCTTTGGCCGGCGCGGCGGTACCGACTACGTACGCCAGGCGGTGTTGATTGCCAAACAAATGCCCGGCACACCGATCAAGATGATCTGGTCGCGCGAAGAAGACATGGCGCATGGTCAGTATCACCCGATCACCCATTGCAAGATGGTCGCCGGCCTCGACGACAAGGGCGAGATCACCGGACTGCATATGCGCATTTCCGGGCAATCAATCCTCGCTGGCCTGGCACCACAGGCGATTCGCGACGGCAAAGACCCGGTGGTGTTTCAAGGGTTGAATCTTGGCGGGCCGGAGACGGCGATCGGTTACACCTTTCCGAATTTATTGGTTGATCACGCCATGCGCAACCCGCACGTGCCGCCCGGTTTCTGGCGCGGGGTGAACCTGAATCAAAACGCAATTTATCTGGAATCGTTTATCGACGAAATTGCCCACGCCACCAAACAAGACCCGCTGGCGCTACGCCGCAAATTGATGGCCAAGCACCCAAAACATTTGGCGGTGCTCGACGCGGTGGCCAAACACGTTGGATGGGACAAACCCGCACCTGCTGATATTTTCCGCGGATTGGCGCAGACGCACGGCTTCGGCAGTTATGTCGCAGCGTGTGCCGAAGTGTCGGTCAGCAAAGATGGTGTGCTGAAAATTCACCGCATCGTTGCGGCGACCGATTGTGGCCACGCGGTGAACCCACAACAAATCGAAGCACAGGTGGAAGGCTCGTTTGTGTATGGACTCGGCGCGGCGTTGTATCAGGAATGCACCGTTAAAGATGGCCGTATTGTCGAAACCAACTTCCATCAATATCCGTCGTTAATGCTTGCCGACATGCCAAAGGTTGAGACCATCATCATGCCGTCCGGTGGTTTCTGGGGTGGCGTGGGTGAGCCGACCATTGCGGTGGCGGCACCGGCAGTGTTGAACGCAATCTTTGCCGCGACCGGCAAACGTATCCGTGATTTGCCGTTGAAGAACCACAGTCTGAAGGCGTAGGGTTGTTTGGCGCGGGAGGCGGCGTGAAGGTTTTTTTGGCATCGGCGTTGTTATCGATGACAGCCGCCACCGCCAACCCCGCCGCCATCAACATTGTTGGTGATGCCATTGTCACACCGCTCACCACCACGCCGGGTGATACGGCGCGTGGCGCGGCGATTGTCGCCAACCGGCAGATTGGGTTATGTGTGTTGTGTCATCAACTCCCTTCCGACAACAAATCTCAAGGCAACATCGCCACCAGCATTGCCGGTGCCGGCAGCCGCTGGTCGGCGGCGCAGTTGCGTTTGCGCCTGGTCGATAGCCGCAGACTCGATCCTGCAAGCGTGATGCCCGCCTATCATCGGGTCGATGGTTTGACACGGGTTGCCAATGCGTATCAAGGCAAATCCATACTTGATGCACAACAGATTGAAGATGTGGTGGCGTACCTGGTGACGCTGAAATGACGATGAACGCCACCCGCCGACAGTTCTTGGCCGCCAGCACCGCGATAACGGCGGGTGTGTTGGTACGCCCCGCGACATTGCTGGCGCAGGATGACGTGCTCGCCGCGTTGGTGAAGTCGTATGCGGGCAGTGCCACGCCACGCGAAGGGCGCGTCAAACTCAATGTCGCGCCATTGGTGGATAACGGCAACAGCGTGCCGATCGAAGTGTTAGTGGACAGCCCGATGACACCGGCGAATCACGTGGTGGGCATTGCCGTCTTCAACGAAAAAAATCCGCAGCATGACGTGGCGTTATTTGTGCTCGGTCCGAATGGCGGTCGTGCACGGGTTGCTACCCGCATCCGCTTGGCGACGACACAAAAACTGGTTGCCGTGGCAAAAATGAACGACGGCAGTTGTTGGACACACACGGTGGAGGTGATTGTCACCCTCGCCGCGTGTATTGAAGATTAACAACATGGCGCGCACCGTCATCACCATTCCGGCCACCGCCAAACGCGGCGAGATCATCGAGATCCGGGTGTTGATTCAACACCCGATGGAAACCGGCTACCGGCGTTCGAGCGAAGGCGCGATGTTGGCGCGTGATTTGATCCGGCGATTTGTTTGTCGGTTTGAACCCAACACGACGCCGAGTAGTCATGAAAACGTCTTTAGCGCCACCCTGTACGCGGCAGTCGCCGCCAATCCGTATCTGTCGTTTCACACCGTGGTGAACAGCAGCGGTGTGTTTGTCATGCAATGGGATGGCGACAATGGTTTTGCGCAGACCGAACGCGCGGCCATCACAGTGCGGTGAGATGATGCGGCTTTCCTTGTGGCTTGTCGTGTTGTTATTGATGCCGGGTGCGGGCGTGAGTACCAGCGCCATCGCCGCTGATGCCGATTCCCGCAAATCGGGTTTTGACTTCATGCGCCCGGCCACACAGGCGCTGCAAAAAGACGACAGTCAAAATCCGGCGATGTTATGGGTCAAAGATGGCGAAGCACATTGGGCCAGCTCGCAGGGTCAGTCGAAAAAATCATGTGCCGATTGCCACGGCGACGCCGTTAAATCGATGCGCGGTGTGGCGGCGCGTTACCCGGCGTTTTCCAATGCGATGAAGCGGCCAATAAACCTGGCGCAACAAATCAACCTGTGCCGCACCAACCAACAACAAGCGCCCGCGTTGCCGGTTGAAGACCAGACCTTGCTCGGCATCGAAGCGTACTTGGCGCTCCAATCACGCGGGATGCCGATTGCGCCACCAATCGACACCAAACTCAACGCCGCACGCACACGCGGCGAAGCGCTGTTTAAACAACGCATCGGCCAGATCGATTTGAGCTGCAAGGATTGCCACATCGATCAGGCCGGCAAATCTCTAGCGGGCAATGTGATTCCGCAGGCACATCCGACCGGCTACCCGATCTACCGTCTTGAATGGCAAGGGGTTGGCTCATTGCAGCGACGGCTGCGCAACTGCATGACTGGTGTGCGCGCCGAACCCTATGCGCCGGGCAGCGAAGAAATGGTCGCGCTTGAAGCCTATCTTGCCGGTCGTGCAAAAGGCATGTTGATTGAGTCACCGGCGGTGCGGCCATAACCACTGCTTGGTTTGTTGGTCGGGCTTTGCCGTAGAATCCCCGCTCCCACAGCTGTCTCCCCGGCGCAGAGCTTGCCCCAGCATGTTTAAAGGTGGGGCCGGGGCCTAATTTCACGTCAGTGTTTTTGCCAGCCAAAATTGGGCCCCGGACTAAATCCGGGGAAGTTACGGTATTTCACTTAACCCCACATCTCTTTCATGCTCCCATCGATTCAATCCCGCCTCGCCCTTGAAGTTTCCGCCCACCCAAACCAGATCGCGGCCGCGATTGCGCTGCTCGATGAAGGCGCCACGGTGCCGTTTATTGCGCGTTATCGCAAAGAAGCCACCGGCGGGCTGGATGACATTCAACTGCGGCTGCTTGAAGAGCGGTTGCGTTATTTACGTGAGCTGGAAGACCGGCGTGCGGCGATTCTGGAGAACATCGAATCACAAGGCAAGATGACCGATGTGCTACTGGCCGCCATCAGCAACGCCGAAGACAAAACCACGCTGGAGGATTTGTACCTGCCGTATAAACAGAAGCGCCGCACCAAGGCAATGATCGCGCGTGAAGCCGGTCTGGAACCGCTCGCGGATGCGTTGTTGGCGGATCCAACCTTGACGCCGGAAGTCGAAGCCGAAAAATATTTATCCGCGGAACCCAAGACCGCCGAAAAAGACACCGTGGTGCCGGATGTCAAGGCCGCACTCGAAGGCGCCAAACAAATATTGATGGAGCGCTTTTCGGAAGACGCGGTGTTGGTCGGGCGTGTGCGTGACTATTTGCTGGCACACGGCGTGGTCGAATCCAAATTGGTTGAAGGGCAGGACGACAAGGGCGCCAAGTTCGCGGACTATTTTTCCTACAGCGAAACCATCAAGACCATTCCGTCACACCGTGCGCTGGCGCTTTTTCGTGGGCGCAACGAAGGCGTGTTGACGGTGATGTTGCGGCTCGATTCCGAAGAAGAAAAACCGGCGTGGAATGCGGCGTTTAATCCGGTTGAGGAAATGGTTGCCGGCATCAACAAGATCGCCAACAAAGCGCGCGCTGCCGACAAGTGGCTGTGTGAAGTGGTGCGCTGGACCTGGCGCATTAAACTTTCGATGCACCTTGAGACCGAACTGATGTCGGCGTTGCGTGAACGCGCCGAGATCGAAGCCATCAACGTGTTTGCGCGCAATCTGAAAGACCTACTGCTCGCTGCCCCGGCCGGCCCGCGTGCCACCATGGGCCTCGACCCCGGTATTCGCACCGGCGTGAAGGTGGCGGTGGTGGATCACACTGGTCAGGTGGTCGATACCGCCACCATCTACCCACACGAACCACGTCGCGATTGGGACGGCGCGCTCGTGGTGTTGGGTGCGCTGGCGATGAAACACAATGTCGATTTGATTTCGATTGGCAACGGCACCGCCTCACGCGAGACCGATAAACTCGCCGCGGACTTGATCAAAAACATGATCAAGGTTGCGCCCACCAAAAAAATCACCAAGATTGTGGTGTCCGAAGCAGGCGCATCGGTTTATTCCGCTTCTGAATTTGCCTCAAAAGAATTGCCCGACCTCGACGTCTCGTTGCGCGGCGCGGTCTCGATTGCGCGCCGATTGCAAGACCCGCTCGCCGAGCTGGTGAAGATCGACCCAAAATCCATCGGCGTGGGGCAATATCAACACGACCTCAACCAATCACAACTCGCACGCTCACTTGACGCCGTGGTCGAGGATTGTGTGAACGCGGTGGGCGTGGACGTCAACACCGCCTCGGCGGCATTGCTGGCGCGGGTGTCGGGGTTGAGCTCGTCGGTGGCGGCGAATATTGTGAATCATCGCAATACCCATGGCGCGTTTGCCACCCGTGAAAGTTTGAAGAAGGTGCCGCGCCTAGGCGACAAGGCGTTTGAACAAGCGGCCGGCTTTTTGCGCATTCCCAATGGCAGCAATCCACTCGATGGTTCATCGGTCCACCCGGAGGCCTACCCGTTGGTCGAGCGCATCCTGGCCGATATCCAACAAGACGTCAAAACCATCATGGGCGAAACAAAGTTGTTGAAGTCACTCAGCGCGGAAAAGTATGTTGATGAAAAATTCGGCTTGCCCACCGTCACGGATATTTTGAAAGAACTCGAAAAACCCGGCCGCGACCCGCGCCCCGAATTCACCACCGCGACGTTTCAGGATGGGGTTGAATCCTTAAACGACCTTGCCCCTGGCATGATCCTCGAAGGCGTGATCACCAACGTCGCCGCGTTTGGCGCGTTTGTCGATATCGGTGTGCATCAGGACGGCCTGATCCACATCTCCGCGCTGGCAGAGAAGTTTGTCAAAGACGCACACGCCGTCGTCAAAGCGGGGCAAGTGGTGAAAGTCAAAGTGCTCGAGATCGACATCAAACGCCAACGCGTGGCGCTGACCATGCGGCTGAACGACACGCCAAACAGAAATACAAACCCTAGGAGTGGCGCGGGTTTTCAGGCAAAACCATCCCAAACAGCGCGTCAGATGGCGGGTTTAAAGTCCGCTCCCGCCCAGGGCGGTAATGCCATGGCGGAAGCGTTTGCCAAGCTGAAAGGGAAGGGTTAGTTGACCGCAAGGACTGCCAGATGCAGGGTTACAAGTTGGGACAATTTGGGTAACCTATCAGCCAACCCTTCACACTGGCGAATACACATGTTGACGGATGCGCAAAACTTTCACAACAAACTCATGGCGGCAAGTGCATGATTATTGTCGACGACCAAGCCGAGTTGGTGCTGCCTAATAACTGCGTCGCGTTGGTTCGTGCATTGATTCAGCAATACGCGCCGCATCACAAATTTTTTTGCGCTCGGCTCACGCGTGGTGAGAAGTGCCGCAGATCGTCAACGCGTAAAACCACATTCTGATCTTGACCTGGCGATAGTCGGTGAACCACTGCCATTGGCCAAAATGTTCTTGCTGCGGGATTCATTTGGCGAAAGCGATTTGCCGATGCGGGTGGATGTCGTGCAGGCGAGTGATTTGCCAGAGGGCTGGGAAATTCGGGCTTGGTCGCTTTAGTTTTGCCTTTAGTTTTGAGTCAAGCCGCTGAATGATCGCGCTCGTTTAGCCGCCACCGGTTACGTCTCGTCAACCAGCCGCTCAATGCGTTGCAACACTTCGTCATCCGGCTCAACACCAAAATGCTGCCGCCGCAATCTGCCCTGCCGGTCGATCAACAACATGGTCGGCGTTCCCTGCATACCATAGGCGCGCATGGTTTGTGGCAGCGGGCCGGATTCAGCCGGGCAATCGACCCCGACCGGGAATGGAATGCGAAACTCATAGAGATACACGGCTAACGCTGGCGGGCCCATCACCGCGTGATGTTCGAATACCGAGTGCAGCCCCAGTATCATCACGTCATCGGCGGCCGGGCTGGCGCGATAGTGGTGCCACAATCGCACCGCCTGCGGCATCGATTGCATCACGCAGCCGGGGCACAACATCTGGAACACATCAATCAGCACAACCCTGCCGCGCAGTTGATCCAGCGTGATGGCTTCATTGGTGTTGAACCACTGGGAGACAACCAGCGGCGGGGCCAGGTCTGGGGATGGTTTAGTCAAGGGCGCCATTTGCTGAACACGTATCCGGCATCCTTTTGGGCGATATGGCATTGGTGGCACGCAGTCGCGGCATTGGCACCAACGGCACGCTCAGTTTTGCTGTTGGCTTTGAAGCCCTCATAACCCCAGCCGCCTGTTGCGGCGTATTTTTTTGCATCTCGATGCATCACGCCTACCACCTTGCGATTGCCCTCGGAAACCGCATTATCCGCCGACTTGGTATCGAGCAAATCAAACACAATCACCGCGCCATCCGGCCATTTGCCACTCTTATAGCCTTGCATGGCGGCCTTGTTGGCATACAGATGATGGATA
>JANPDI010000156.1:0-4275 GCA_031431435.1 Burkholderiales bacterium
GCCCTACTTTGTGGTGCAGGATATGAAAGCGGTGATTGATGATTTAAATGCCGCCGGTTACGCCTTCAAGCTCGAGTGGTTTGCGCCGTTTATCGAATTCCGTTTCCCGCGTTTTGGCACCGTCGCGTATCAGGGTGTCGAAATGGAATTGCGTCAGGCCATCGAGCCGTGGCACGTGCTGGGCGAGGAAATGGCCGGCACCAGCACCGCACGTTATGTTGATTCGAGTCTGGAGCGCATGCAGGTGAAGGTCTCGGGTATGTTGCAACAGCGCCATGTGGTCGCCTGCAACGGCCGCGTGGTGCCGTTGACGCCGACCGGTACGCCGGGCGAATTTGTCGCCGGTGTTCGTTACCGCGCATGGGCGCCGTCGTCGGCCTTGCACCCGAGCATCGGTGTGCACGCCCCGCTGGTGTTTGATGTGATCGATACCTGGTCGGGCCGCTCGGTGGGTGGCTGCACCTACCACGTCAGCCATCCCGGCGGACGCAATTACGCCACCTTCCCGGTCAACGCCAATGAAGCCGAAGCGCGCCGCGTGGCACGCTTCCAAAAAATCGGCCACACACCGGGTAAGTTGGATGTGAAACTGGAAGGCCGCAATCCCGCCTTTCCGTTCACACTCGACTTGCGCCGTGCGCCGGATTTTGACAGCGCGCAGTTAATGCCAATACGGTTGCACGACGGGCAGTAGCGAATCTGATTGAAGTATCCAATCTATTGCCGGCCGATCCCGGCAGTGCGGTGCGTTAAACGTCAAGCACCGGCCGACGGCCCAGCAGGGTTTGTGTTTCGGCAAACATCGACGGCAAGCCGCCGGTGTGGATGAACAACACGTTTTCACCCGCCTTGTACACGCCCTGCCGGATCAGCCCGATCAAGCCGGCCATGATTTTGCCGGTGTAGCTTGGGTCGAGCGGAATGCCTTCGAGTTGGGCGAGCATCTGGATGGCCTCGACCATGCGTTGATTCGGCAGCGAATATTTTGGCCGCCAATAGTTGCCGTCGGTTTTGACCAATTCACGCGGCACCTCACCACGCAGTCCCAGCAGCTTCGCCGTCGCCTGTAGTTCGCGATAGACCAACGGCTCCTGATTTTCCGGGTCGCGGCTGACACCAATGCCCATCACCGGAATGTGCACGTTGCAACCGTATAGACCCGCGAGAATACCGACATGGGTGCCCGAGCTGCCGGAGCCGACCACGATATGATCGATGCGTAGCGCCTGTTCAAACAGTTGCGCCATGATTTCCTGCACACACGCCACATAACCAAGTGCACCAATCGGATTCGAGCCGCCACCGGGCACAATGTAGCCGCGCCGTCCCTGTGCCGCCAATTCATCGGCGATCTTTTGCATCTCACCCAGCATATCGCTGCCGGCCGGCACCACTTTGATGTCTTCAACCCCCATCAAGCGAAACATGAAGTGGTTGCCGTTGGCGTCGTCGTGATAACTATTGGGAATACGTTCTTCGATGACAAAGCGGCATTTAAGGCCCTCTTTGGCCGCCGCCGCCAGCGTGATGCGGCAATGGTTTGATTGTGGCGCGCCGCAGGTGATCAGGGTATCAGCGCCGTGCGACAACGCATCGGCCACCAGGAACTCCAACTTGCGGGTTTTGTTGCCACCCGGAAACAAGCCCAACATATCGTCGCGTTTGATATAGATGTTTGGGCCGTCGAGTTCGCGTGTGAGGTTCGGCAAAAATTCGATCGGTGTGGCAAACGGCGTGTAACGGCGGCGCGGGAAGCGGGACAAATCCATACGGCAATCCTCGGAGTTGGCGTGAGAGACCATTGTACGCATTCGGCCCAGCCATTGGCTGGGACATCAACGACACTACGTGAACTTCTAAAAACCGCGACACTCCCCCTCCCTTGCGCAGGCAGGGGCCCAATTTTGTTGTGGCATCAAATTCAACCCAAAATTGGGTACCGGCCTGTAGCGCAGCGTATCCAGCGGGACGCTGGTAATGGGCAGGTTTTTAGAAGATCCCTTAATGAAAAGTCGTTTATTGGCGGCTGCTTCCAGATGTTTTGTGTTGAAAACGCCCGCCAATCGGGCACTTTTGTTCTTAGAAATTGCCGATAACCTCCGAATGCCCGTCATTCCAGCGAAGGCTGGAATCCAGTCCATCGTTATTTCAACTGAGTTACGAGATGCTGGGTCCCAGCCCCACCTTAACGCATTCTGGGGCAGGCTCTGCGCTGGGACGACGAGGTTTTTTGACGTTCCCTATTCATCCTTTACCAGGTGTTCCGGCACATCCCTCCAGTAACGCTTGCTGACCCGACGATGCGACACAGCAGCCGGCACGCCATTGGCGTCAACGGCAAACGTTAACGTGATGGCACCTTCCCAATCGGTGCGACGCAGCGGGATGCCGCGCGTTTTGTAACGTGCCTCGACATCCGGATGTGGATGACCAAAACGATTGCGATAGCCGACCGGGATCAGCGCCAGTTTTGGCTGCACCGCATCGATGAAGGCGTCGGTTGATGAGCTCTTGCTGCCATGGTGCGGCACAATCAATACATCCGACTTCAATTCCGGCGCGAAGCGTTCAAGCAATTCCACCTCGACCAATTTTTCGACATCCGCCGTCATCAGGATGGTGCCACCGGGCGCACTAATTTTGATCACGCAGCCGATGTTATTGGTTTTGCGCGTTTCATCATAGTCGCCGCTGGTCGGGTGCAGCACATCAAAATCCACGCCGTCCCAGCGCCAGCCGTCACCAACTTCACAACGCATCACTTCATTTGCGTTTTTTAGGTCGGGGGCGTCGGATGGCATCGAGGTCATCACCCAGTTGGGGCTACGGGCATCAATGATCGAACGCGCGCCGCCGGCGTGATCGTCATCGGCATGGGTGATGACCAGTGCGTCGAGGTGACGAATGCCCGCCCCGCGCAAAAACGGCACCACAATCCGGTTGCCGGAGTCTGCATCGGGATTCCACCGCGGCCCGGTGTCGTACACCATGGTGTGGCCGGCGGTACGTACAACCGTTGCCAGGCCCTGGCCGACATCGAGCAGCGTCAGCCATACCTCCCCCGGCTTGGGTGCCGGCGGCAGCACCAAAAACATCGGCAACATCACCACACCACCAACCCAGCGAAAGCGCATGCCGCGCGGCAACATCAACATCACCACGCCCAACATGGCCAGCACCACCGTCCACGCTTGCGGCGCGTGGGATTGCCACACCGCGTTTGGCAATTGCGCCAGCCAATTGAGCAAATCATAGGTCAAGCTCATGACCACATGCGCAAGGTGCAACACCGTGTCAAACGGTAACACCGACCCCAACAAGGTCAGCGGCACCACCAACCAACTGACCACCGGAATGGCGATGGCATTGGCAACCGGCGAGATGACAGAAACCTCCTGAAACAAGGCGAGTGTCATCGGCAACAAACCGAGCGTAACGGCCATCTGGGTGCGGATGGCGGTACCACCCACGCTCATTTTGCCCGGCCGGTTGGTGGTGACATAAAAGATCATTGCCACCGCACCAAACGACAACCAAAAGCCGGGTGCCAGCACGCACCACGGATCGAGCAAGGTCACCGCGAATAACGCAAACGCCAGAATGCGCGAGCCAGACAATCCGCGTCCGACAAACAACGCCGCCGCCACCACCAACAGCATAAAAAACGTGCGCTGGGTTGGCACTGAAAAACCGGCAATCAACGAATAGGCCAGCGCGGTTGCCGCACCAACCATTGCCGCCACCCGCTGCGCCGGCAGTCGCACGGCAAGCCGTGGCAGGCGTGCCCAGAGACGAAAACTCAACCAATACAAGAGTGAGGCGACCATCGTGATATGCAGCCCGGATATCGACATCAAATGGCCGGTGCCGGTACGCCAAAACGTTTTCCATTGCGCCGCCGGGATCGCGTTTTGCTCGCCAATGGCGAGTGCCACCAACACCCCGGCGTAAGGCTCGCCACTGAGCGCGGCCAGCATGCGTTCGCGAATTGCCATGCGCAGCCGGTCAACGCCAAACATGAATCCTGCCGCCGGCGCGGCGAGTTTTTCATTCACCCCCTTGAAGCGGATGTAACCGGTGGCGCGGATATTGCGTTCCAGCGCCCACGCCTCGAAATCAAACCCGTGCGGGTTGGCGGTGCCGTGTGGCCGCCGTAATCGTACCGTCAGGTGCCAGCGCTCACCCGGCACGAGTGTCGACGGTGGCGTGACCTCGCCGGTTTTGCGGTCGGTTTCCGGATACCAGGTGAGCGAAATATTTTCCGGCACCGTGGCG
>JANPDI010000157.1:0-6085 GCA_031431435.1 Burkholderiales bacterium
TTAAAACAATGGTATTTAAATCAATCGCCTAAACGGCTGGCGCGATCAAGGTGTCAAGATGGTATCCACCGCATTATCCAGTGTTGTTGGATAGTCCAGACTGTAATGCAGGCCACGACTTTCCTTGCGGGCGGTCGCGCAATCAACAATCAATTCGGCCGTTTGCAGCAGGTTGCGTAATTCGATCAAATCATTGGTCACACGAAAATTGGCGTAGTAGTCGTGAACCTCGGATTTGAGCAAATTGATGCGGTGTTTGGCGCGCGCCAGCCGTTTGTCGGTGCGTACGATGCCGACATAATCCCACATGAAGCGTCTGAGTTCGTCCCAATTGTGCGAAATGATGACTTCCTCATCGGCGTTGGTGACACGGCTTTCGTCCCACGCGGGCAGCGCGGGCGTGTCGGCGCGTGACTGTGTGGACATATCACGTAGTACCGCTTCGGAAAACACCAGACACTCGAGCAATGAGTTTGACGCCAGCCGGTTGGCACCATGCAGGCCCGTACATGAGACTTCGCCCAACGCATACAGGCCGTCAACATCGGTGCGACCACGCAAATCGGTGACCAAGCCGCCGCAGGTGTAATGCGCCGCCGGCACCACCGGGATCGGGTCTTGTGTGATGTCGATGCCCAGCGAAAGACACTTCTCAACAATATTCGGGAAATGTGTACGCAAAAATGCCGGTGGTTTGTGCGAAATATCAAGATGCACAAAATCCAAACCGCGTTTTTTCATTTCATAGTCGATGGCGCGGGCAACAATATCGCGCGGTGCCAGCTCGGCGCGTTCGTCGTGGGCCGGCATGAAGCGTTCGCCGGCATTTTCATAGCCGGTGGGAATACGCAAATAGCCGCCTTCACCACGCACGGCTTCAGTGATGAGAAATGATTTTGCCGACGGGTGATACAAACAGGTTGGGTGGAACTGCATAAATTCCATGTTCGACACCCGGCACCCGGCACGCCAGCCCATGGCCACACCGTCGCCGGTGGCCACGTCCGGGTTGGTGGTATAGACATAGACCTTGCCTGCGCCACCGGTGGCGAGTGCCGTGAAGCGCGCGCCAATGGTGACCACCTGTCCGGTGGTTTTATCGAGCACGTAGGCACCAAAGCAGCGGTTTTCGTCTGGCCGCCCAAGCCGTTTCGAGGTGATCAGATCCACCGCAATGCGATGTTCGAGCACTTCAACATTGGGGTGTGACTTGAGTTGTTGTACCAGTGTTTTTTGTACCGCACGGCCGGTGGCGTCGTCCGCGTGAACAATACGGCGATGCGAATGTCCACCCTCGCGTGTCAAATGCAATTGGGTATCGTCCTGCTCATCCTTGGTAAACGGCACCCCTTGGGCGACCAGCCATTCGACCGCGCGCCGGCCGTTTTCAACCACAAACCGGACGGCGTCGTCATGACAAAGGCCGCCGCCGGCAACATGCGTGTCCTGAATGTGATTTTCCGGCGAATCGTCGTCGGCCAGCACGGCGGCAATGCCACCTTGGGCCCATGCGCTGGCGGCGTCGAGCAATTCGCCCTTGGTCAATAACGCAACTTTTTGGGTATCGGCAAGTCTTAACGCCAATGAAATGCCGGCCAAGCCGGAGCCGATGATCAAGACATCATAGTATTTTTGTGTGGTTGGCATGGGCGGTGGTGGGCTTACGGGGCTAAAAGGTGGGGCGGCAAGTCGGCGGCCTGCAGGATGGCCCAAATGCGGTGCCTTTGGCAAAAACGGAACTAATTGTTATTGGCTTTGTCACTATACCGTTCCGTTGAATGTGCTTGCGTCGCATGCACCGGCGCAAGGTATCCGGGGCAGTTGGCAATCGTGCGGATAAACCGAGGCAATTTAGGAGAGTGTTGATGGCGGCGTTTATAATTGGCGATCGTACCAGTCTGACATCAGGCGGGATATCCGGTTCCATGCATGCCCGAGTACGCGGTGTTAATAAACTGCGGGATGGAGGCGACCGGAACTCTGCATTTGCAACAAAAGGGGCCGTATCAATGAGCGATCGCGAGATCGATCAACAGTTGGTCGTGCGGGTGCAATCCGGGGATAAACGCGCCTTTGAATTGCTGGTCATCAAATACCAGCGCAAAGTCGAGCGTTTGTTGTCGCGCATTATTCGCAACCAGTCCGAAATTGAAGACGTTTCGCAGGAGGCGTTTATCAAGGCGTACCGCGCGATCGGCAATTTCCGTGGTGACAGTGCGTTTTATACCTGGCTCTACCGGATCGCCATCAATACCGCCAAAAATTACCTGATCAGTCAGGGGCGGCGTGCACCAACCTCAACCGGCTATGACGCCGAAGAGGCGGAAAATTTTGAAGATGCCACCGGTCTGCGTGATATGGCAACGCCGGATTCGATACTGATGAGCAAACAAATCGGTGAAATTGTCACCCGCACTATTGAAGCGCTGCCGGAAGAATTACGTACCGCGATTACCCTGCGAGAGATTGAAGGGTTGTCGTACGAGGAAATTGCCCAGATCATGGATTGCCCGATCGGCACTGTCCGCTCGCGCATTTTCAGGGCGCGTGAGGCGGTTGCGACGCAGTTACGGCCGCAGTTGGGCACCGATAAAGATACACGTTGGTAGTTGGCGGACACAGGCGATATTCAAGCGATATATAAGCGATTTTCAAGCGATATCAGCAATATGGGCAACGCATGCAAGTCAGGCAATTAAGCAGGCAGTTAAGAGCAGGGACAATAACAACGCGCGGCAACGACGTGGTCAAGCACCGTTGCACGCGGGTTAGCGCGGGGCAAAATGGAGAATTTCAATATGAATGACAAGATATCAACACTGCTGGATGGCGAATTGGATCGCGACGAGGCGGTCGAGACCATCCGCAAACTCGGCGCGGATCACGATCGCCGCGAGGTCTGGGACAGCTACCATTTGATTGGTGATGTGCTGCGTGGTGAATCGCTGGGCGAGGTGCAGCGCCGCCGGGTGTGTGCCGACGCCATTTTTGCCAAGTTGGCGGCCGAACCGACGGTACTGGCGCCATCTGCAATCAAGGCGGCGTCAACACATCGCAATACCCGACTGGCGATGGCGATGGCCGCTTCGGTTGTCACCGTATCGGCGATCGCGGTCATTGCAATGAAGCAACAAAGTGGTGTGATCGCACCAATGCAAACGGTTCAGCAAATCGTACAACAGCCGGTGCAGTCAGCAATCCCGCTTGCCGATACACGGGTGAACGACTATCTGGCCATTCACCGCCAGTTTGCCAATCCCAATGCGTTCCAATCGGCCTCGGCGCGGCGTGAAGCCCCGCGGACGGCGGCTGGGAAGTAGTCGTTAATTGTTCCGGAATGATGTGTTTTGCATGAATAGCCGTTTTGTCATTGGACGGATTTGCGGCTGGGTGGCCGGTGCCGTTGCCGCCGGTTCAATGGCCGCTGTCGCCGCCGCCCCACCGAAAAATCCCAACGATTGGCTCGAGCGCATTGCAAAATCGGCACGCGAGCTGCCGTATACCGGTGTGTTTGTGCATCAGACGACGGATGGCTCGACGACAACGCGCATCACGCATTTGGTTGATCGCCAAGGCAACGAGCACGAAAAGCTGGAAATGCTCGACGGTCCGATGATGGAAGTGATCCGGCGCAACAACGAAATGTTTTGTTATCACCCCGACCAAAAAATGGTGCGGGTTGACCAACGCGCATCGGGGCGCTTTTTCCCGTCGCTGGTAACCGGCAGCACCGCCGAAATCACGCAGAATTACCGCGTGAAGATCGGCCAGATCGAACGTATTTCAGGTCACGACTGTCAATGGATCATCCTTGAGCCGAAGGATGCCATGCGTTACATGCAGAAGTTATGTGCCGAAGTGGGTACCGGGCTGTTGTTGCGGGCGCGGCTGTATAACGAACGCAGTCAGTTGCTTGAGCAGTTCATGTTTACCCAGCTCGATGTCAGCGGCACCGTCGACAAACAAAGTGTACGTTCGCGGTTTGAGGAAAAAGGCTGGCAACGTGACTACGCCGTTAAAGACAATCCCAAGCAGGCCAACACCGGTTGGCAGGTCGGGAATCTTCCGGCCGGCTTCCGGAAAGTCACCGAAATGGTGCGCAATCTGTCCGGTCGCAAAGGGTCGGTTGCCCAGTTGGTGTTTTCGGATGGGCTGTTGCACGTGTCGGTGTTTATCGAGCCGTCAACGGGTGTTCCTGTGTTACCGTCTGCCGGATTGACCGATGATGGTCCGGTCAGCTTTGCGATCCGTGCAATCTTGGATCACCAAGTGACGGTGATGGGTGAAGTGCCGTTGGCCGCCGTGCAATCGATTGCGGACAGTGTTTCGCGCCGCAAATAAGTTGTTTTGACCGCTGATGTAGACGCAAAAGAATCTTAAACAAATATTTTTCAACCTGCCGGTTTTGCCGGTGAATAATTTTTGACCGTGGGAACCGAGCCAAACATGAACAATCGCAATAGCCAGACCCGTGTGAACCCGATCCACAAATGGACGCTGCTGACAGGCGCATTTTTTGTCAGCCTCGGACTGCTGATCGCCATACCCGACGCCCGTGCGCAACGGGTTGCGCTGCCGGATTTTTCCGAGCTGGTCGAAAAAGAGGGCTCGGCGGTGGTCAATGTCAGTACCAAATCACGCCCAACCGGCCCGATGGCCGGTGGCGTCAGCCCCGAGGACAGTGAACAGTTCTACGAATTTTTCCGCCGGTTTATGCCGCCAGAGGCGATTCCCCAGCCGCGCCAAAATCCGCAGAACCCGCGCCGCAACCCGCGCGAGCCACGTGCACCAAACAGCCCACCAAACAATGAAGCACCGTTGCGCGACCTGGGTCAGGGCTCCGGATTCATTATTTCCTCAGACGGATTCATCATCACCAACCGGCACGTGGTGCTGGTGCCGGGACGCAATCCGAATGTCACCGTGTTTGCCGAAGAGGTTAAGGTTACGCTCAGCGACAAGCGAGAATTCAAGGCAAAAGTCATTGGTGCGGATGAACGTACCGACGTGGCGGTATTAAAGATCGAAGCAACCGGCCTGCCAAAAGTGACCATGGGTAACTCTGATCGCCTGAAGGTCGGCGAATGGGTGCTGGCGATCGGTTCGCCGTTTGGTTTTGAAAGCACCGTCACTGCCGGCATTGTCAGCGCAAAGTCGCGCGAGACGGGTGAACTCGTGCCGTTTATCCAGACCGATGCGGCCGTCAACCCCGGCAATTCGGGTGGCCCGTTGTACAACACCAAAGGCGAGGTCGTTGGTGTGAATTCGCAGATATTCACCGGCACCGGCGGCTATCTTGGCATTTCGTTCGCCATTCCCTCCAATACCGCGATGGAGGTTGCCAACCAGCTGATGAAGTCCGGCAAAGTCCAACGCAGCCGCATTGGCATCGTACTGAGCCCGGCACCCATCACCGAGGATCTCGCCGAGGCGCTGGGTCTGCCAAAAAAAGACCCCGGCGTGATGGTTGATGCCGTTGAAAGCGGCGCGCCGGCTGACAAGGCGGGTCTCAAGTCGCGTGACGTCATCCAAAAGGTTGATGGCAAGGTTGTGCGCTCGAATATTGATATTCAGCGCCTTATTTTCCCGAAAGCGCCCGGCTCAAAGGTGACCCTGTCAATTTGGCGCAATGGCGCCACCAAGGAAATCACCACCGCCGTCATGGAGTCGGTTGACGCAGCCGAGGTGCGCCCGCCACCGACACCGAAGCCTGGTGACGCCGTCAAGCCGGCCTTGAAGCCGGATCGTCTGGGCTTGATTCTGGAAGAGATGGACGACGATGATCGCAAGTCCATGTCGATCACCCAGGGCGTGATCGTTACCGAAGCGTCCGGCCCCGCCGCACGTGCCGGGCTGCGTCCCGGTGACGCGATCCTGATGGTCAATTCGACCGAAATCAAGGATGTTGCGCAGTTTAATGACGTCGTTGCCAAACTCGACGACAAACGCCCGGTTGCATTGCTCGCCAAACGCGATGACACACCGGCGCGCTACGTCACCTTGCGTCCCGAGACAAAATAATGCCGGCGCTGCGGCTGACCCTGGTTGGCCGCAGCTACTGCAGTCTGTGCGACAAAATGCGCGA
>JANPDI010000158.1:0-13130 GCA_031431435.1 Burkholderiales bacterium
TTGTTCCACCACCTGCGCGGTATGCGCTTCTTCATAAACCGACGGCGTCGCCGATACAAACACGGTCTGGCGCATCATGGTTTCAAATTCGTCAAACCGCAGCGGCCGGTTGTCCATTGCCGACGGCAGACGAAAACCGAACCCCACCAGATTTTCCTTACGAGCGCGATCACCCTTGTACATGCCGCCGACTTGCGGAATGGTCACATGGCTCTCATCGATGATCATCAGCGCATCTTTTGGCAGGTAATCCACCAGTGTCGGTGGCGGCGAACCGGCAGGCCGGCCGGTCAAATGGCGCGAATAGTTTTCAATCCCCTTACAGAAGCCGATTTCATTGAGCATTTCCAGGTCAAAAGTGGTGCGTTGCTGAATGCGTTGCGCTTCAAGTAACTTGCCCTCCTGTTGATAGTACTCAATGCGTTCACGCAGTTCGGCTTTAATGCCTTCAATCGCCCCGAGCGTGCTGGCGCGGGTGGTGACGTAGTGACTTTTTGCGTAAACGGTGTAACGCGGCACTTTCTGGACCGTGTGCCCGGTCAACGGGTCAAACAATGTCAGGCCGTCAACCTCGTTATCAAACATCGAAATACGCAGCGCCGATTCATTGCTTTCAGCGGGATGCACATCGAGCGAGTCGCCGCGTACGCGAAAGGTGCCGCGCTTGAAATCCAGCTCGGAGCGGCTGTACTGCATCGCAATCAGTTGTTTGATCAAGTCCTGCGGCGAAACCTTGTCACCCACCCGCACCATCATGCGCATATCGTAATAGTCGGTCGGGTCACCGATACCGTAAATACACGACACTGTGGCGACAATGATGGCGTCGGGCCGCTCGAGCAACGATTTTGTCGCGGAAAGACGCATCTGTTCGATGTGTTCGTTGATCGAGGAATCTTTCTCGATAAACAAATCGCGCGACGGCACATACGCCTCGGGCTGGTAATAGTCGTAATACGAGACAAAATATTCCACCGCATTGTCGGGGAAAAATTCTTTCATCTCGGCATACAGCTGCGCCGCCAGCGTCTTGTTCGGCGCCATCACCAGCGCGGGCCGGCCGATACGTGCAATCACGTTGGCCATGGTGAAGGTCTTGCCGGAGCCGGTCACGCCCAGCAAGGTTTGAAATGCCAGCCCGTCATTGATGCCTTCGACCAATTTTTCGATGGCTTGCGGCTGGTCGCCTGCGGGCAAAAACGGCTGGTTGAGCTTGTATGGCGAATTCGGGAAGGTGACGATAGGCATGGCAACATTTTATCAGTCGCGCCCTGCCACTCAATTCTTTTAAAAATCTATTCTCAACCCAGCCCGCACACCGCGCCCGGGCAATGGTGCCAATGCCCGAATCGTGTCAATCGAGGTGGCGTTAAATGCATGCGCATTGGCCAGATTGGTCGCGCGGACAAAAAACGTTGCGGTCGAGCGTGAGCCAAGGTTTAGATTGGCTTGTGCAGTCACATTCAGCAGCGTGTAACCGTCGGTCGGTCCAAACGTATCTGCCTGCGGAACACGGCTTTGCCGCGCCGTATGCCTGAGTTCGGCGCTCAACAGATAACGCTGCCAATCGAAGGTCGCACCGATGGTCGCCCGCAGCGGCGAGATACGCGGCAATGGCTCACGATTGGTTCGATCTTCCGCCCGCACCGTGTCAAGTTTGGCCACCAGATCGAGCGAATATTTGCGGTGTTTGCCACGCTCCCACAGCCGCAGGTTTGCCTGCGCTTCGACGCCGGACAGTCTTGCCGATACCGCCTGGTATTGATACTCGGGCAACACCCCGGCTGTGCAGCCGGATTCGACGGAGGTGCCGTCGCCACAATCCGTGACGCTGACATTGCCGCCGCCGTTACCCTCGGCATCGCGTTCTATACCACTACGGCGCAATGCCAGAAAGTTGCGAAACGACTGCATGAATACGCCGAACCTTGCACTCGTCGCACCGCGCGTCCAATTTACCCCGATGTCAATCGCATTTGATCGTTCCTTGCCCAGACGGGAATTGCCCAGCTCGTAGGCGGCGGTTGCAATATGTGCGCCGTTGGCAAACAGCTCGTTATAGGTTGGCGCGCGTTCATTCAATGCAATATTGCCGCTCAGGGTGAGTTCGCGATTGACCCGATAGGCTGCACCCAATGACGCGCTGCCCAATGAAAAGGTGCGCGACGACGCTGCGCCGAATCGAGCCGGGCCCGCCGCGCCTGCGCCGGCGGATTCCACCCGGCTTCGCTCAAGCCTCGCACCGAACGCATAACGCATCGCACCCGCCACCAATTCTTCGTAGGCAAAGAGCGATTGGTTGCGGGTCTTTGTTTCCGGCACAAACGCTTCAGCACCCAGCGCCGAAAAACGAAATGATTCGCCCTGCAGGCCGATCACGCCCTGTATTGGTCCAACCTTTGCATGTTTGATTTCTGCCCGAAGATCGCTGCCGGTGTTCTTAAAAGTGGTGCCAATGTCCCCGTTTTCCAGCTCAACGTGTTTGTAATCGCTTTTTGACGCCTTGACAAAAACACCCTCAACCATCACGCCGCCGAGGTCACGCAAATTCAACTCTGCCGCTGTGCGGGTTTGGCGCATGTCGATACGCACATCCGCCTCGGCGACGGTACCGTAATTTGACGCGTACAACGAATGCGAAACACCAACATTGCCGCGGCCACCCAAGAGTTGCAGTGACGCACCGAACGCACCACCGCCGGCGCTGGCGGAAGAGTTGACGACCGGGCTGGGCACACCGGCGTTTTTCGGCACACGGTAGTCGTCGCTGTTGCGCGTAAAGCCGTCCCCGTGTAACGAAACCACGCCGTTGCCCGCCTCGAACAATACCGAGGTTGAGCGATCACGTTCGGCGCCACCAAAACGTGTTTCTATTGCGCCACGTGTACCAACAACCGCTGTTGTCGGGATGCGGTTATCAATCACGTTCACCACACCCCCAATCGCGCTACCACCATAAAGTAACGCCGCCGGGCCACGCAAAACCTCGATGCGTTCGACCGCCAATGGGTCAATTGCCGGATTGTGATCAAACGACAGGCTCGACGCATCCAGCGACGAACCAAGATTGCTCAACACCCGCACGCGGTCGCCATCGAGCCCGCGAATCACCGGGCGGCCGGCATTCGGGCCAAACCATGTCGATGAAACGCCAAGCAAACCGTCGACTGTTTCACCCAGCGTCCCGGCACGACGCAACAACAATTCATTGCCACTCAACACCTCCACTGGTGACACGACATCACGCGCATCCGTTGCGCCCATGGGATTACCGATGACGATAATGTCGGTGACTTTTTTTGGTGTCGTCGATGGATTCGAGGCGGCACTTTTTTCTTCCGCCGCCGCTGGTGATGCAGGCGGCGCTGTCTGCGCCGAGGTCGAAACCGCGGTGGCAAAAAATATTGCGCCGGATAGCGCGGTGGCAAGTTTGGTCGTATCGGGCCATACGCCCAACTTGTGACGGTTCGTCGGCGCGGGTCGCGTGGTGTCTTGAAATATCGGCATTTTGTGGTCAGAAAGGTTAATCGCAATTGATGCTTGTTGCATCACTGTTGCAATTGTAGCATACGACGATTAGGCAACCATCATCGATATGTCGGCAAACCGGCCAATTCCGCTTGTTATCATGTTCAAATGAATTACCACCATCACGCGCCATGACAACCATCGATTCAAAACTGCCAAACGTCGGCACCACCATCTTTACCACCATGTCCGCGCTGGCGGCCGAGGTCGGCGCGGTCAATCTCGGCCAGGGCTTTCCCGACTTTGATTGCGATCCGCGTTTGTTGTCACTGATGCACGCCGCAATGGCCGCCGGCCACAACCAATACCCGCCGATGGCCGGTGTTGGCATTCTGCGTGACGCCATCGCTGAAAAGGTGTCGTCGATGTATGGCGCCCAATACGATCCCGCCAGCGAAATTACCGTCACCGCCGGTGCGACGCAGGCGATCCACACCGCACTGACGGCAATTGTTCACCCCGGTGACGAAGTGATTATTTTTGAACCGGTGTATGACAGCTACGAGCCGTCGATTCGGATGAATGGCGGCGTGCCGGTCTATGCGCGGCTGCGTTTCCCGGATTACCAGCCGGATTGGGACCAGGTGCGCGCGCTGATCACACCACGCACCCGTGCGATCATGATCAACACCCCGCACAACCCGACGGCGACGGCGTGGTCGCAAGCGGATATGGACACACTTGCCGCCCTCCTCGAAAACACCAACATCATCGTCATCAGTGACGAGGTGTATGAACACATGGTGTTCGACGGCGCGCAACATGAAAGTGTCGCGCGCCACCCCGCTCTCGCGGCAAGGTCGTTTGTGATTTCGTCCTTTGGCAAGACCTACCACGTCACCGGCTGGAAAATTGCCTATGCGCTGGCACCGCGTGAACTCATGAATGAATTCCGCAAGGCGCATCAATTTATTGTTTTTACGGTGCATGCGCCATCCCAACACGCCATTGCCCACTACATGGCCGACCAAACCCATTTACAGTTGCCGGTGTTTTATCAAGCCAAACGTGATTATTTATTGCGTGCGGTTGCTGATTCCCGATTAAGGTTCCATTCATCAGCCGCCACCTATTTTGTATCGGCAAGTTATGCCCACCTGCCCGAATACACGCATTTGAGCGAGCAAGACTTCGCCATCAAGCTCACGCGCGAGGTCGGCGTGGCGTGTATTCCGATGAGCGCGTTTTATCACGACGGCACCGACAACAAGATCGTGCGGTTTTGTTTTGCGAAAAAAGAATCAACGTTGGCGGAGGCGGGTGAGCGGCTGACGGCACGGTTGACTGGTCGGCACAGCGCAGCGTAGTCGATCAATAACTCGACAGCCTCCCAAGCACGGCGGGTGCCGGTCGCCGCATTTTGACGGCGGCAAGCCATGCGGTGGCTTCGGGTCGGCCGGCTGTTGCAGCCTTTTGCAACAGCGCTTCCGCCTTTTCGTAGTTCGGCCGGCTGGACGCAGAACCCACCCAATAGAGCAGACCGAGCAACTCCTGGCATGACGCATCCTTCGCGTTGCTGCATTTCTGCAGCCATTTTTCTCCTGCGGCCAAATCCACCACGCCGAAGGTGCCGACGATGTGGTAGCCCGCCAATGCCCGCATGGCGTAAACATCGCCCAATGAGGCCGCCCACGAAAGATCTCGCACCGCCCTGACAAAATCGCGGGTGTTGACGGCATCAATGCCAAACGCGTAAAGCGATTGTGTCAACGTTGTATGCGCCAGCCAGCCCAACGGCAACACCAGCACCACCAACAACGCCACCGGCAATTTGCGCGGGGGCGTCATTACGGACAATTTGTCGCCGATGGTGCCGGTGGTATGCACGCATTTGCCGGGCCAACCGTACAAAACTGCACGCTCCCCACACGCACCGTTGAAGCAGCACCATCCGCACGATTGAGCGGCGTCACGGAAAATCCCTTGAAAAGCTGGCCCGCATCCAGGTAAAAATTAGACGTTGCACTGTTTAACGTCGACGTATTACACGCCCGCAACGTAACGGTAGGCGCAAGCGGGCCGCCCAAAGCATCGAAAAAAGTGATCCGCGCAAGTTCGTCGTCGGGCTGATCGGGTAATCCGGCGCCATTGTTGCTAAAGCTCGCCATCTTTATGCCGAGGTAGCGGAACCCGGACGAGGCATGCGTGAAAAGTAATGATTCCGTAACGCCGGCTGCGGAGGTCGCTGTTGACCCGGTGGTACATCCAACAGTTGAGGCACCAATGCCATCTATAGAGGCCGAGACATACCGGGCACCAACACCAGACGCAGTAACCCTTACCGGGCCAATGTCAACTGCCGAGGTTGCGACGCAGCCAGCCGAACCCCCCGCCAATGCAACCCCTGCAGCCGTCAATGAAGCTGCGGTGAATGATTGCGATGCCGAGTAGATCGTGATATTTTTGGCAGCCGACTGCTGACCGTCAGGGTTGATCACCACAATTGACCATGTTGCAGGAGTCATGCCAAAGTTGAAACTTGACGTGAGCTGCAGCGCGGTCACAAAGGTGGACGCAACCGTCGTTGCTGCCGATGTTGTCAAATTGGTAAATCTGACGGTGGCGCCCGTCAAAAAGCGGGCACCATTGAGCGTTACCGTTTGCGGCGAGGCTGATGTGGTTAAGGTTGTTGGGGCAATGCTGCCCAAGGTCGGGCCGTCCAGTACGGCCGTGACATTTGCGCTTGCGGCATTGAGATTCCATCCGTCGTCGGTACAAAGGTAGCCAACCGCCGTCAACGGAATCGTTGGGCAGGTGGTGGCACCAGCAGAGATGGTATTTGTAAAATTTTGCGTTGTCGGCGTGGTGGCAATCGAGGTCAAATTAACGGATATCGTGCAGGTACCGTTTGTCTTGACGCCTCCGGCAACGGTTGCCGCAGGAATGGTTTTGCCGGCCGGAAACGTGATGGATGTTGCGTTCGCGGCGACGGTGAACGCCGGCGCCCCGCCACAAGTGGTCGACTCTGACGGTGTTGTTGCCGCAACCAAATTTGTTGGCAGTGTGTCGACCAAACTCCGCAAAAGAGTCGCCTGCATTGTTGAGCTATTTGTGAGCGTAATGGTTAACGTCGTTGTTTGGGCGGGGTCTGCGTTAGGTGCGAAGTTTGTCGGCGCAAACGCCTGAGAAAGCGTGACCCACCCCCAGTCGCGCGGTAGTGCGTTCGCCGCCGTGAGAAGTTCAGTGACACTTTTGTACGAAACAATGTCATCAAAAAACGCCGCGTTTGCCGGGTCGGCACCAACCGCAGACGCGTCGAGAACCCAGTAGGTATTGTCGACCGGCGCGGTGGTATTGATGAGTTCCCTGCCACCTGCTGTTGGCAGCGTCGATCGTGTTGCCGAGTGATCGGCACCATACGAGCCACGCCCGGTCGCGCCGTGGCTGATGATGGCATAGGCAACGCCGCTGACAACAACGCCTTTGTCGTTGACGATCAGCCCCTTGCCGGTATAAAAGTCCGGCGCCATGGTCGAATTGGGCGAGGTTGCGCATTTGCCATTGGCGTCGATCGCCACCTGGGTTGTGGTCAGCAGTGCGGCGGTGTTGCAATTGATGGCGTTGAGTCCGTCGATCTGGGTAAAACCGGTGTTGCCCGAAAACACCCGATACGAATACTTGCGTCCCCACTTGTCCAATGCGTCGTCAAACTTCAGACCCAGCGCACCCCAGGGCAGCACACCGGTTGCCGACGTGCAGGTCGTAAACGGTGTGGTGGCCGCCTCGAGCCCATTGCCATCGGTCGGCGATGCCGGACACGGCAGGCGTTTATTGGTCGCGACAAAATTGGCGATGGCTTGGTCAAAGCTGGATGAGGACGCGCGTGTTTCGATCGCCCGCTCCATCGTCGATTTCTGCGACGCACTAAACGAGGCAAGGATCACCGCCGACGCCACCAGCAGCATCGCGACCACGATGATTAAGACGGCCACGCCACTCTGTGGCTTCAATGAACGCAACAATGGCCGGCTAATAGGCACGGGGCCCTAACAACGCCTTGGTTGCCGCGGCGATTTGCGTTTTGCGCAAGACGAGGTCGTCAAAGTGGTTGGTGCCATCCGCGTAATTGCCCGGGTTGTCCAACAGATAAAAGGTTGCTGCCGGCGTATTGGCGAGATTCGCCGCGTTCTTCGCTTCTTCTGTTCCTGAGACAGGTGTACCCGCCGTCAATAATCCGCCACTTGGAAGATAGGCACCCGCACCATTTTCACCGTGGCTGATGACGACATAGGCAACGCCGGTTGACGGCGTGACGCTTGGGTCGGCAAGCAGATTGCCGGCGATGTCCCTGACGCGGATGCCGCGGCCGGCAACCACCGTTGATGTTGATGTGCAGCTGCCGGGAAAGGTCGATGCGGTACATGCAGAATTGCAGCGCAGGTGCAGTCCGGTCGAGGAAACATCCACCGCACCGGTGCCACCCGGCGAACACAGCGTCAGGTTCATCGACTGTGGCCGGATCATGGTGTCATCGACACGATAGGTCATGACATTGCCCCACCCGTCGGTGACATCCGCCAACGCTAATCCCAGCGCCTTCCACGGCACCACGCCACCCTGCTGGTTGGTTAATGTACATGCTGTCAACGCCACATCCACCGCCTCGACACCCGCCAGCGGGACAGCGGAATTGGTTGCGTCCAAGGCACCATTGGCGGGACACGGCAGCCGGTAGTTCTGCGCAATGAATAGTGCCAAGGCGGTCTCGATGACCTCTAGACGTGTCTGTGTGACTTGCGCGTTGACCAATTTTGCGCGGCCAAGCAGCGGTAGCGCAAAAATCGACGCCAAGATACCAATAATCAAAAGCACTATTGCGATCTCGACGAGGGTAAAGCCGCTCAGGTCATGTTGGGGGCGGCGTGATTGGCTTTTGCGAGGACGGGGTATGTTTAACATTGAGAATTATAAAGTCCTGTCGCGACCGCGACATCCGGCTGTTAACGAATGAAACCGGAAACGTTCACTTTATCGTCGAACAGACGCATTTGTAGTTGCAGGTGTTAGCTCGCGATGGAGCCGGCACAAATTGTTTTGTGTTGATGTTGTGCAATCAACCACGCCATTTTTTAGCAACCTGACGGCTCAATCTGCGGCAATACGGACGTTTGCCAACCTGGAAATAAAAATGGCAGCGTCTGCAAGACGCTGCCATTTGATATCTGGCTCCCCGACCTGGATTCGAACCAGGGACCTGCGGATTAACAGTCCAACAGTAACATCGCGGTAACGTGTTGATTTGCAATTGAAACACGGAGACCGCGTCTCTTATTTTTCGTGATTGGCCGGCACTTTCGGCCGTTGTTTTTATTGAGTTTTTTCACGAATAGGAGACAATAAAAGCGTCTATATTGAATTTGCAACGACGACGCAATATGTTTGGATTACCCGCGGCAATGCACTTTTATTTTGAGTGCGTGACTACAAGGTAGACGTGGCAGAAAACTAGATTTTTGGCGAACCAGCGGTGTTTTTTGCTGGCTGTTGATTTGAAAACTGCATGAGCGGCAAGATCGTTCCGGGAAGATTCATGCGACCTAGAATTGACTGCAATGCCTCTCTCCAATATGGCCATGCATGGAGCATCATATTTGTCCTGCCCCACGATTCCAAAAAGGCGTTATCGTATTTTATTGCGACTGGCGCGTGGTATTCGATTACAAGTGTAATGGTAACGTCAGCGGCAAAAACCGAGTCATCATCGAAGTTCGCTTCGACATTGTCACCCACAACGTAACGAAATTGAAATTGGCTAATGTACCTATAACCACGAATAGGCGCGGGCTCGTTATTTTCGCCCTTGTAATCGACAGTATCAACTCGACCACCAACAATACGATATATACCCGTTAATTTTTGCCCTGGAATGGCGGGATCAAAATTCTTACCTATCTTTGCGTCGATTTCGCGTAAGCCGATTGAAGCGATCGTAAGTAGAACTTCGATGTTTTCACTTTTTGGAACAACGGATTTAGCCATTTGCCATTTCCAACGCCGTGGTAACAGATGTTCCGGCCCAACGAATATCTGGCACTAAGGTTTTGGGTCCTGCGTTCTCGGTCGTCTGTACAGTAGCCATTTGGGCCCATTGACCGTCAAAATTAATTCGGAATGTCATTTTGCCGCAACCGTCCAAGCTGATTTCTCGAGTGTCTACTTCGAGTCGATTCTTCGTCAAATTTGACGTATCAAGAATCGCAATTGCAAATGGAACGTATGACACATGAAGGTGAGCGTCAAACGCTCTAGATAGTTTGCGAAGAGTCTTAAGGGTAAGCGAATCGAAATCTGCGCTTTCAATTTTCGAGATTTGTTCTTGGGCAAGCCCAGCTTTTTCCGCCAATTTTTGTTGTGACCATCCACGCTGCTTACGAATTGCATGAACTTGCGACGCAATTCTCGTGATGAGATGATTCTCCATATATGCATGCGCATAATCTGGGTTGGCAAACTCAGCCGTTAATTTATCGAACAACTCTTTCATGCTTCGTCCTTCTGGTTTTTGGGTCAACTCTTACTTGATTTCTTCGCAAATCCGCCATTTCCGGCGCGTTTGTTGGTTGCCATCGATCCCCAACCTCTTTTGCACCGAGTAGTAACGTGTATTCGCTAGCGACTGAAGCCGGCCCTTTACATAGAAGCGGTCTCAGTTGAACGTTACCCTTAATCTTAAGTTTTAAAATCCCAGGCACAGGTGTAGCAGAGAGCATCTGCGGGAATAAAGCGTCGCCATACTGCATTAATTTGTCTAGCCGCTCGTTAAGCCTCGCCAACTGCTTTACTTGCAGGGTCGCCGTCCATTCCTTGAAGTTGTTTTTCCCTCGCAAATCAACGAAGTCCCAAAGTTCAAACGCCATGATATAACAAAAAAATCATAATTGATATTCCAGTTAGCAAGAATTTGGGGCTGCTGTTCACCACATACAGGATTCGATTGCTGCTGTTGCGAATGTTAGAAGTAATTAGTTTATATGAACATCTGCGCTATATGTACCGCTTGCTGGAATCACAATATGTGTTGCAACAAGCGCATAGGGATGGCACATAGAACCAAGCAAAGGACGTGAAGGCTTGAGTCTTTAGCAAAATAGGAGACAGTGAGCAACAAATAAGAGACAGTTCAAAGAAAAAAGGGTCACGCCGTTAAGCGCAACCCTTTGATTTTGATACTGAATACTGGCTCCCCGACCTGGATTCGAACCAGGGACCTGCGGATTAACAGTCCGTCGCTCTACCGGCTGAGCTATCAGGGAATCGACGGGTGATTTCTCACACGAAGCTGTGCATTTTAGCGGTTTTTGCGGGTTTTGGTCAAACCGTCACTTTTTTGGGGGCGTCACCGGCTGGACCAGGCGTTTGCGCGCCTCTGACAGGCCGTCTTCGAGGTAGGCGCCGTAAAAGTCCGGCAACATGGTGCCGATCAACGCGTCGCCGAGTCTTTGGCCGGCCGGGTTGTAGAACGCGACCACCGGCGCAAACTTGATTTTCTGTTGGTCAATAAAGTCGCGGTGTGTGGTCATCACCCCTTCAAAATCACGCAACGGCGCGGTCGATTGCAAATTGAGTTGGCGGATGATTGCGCGTGACGGGGTCTCGTTTGACATGGGGGTCAAGTGTGAACGACGCACCACCTCGCAATGCGGGCAACCGGGCAGGCTATAGAGAATAACAATCGGCACACCGCGTTTCGCCGATTCAATTGCGTCGGCTTTCAGGTCGGTCGCCACGGTCAACGTTGTTTCGCGCGCGTTGGTCTGCGCATTCACACCAACCGCGATCAAGCTTGCGAATAAAAAACAGATCGCCATGCGCATCAGGCGCGGTGCAATACAAAACATATCAGCCCGCGCTGCCGGGGTTGCCCTTCATGCCAACCAGCTTTGGCAGGTTGAGTGCCTTTGGCTGGATGGTTTTTTTGTCGCGCAAATAGCGGGCAAGTAAGTCCCAGATCGGCTCATTCTTGCTGTCGCGCGACTCTTCGGCGACCGGCGCCCAACCGGCGACCTTGTAGGTTTTGTTGGCGTCAATCGGTTTGCCCTTGAGGGTCATGCCGGAAATACGCCTGCCGATTTTTTCATTCGGGGCGATGGTGTATTGCAATCCACCCACCCTCACCATGTCGCCGCCCTGTTGAAGGTACGGATCGGGATTAAACAGGTTATCGGCAACGTCCTCCAGAATCGTTTTGAGCATCTCGCCTTTGAATTCGCTCACCGTTGTGAATGGGTAGGTGATGGCGGTTTGATCCATCACGTGTTCAAACGTGATCGCCTGATTCGGCAATATCGAGGTGCCCCAGCGAAAGCCCGGCGAAAACGCGATGTCGGCGCCCTTGGCTTCCATCAACGCATCAAGGATCAGCTGATCAAAGGTACCGTTGAAGTTGCCGCGCCGGTAGAGCAAACCCCTCGTGGTTGCGAGCTTTTCAGACAGTTTTGCCTCAAACGGCGCACGGATATTGGTGATCAGTTTTTGCATACCCGCGTCTGCAGGCAGCAAATTGGAGAACACTGGTAATAGCTTGTAACGGAAATCCGCGACCTTGCCACCCTTCACCTCAAAGTCCAGCACGCCGAGAAACTTGCCGTTCGAACCGGCATTGGTCACCAATGTCTTGCCGCCCTTGTTCTCGACAATGGTTGGTGCCGGTACGCCATCGTGCGTATGCCCACCGAGAATGGCGTCGATACCGGTCACGCGTGACGCCATCTTCAGGTCAACGTCCATGCCGTTGTGTGACAGCAGCACCACCACCTGCGCGCCCTTGGCACGCGCGCTGTCGACGCTGGCCTGCATTTCCATTTCCTTGATGCCAAACGACCACTCGGGCGTGAAGTAACGCGGGTTTGCCACCGGGGTGTAGGGGAACGCCTGCCCGACAATGGCAACCTTCACCCCATTCATTTCTTTCATGGTGAACGGGGCAAACACCGGGTCGCCAAAATCGGTGGTGTGAATATTCTGTGCCACAAAATCAATCTTGCCTTTGAAGTCTTTTTCAATGATTTCCTTGACGCGTTTGTCACCAAGCGTCATTTCCCAGTGCGCCGTCATCACGTCAACGCCCAGCCCAAGACACGCATCGACCATGTCCTGCCCCTTGGTCCACAATGCGGTGGCACTGCCCTGCCAGGTGTCACCGCCGTCGAGCAGCAACGCGCCCGGGCGGCCGGCCTTGAGTTGTTTGACCAGCGTGGCCAAATGCGCAAAGCCACCAACCTTGCCATAGGTCTTGCTGGCCTTTTCAAAATTCAGATAGGTGAATGCATGGGCCTCACGCGTGCCGGGCCGAACACCATAATGTTTGAGCAACGATTCGCCGACCAGATGCGGCGGCTTGCCGAGTGCCGCGGACACACCCAGATTGACATTCGGTTCGCGAAAATAAATCGGCATCAATTGCGCGTGGCAATCGGTCATGTGCAAAAAATGCACGTTGCCAAACTTCGGCAGATCGTACATGCCTGCACCCGCCGATGACGCGGCCTGCGACGCCAGTGCGGAATAACTGTCAAGCGCCATGCCGCCTGCAGAGGCAATCGCCAATACGTTAAGAAATTCACGCCGATTCATGCTGCTCATATCGTACCCCGTTAAAACTC
>JANPDI010000159.1:0-15194 GCA_031431435.1 Burkholderiales bacterium
TTTCAATCATTGTAAATCGTCCCGCGCGCACCGTTAAGGTCTGTTCTGATGGAACAGTACAGCGCACGGCAGACATAACCTTAACTCTAGGAAAACTCAGATGTCCACAACCATGCGTCAAATGCTGGAAGCCGGTGTCCACTTCGGTCATCAAACCCGCTTCTGGAACCCAAAAATGGCACCGTATATTTTTGGCGCCCGCAACAAAATCCATATTATCAATCTTGAGAAGTCGCTGCCGATGTACCAGGACGCGCTCAAGTTTGTGCGCACGCTTTCGTCGAATAAGGGAACCATCCTGTTTGTCGGCACCAAGCGCCAGGCGCGTGAAATCATCATGGAAGAAGCCACACGTGCCGGTATGCCGTTTGTCGACTTCCGTTGGTTGGGCGGCATGCTGACCAACTACAAAACCGTCAAGGGCTCGTTGAAGCGTTTGAAAGACCTCGAACTGATGGTTGCGGAAGGTTCGCTCGAGAAGCTGTCGAAAAAAGAAGCGCTGACCTATTCGCGTGAATTGGAAAAACTCCAGCGCGCCATGGGCGGCATCAAGGACATGGGCGGCGTGCCGGACGCAATTTTTGTGATCGACGTCGGCTACCACAAGATCGCCGTGACCGAGGCCAAGAAGCTGGGCATTCCGATCATCGGTGTTGTTGATACCAACAATTCGCTCGACGGCGTGGACTACATCATTCCGGGTAACGACGATTCGACACGCGCTATTCGTTTGTATGCGCGCGGCGTTGCCGACGCGATTCTCGAGGGGAAGAGCCAGGTCATCAGCGAAATGATGGCGGCAACCGACGAGCTCGTGGAAGTCACCGACGAAGAAGCCAAGTAAGCTGGCAGACACGGAAAAAAGGGGCTCCGGCCCCTTTTTTTTGAACTGGCAATCAAGGATTTTGGCGTCTCGGCAGCCGACGGCAGGGAAACATTGCCGCAGGTCGGCCGACAACAGCGCCGACCGGCAGGCGAATCAGATATCAACCAAGACATCACCAAGCGTGACAGAGGAAACAGCAATGGCAGAAATTACAGCAGCAATGGTCAAGGAACTCCGTGGAAAAACCGACGCGCCAATGATGGAGTGCAAAAAAGCGCTGTCAGAAGCAGCGGGCGACATGGAGAAGGCCGAAGAAATTTTGCGCGTGAAGTTGGGTAACAAGGCGACCAAGGCCGCCTCACGCGTGGCCGCCGAAGGCCTGTGCGCAATTTACATTTCCGGCGATCAGAAGCTGGGCGCGATTATTGAAGTGAACTGTGAAACCGACTTCGTCGCAAAAAATGACGATTTTCTGGCAATGACGGCGGCACTGGCAAAAATGGTTGCTGATGGAAATCCGGCAAACGTGGAGGCGCTGTCGGCAATGCCGATGAACGGCACCACGGTGGACGAGGCCCGCAAGGCGCTGATCGGCAAAGTTGGCGAAAATTTGTCGATCCGCCGGTTCAAACGGGTTGATGCGGTCGGTACCCTCACCTCATACATTCACGGCGGCGCAAAAGTCGCGACGCTGGTTGATATTTCCGGCGGCGAATCGATGCTTGCCAAGGACGTTGCGATGCATATTGCCGCAACCAAGCCGAAGTCACTCGATGCCTCTGGCGTCGCGCCAGAGGACATTGCCAAGGAGCGTTCAGTTGCCGAGGCAAAGGCCGCCGAATCCGGCAAGCCGGCCGATATTGTCGCCAAAATGGTTGAAGGCTCCGTGGCTAAATTTCTGAAGGAAGTTTCACTGCTGACGCAACCTTTTGTCAAAGACGACAAACAGACGATTGCGCAACTGACCAAATCAAAGGGCGCGGCGATCAACGGCTTCACCCTCTATTTGGTCGGCGAGGGTATTGAAAAGAAAGTGACTGATTTTGCAGCGGAAGTTGCCGAGCAGGCGGCGGCGGCCGCTGCAGCAGCCAAGGCAAAGGCCGCGGCGTAGTTTTGTTGAGTGCGCGGTACCGTCGTCACAGACGGACTGCGCGCCGATTTGCACTAAGGCGGTAGACCCGGCTTTTTTTGGGTCAGCCGTTTTTTGCCACAATTTAGTCTCAAAGTGGCGGCCAGCTGTCACGGCTGTTCCGGAAGTAAATATTGCCAAGGAGAAAATTTCGCAATGTCGTCCGCATTTTCGTCCACGCACGCTCAAGCGTCACCACCAAAATACCAGCGCATTCTGCTGAAACTGTCCGGCGAGGCGTTGATGGGTGACGACGCCTTTGGTATCAACCGGCCAACCATCGAGCGAATTGTCGCCGAGATCAAAGAGGTTGCCGATATGGGGGTGGCCATTGGTATCGTCATCGGCGGCGGCAACATATTCCGCGGCGTTTCCACCAGTGCGGCCGGCATGGATCGTGCCACGGCCGACTATATGGGCATGCTCGCCACAGTGATCAATTCACTGGCATTGCAGGACGCGCTGTCAAAAGTGGGCTTGTCCCCGCGGGTGCAGTCGGCGATCAATATCGAGCCGGTGGTGGAGCCATATATCCGCGGCAAGACCATGCGATACCTCGAAGAGGGAAAGGTTGTGGTATTTGCAGCCGGTACGGGTAATCCATTTTTTACCACGGATACCGCGGCCGCACTTCGTGGCCGTGAAATGGAGGCTGATATTGTGTTGAAGGCCACCAAAGTCGACGGTGTCTATAGTGCCGATCCCAAAACAGACATGACGGCAACGCGTTATCATTCGCTCACATTTGATGAGGCGATTATAAAAAACCTGAAGGTGATGGACGCAACGGCGCTGGCACTTTGCCGTGACCAGAAATTGCCGATCAAGGTTTTCTCGATATTCAAGCAGGGCGCACTGAAGCGGGTGGTTCTGGGTGACGATGAAGGCACCCTTGTTCATGCCTAACGTTGGTTGTTTGATGGAGTGAATAAATCATGAACGTCGCAGATCTCAAAAAGACCTCCGAGCAAAAGATGCACAAAAGCGTCGATGCGCTCAAAAATAACCTGGCAAAAATCCGCACCGGGCGGGCGCATGCCGGCATGCTCGATCAGGTCCAGGTTGACTATTACGGCTCAATGACCGGGCTGACATCGGTGGCGAATCTGACGCTTGCCGATTCGCGCACCATCATCGTCCAGCCATTTGAAAAGAAAATGACAAACGTCATCGAAAAGGCGATTCGTGACTCTGATATGGGTTTGAATCCGTCGACGACGGGCGACGTTGTGCGTGTGCCGATGCCATCGCTCACGGAAGAGCGCCGTCGGGAAATGGCCAAGACCGTGAAGGGTGAGGGCGAGGACGCAAAGGTGGCGGTTCGCAATATTCGTCGTGATGCCAACACCACGCTGAAAGATGCGCTCAAGGCCAAGACGCTGCCCGAGGACGATGAGAAGCGTGCGCAGGACGAGGTGCAAAAAATGACCGATAAATTTGTTGCCGAAATCGACAAGCTTGTTCACGAAAAAGAAAAAGAGTTGATGTCGGTCTAGTCGCCCGGCAACCATCACAACCCGCATTCAGATCCCGCGTCCGCCAGCCATGACCTTCCAGAGTCCAACCCAAGTCATACCCGATGTCACCGACGTGCCCAGACACGTTGCGATCATCATGGATGGCAATGGCCGCTGGGCAACCAATCGTTTTATGCCGCGCGTTGCGGGGCATAAGCGTGGTGTTGAATCGGTGCGCGAAACGGTAAAGGCGTGTGGTGAACTGGGCATCGAGTATTTGACCCTGTTTGCTTTTTCGTCAGAGAACTGGCGGCGTCCAAAGGATGAGGTGTCGGTATTGATGCAGCTTTTCTTGCGTGCGCTCGAAGGCGAAGTGGCAAAGCTGCACGATAACAACATCCGCTTCAAGGTGATCGGCGATCTGGCGGCGTTTGATGGGCGCATACGAGAAAAAATTTCCGCAGCCGAATCGCTCACTGCAGCGAATACGGAGTTGACGCTGACCATCGCCGCCAACTATGGCGGCCGCTGGGATATTCTGCAGGCATTCAACAAAGCCCGCCTGGCAGATGACATCGCCAGAATGAGTTTGTCTGGTGGTCAAATCGACGCGGCCTCCGTCATCGATGAAAATGATATCGCCCGCCATCTGTCGATGGCATATGCACCGGAACCCGATTTATTCATCCGCACCGGTGGCGAAGAACGGATCAGCAATTTTTTATTGTGGCAACTGGCCTATACGGAGTTCTATTTCACGCCGGAGTTATGGCCGGATTTCGGCCGCAACAGTCTGCTCAAGGCGGTTGAGTCCTATGCGCGCCGCGAGCGGCGCTTCGGGCGCACCAGCGAACAACTCGCGCAGGCAGGTGAGCAAAGCCGTGCTGTTGGTGTGGCCGGCGCTGCGACCGATGCAGCCTAGCGCCGCGCGCTTCAACCCCGGAAAAATTATTCAAGCGGCGCAATCATGTTGAAGACCCGCATCGTCACCGCGCTGGCCATCCTTCCCGTTGTTTTTGTGGCGCTATTCCTGTTCCCGAACTGGGCGTGGGATTTGTTCACGCTTGGTATCGCCCTGATTGCCTGTTGGGAGTGGAGCCGGTTTTGTCAATTTCCAGCCGGCGGCAAGCGTATTTATCTTGGCCTGTCACTGGTTTTGTCCGCGGTGATCTTTTACGCGTACCTCGACCGGACATGGATTGATTTCGAGCAGCTGTCGTTTGCCGCATTTGTTGTTGCCGCGTCGTTTTGGTTTTTTGTTGCGCCTTGGTGGCTCGCAAGAACCTGGCGGCCGCAGGGCGGCGGCGGCTTTGGCATCGCTGCCATGGCCGGTTGGGTGGTTATTTTTCCGACCTGGCTGGCCTTTCTGACGCTGCACGACATGAGCCCGTGGACACTGCTGACGTTTGCGCTGATTGTTTGGGTCGCCGACATTGCCGCCTATTTTGTTGGCAAGGGCATCGGCAAGAACAAGTTGGCGCCATCCATCAGCCCCGGCAAGACAATCGAGGGCGCAATTGGCGGGATGGTCGGTGTCGCCCTGTACTTTTTTGTCTGGCAATTGCTGGCGCAGCAGGCCGTTGCACGTGGTGACGACTGGGCGCGAGAGCTCCATTCGCATGGCTGGATGTTGTTTGGATTTTTTCTATTGCTTGGGTTGATGTCTATTTTGGGCGATCTGTTTGAATCCTGGATGAAGCGTGGCGCGGGCATGAAAGACTCTTCGGGTCTATTGCCCGGCCATGGTGGTATTTTGGATCGCATCGACGCATTGACCTCGACGCTCCCATTGGCAGGGCTTTACCTGATATTGATGCAGCGCCTATGAGCCGGATCCGAAACATTGCCGTGCTTGGCGCAACCGGCTCGATCGGGGTCAGCACGCTTGATGTTGCTGCACGACATCCCGACCGCTATCGGGTGTTTGCATTGTCCGCGGCAACACGCGTCGAGCCGCTGGCGGCGCAGTGTGAGCGGTTTGCGCCGCGATTTGCCGTGATGACCGATCCCGGCAGCGCCGAAAAACTGCGCGTCACGCTCAACGCAAAAGGCCTCGCAACAGAAGTGCTTTCCGGTGCCGAAGCGCTTGAAACAATTGCGGCGCATCCGGATGTTGATGTTGTGATGGCGGCAATCGTTGGTGCCGCGGGGCTCAAATCTTCGCTGGCGGCGGCACGTGGCGGCAAGACGTTATTGCTGGCAAACAAGGAGGCGCTGGTCATGGCGGGGCGCCTGTTCATGGATGCCGTGCGTGAAAATGGCGCGACACTGCTGCCCATCGACAGCGAGCACAATGCTGTTTTTCAGGCGCTCCCGCGCAACTATGCCGACGGTCTGGCAACCGTTGGGGTTGAAAGGATTGTTCTTACCGCGTCCGGCGGGCCGTTTCGTAACCGTGCCATCGCGTCACTCGGGCAGGTCACCCCGGCAGAGGCTTGTGCACATCCGAACTGGGTAATGGGTAAAAAAATATCGGTCGACTCCGCAACCATGATGAACAAGGGGCTCGAGGTAATCGAGGCGCATTGGCTGTTTGGTGCGTCGGCGGACAATATTGACGTGGTGATTCATCCGCAAAGTGTTATTCATTCAATGGTGACCTATCGGGACGGGTCGGTAATTGCCCAGCTGGGTAACCCGGATATGCGCACCCCGATTGCCTATGCGTTGGGTTTCCCGGACCGCATCGACGCCGGTGTTGCGCCGCTCGATTTTGCCAGGGTCGGCAAGCTCGAATTTGAACCGCTCGACCTGGCGCGTTTCCCTTGTGTTGCGCTCGCCTACAAAGTGATGAAGCTTGGTGGAACCGCGCCGGCATTGTTAAACGCCGCCAATGAAATCGCCGTGGAGGCTTTTTTGCAGGCGCAATTACGCTTCGTTGATATTCCGAGGGTGATCGAAGCGGTATTGGAAAGCGCCCCGGTTTCAAGCGCCGAAACGCTTGAGGAGATCTTGCAGGCAGATCAAGACGCGCGATCCATGGCAAGAATCAAGTGTATCGAATTTGGTGCTTTGCAGAGCATGGTCGGGCGCTAGATGAATTTATTGATGACATTGCTCGCCTTCATTGTGGCCATCGGCACGCTGGTGACGGTTCACGAGTTGGGCCACTATTGGGCCGCGCGTCTTTGTAATGTAAAGATCCTGCGCTTTTCAATCGGCTTTGGCAGGACATTGTGGCTGCGCCGGTTTGGCGCCGACCAAACCGAATGGGTGGTGGCCGCGTTGCCGCTTGGCGGTTTCGTCAAGATGGCCGACGAACGTGATGGGTCTGTATCGAATGACGATCGCGCCCGCGCGTTCAACAACAAACCGATCTGGCAGCGGATGTTTATCATTGCGGCCGGACCTATCGCTAATTTTGTTCTTGCGGCGATCCTGTATTGGGTGGTGTTTGTGGCCGGCCAACCGGGCGCCATCCCGTTTGTGGCACAACCGCCGAAAGATTCGATTGCGGCGGTGGCGGGATTTGAAGAATACGACAGGATTGTCAGCATCGATGGTCGCGAGGTTCGCACATGGGGGGATGCGCGTCTGATTTTGCTTGACCATGCCTCGATGCGTGGTGTCGCCAATATTGTTGTTGAAACCAGGACGGGGCAACGACAAACACGCCGCCTGGTGATGACGTCCCTCGAAAGCGCCGATCTGGATAAGGATTTTTCCGGCAAACTTGGTCTGACCGCGTACCGGCTGAATATTGCGCCGGTCATGCAGGTGATCTCGCCAAATGGTCCCGCCGACCGGGCCGGGCTGCGCACCGGAGACCGCATTGTTGCAGTCAACGGCAACAAAATCACACAATGGAACGAACTGGTGGCGGTGATTGTCAACAATCCCAAATTACCGGTAAGACTGATGGTCGAAAGCCGTGGCGAGGTGTTTGATGCAAGTGTTACCCCCGATGCCATCAACGAGAATGGCCGGACCTTTGGGCGCATCGGTGTGTCACCCAAAATTGACCGCGCGGCAAGTGACGCGCTGTTCACCAATGTGCGATATGGCATGGTTGAGTCGTTGCCAAAAGCGATTGCAAAGGTATGGGAAATGTCGGTATTTAGCGTGAAAATGCTCTGGCGGATGATTGCCGGCGATATTTCATGGAAAAACCTGTCGGGGCCCATCACAATTGCGGATTACGCCGGCCAATCAGCCCAAATGGGGCCGATTTATTATTTGCTGTTTTTGGCGCTCATTAGCGTTAGTATCGGCGTCCTCAATTTGCTGCCGATTCCCGTCTTGGATGGGGGGCAGTTGCTGTATCATATCTTCGAACTGATCAAAGGTAGTCCGGTTTCGGAGCAAGCGATGGAAGTCGGCCAGCGTGTCGGGCTCGCACTGCTGCTGGGTTTGACTGCCTTTGCTTTCTATAACGACATTTATCGTCTTGTTTCCGGTTAATTTTTTAATGCCCCGATCTTCCCGTCATACCTCCCCAGCCCGCTCGATTTCCAGATTACTCGCCGCTCTCGTGGGCGGGTTAATTTCGTTGGCGGCGTTTGCCATCCAGCCCTTTGTGATACGCGATATTCGTGTCGAAGGTGTGCAGCGGACTGAAGCCGGCACGGTTTTCAGTTATTTGCCGGTCAAGGTCGGTGAGCGCATGGACGATGACAAGGCCGCCGCGGCGATCAAGGCGCTTTACGCAACCGGCTTCTACACCGATGTCCGTCTCGAGGTTGAGAATGACGTATTGGTTGTGTTTGTGGCCGAGCGCCCCGCCATTGCACAAATCGAGATTAATGGCGCCAAGGAATTCTCGAAAGACAATTTGAAGGACGGGCTGAAGACCGCCGGTATTTCAGAGTCGAAGATTTTTGACCGGTCGGTGTTGGATCGGGCGGAAAAGGAAGTGAAGCGGCAATACACCAGTCGCGGCTTTTATTCGTCGAAAGTCGTCACGACTGTCACCCCGCTTGAACGCAACCGTGTGTCGTTGACGTTCACCATTGATGAGGGCGAGCCGTCAAAAATCGTTGATATCAATATCATCGGCGCAAAGGCTTTCAGCGAATCGACATTGCGCAAAGAATTCGAGCAGACAACCTCGGGTTGGTTTACGTTTTTCACCAAGGACGACCAATACTCGAAACAAAAACTGTCCGGCGATTTGGAGAAACTGCGCTCCTATTACACCAATCGCGGCTATCTGGATTTCAACGTCGAATCAACACAAGTATCGATTACGCCCGAGAAGGACAAAATCTACATAACGATTGTTGTCAACGAAGGCCAGGTCTACAAAATTTCCGATGTGAAGTTCTCCGGTGAATTAAAAATTCCGGAAGCTGAAATGCGCTCATTGCTGCTGTTTAAGCCGGGTGAGGTGTTTTCACGGCAAAAGATCGTCGATTCGATCAAGGCGATCACCGACCGCCTTGGCAACGACGGCTATTCGTTTGCGAATATCAACCCGGTTCCTGAGCGCGATCCCGTGACCAAGCTGGCGTCATTCACCATGTTTGTGGATCCCGGCCGCCGCGTGTATGTGCGCCGGATCAACGTGCAGGGTAACAGCCGCACACGCGATGAAGTCATTCGTCGGGAGATGCGCCAATTGGAGGCGGGCTGGTACTCCATTGACAAGATCAATCGCTCGAAGGAGCGCCTCGATCGTACCGGTTTCTTTGAAGAGGTCACGGTTGATACGCCGGCCGTGCCCGGCACCAATGATCAGGTTGATCTGAATGTAACGGTCAAGGAACGCAATACCGGCTCGCTGCAATTTGGTGTGGGCTACGGCAGCGGGGTCGATAAATTGACGGTATCAGCGTCAGTTTCGCAGGCCAATATTTTTGGCACCGGCAACCAATTGTCGTTTCGGATTAACAACAGCAGCGTCAGCCGCGCCTATGAAATTTCCTATCTGAATCCGTATTGGAGCGTTGACGGCATTTCACGGGGATTCGACTTGTACGAGCGCGAACTCAACACCGCCGGTACCAATACGGGTGACTTCAGTTCGCGTGCGGCCGGTGCGGGCGTGCGTTACGGTGTGCCGGTCACAGAGTACGACAGCATCAACTTTGGGGTCGGCTGGGAGCGGACAAAAATCGCGCTGAATGAGTTCAGCCCTCCGCGCTATTTCGATTATGTTGACTCATTTGGCGCCACCAGCGACACCATTCGGGGCTCGATCGGTTATGCACGGGATACCCGCGACAGCATTTATTTCCCGACCCGCGGCTTCTTGTTTGAAGTTGGATTTGAGTCGGGGCTGCCCGGTGGAGATTTGAAATACTATCGCGGTCAGGCCAAGGCGCAATATCTGCGGCCGATTTGGGGCCCGATTGTGCTGGGATTAAACGCTGAACTGGGAATTGCAAACGGGTATGGCAACAAACCATTGCCATTTTTCAAGAATTTTTATGCCGGCGGTGTTGATTCGGTTCGTGGATATCAAAGCGGGACGATTGGTCCAAAAGATGTCAACGGTGAGTACATTGGTGGCAACAAGCGATTGGTTGGTAACGTCGAAGTGTTGTTTCCGATGCCGGGTGTAAAGGCCGAAAAATCGGTCAGGTTGTCGGTATTTGCCGATTTTGGTTATGTATGGAGTGAGGACCAGAAGCTGCTGCTGGGCGACCTTCGCACGTCGGCCGGTTTTGCCGTCAGCTGGTTTTCGCCGGTCGGCCCCCTCAAGTTCAGCTTGGCCAAACCGTTTCAGACCAAGCCCACCGACCGCATCGAGCGCTTTCAGTTCTTGCTTGGGCGTGCCTTTTAGTGTACTTTAATTGGCAATATGATTGCCCGCCACCCTCCAATTGGTAGATTTTTTTATGCGCCGCGCACTTAATTTCAACAGCATCATTGCCATCCTTGCCGTTATTGCCGGCTTGGCGGCGGCACTGCCGGCGGTGGCGGCGGAAATCAAGATCGGTTTTGTTGATCGCGAGCGCATTTTGCGGGAGTCCGGTGCCGCCAAGCGCGCCCAGGCCAAACTCAAAAAGGAGTTTGCGACGCGCGAGGCGGAGCTGGACAAGATGGAAAAGCAGGGTCGCGATCTTGAAGTCATGCTGCAAAAGGAATCGGTGACGCTGCCCGCCGCTGAAGTTTCCGCGCGCGAACGTCAACTGGCACAGCTTACCCGTGACTTCAAACGCATGCAGCGTGAGTTCCGTGAAGACCAAACGCTTCGCAGCAATGAGGAATTGGTGTCGTTGCAAGAACGCGCCAATAAAATCATTTCCGAAATCGCCGAGAAAGAAAAATTCGACCTGATTGTTCAGGAGGCGGTCTTTGCGAGCAGCAAGATCGACATTACCGACAAGGTCATCAAGGCGTTGGGCGAGAAATAGGGCTTGCCGCCAATCGCCGGGTAATTTACGGCGCCTCGCATGCAGCCCGTCAACGCATTGTGGCTGGTTCGTGAATTTTCCCCTGCAAGCCGTCTTCCGCCATGTGCCGGCTCGTTGCTGATTCCACAAATCGGGGCCTACGTGCGAAAATAGCGCATGTATTTGCGCGATCTACAATCCAAGCTAGGCGGTACCCTGATCGGTGAGGTGGCCTCACCCATTACCTCGGTTGGCACGCTGGAGCGCGCCACGTCGACACAAATCGCCTTTCTTGCCAATCCCAGATACCGACGGGCCCTCGATGTCACCCACGCTGGCGCGGTGATTGTGTCGCCCCAAGAGCGTGACGCGACCGACAGGCCGCGCATTGTGACCGATAACCCCTACGCTTATTTTGCCCGTGTCGCCCAGTTGTTCTCGCCGCGACCGGCTTTTGCCGCCGGAATTCACCCGGGCGCAGTGGTTGATGGCACGGCAAAGATTTCACCGACAGCTTCAATTGCCGAATTTGTTTCGATTGGTGCCGGTGTTGTGATTGGCGATGGTGTCCGTATCGGCGCAGGTTCGGTCGTTGGCGAAAATGTCACCATTGGCGCGGGCACGACGTTGGTCGCGCGGGTGGTGGTCTATGCAGGAACCCGCATTGGAGATCGCGGCCTGATGCACGCCGGTGTGGTGATTGGTGCCGATGGATTTGGCTTTGCCAATGACCAGGGAGTCTGGGTCAAGATACCGCAGTCCGGACGAGTCGTCATCGGCGATGATTGTGAAATCGGGGCAAACACCACGATTGACCGCGGTGCGATTGACGATACCGTTATCGGCCATGGTGTGAAACTCGATAATCAGATACAGGTTGGACACAATTGTGTCATTGGCGACCATAGCATCGTCGCCGGTTGCACCGGAATTGCCGGTAGTACAAAAATTGGCAAACGTGTGATGATCGGTGGCGCGGTGTCAATCACCGGACATTTGGAAATTTGTGACGATGCGGTTTTGTCCGCCAATGCGTTTGTCACCAAATCGATTAACGAGGCCGGAATGTACAGTGCCGGTTTTCCGCTTATGCCGCATCGTGAATGGCTGAAGAATGCGGCACAGCTGCGACACCTGGATGCGTTGGCTGAAAAAATCAGGAAGTTGGGAGAAAAAAATGAGTGAATCAACCGTGATGGATATTGAAGAGATCAAGAAATATCTGCCGCATCGTTATCCGTTTCTATTTGTCGACCGCGTGTTGGACATTGATCTCGAAAATAAAAAAATTCGCGCGCTGAAAAACGTCACCGTTAACGAGCCACATTTTCCCGGCCACTTCCCCTATTTTCACGTGATGCCGGGTGTGCTGATTATTGAAGCCCTGGCACAGGCGTCGGCCATTCTTTCGTTCAAGCTGATGGGTACCAAGCCTGACGACAAGACTGTGTATTATTTTGCCGGTATCGACGGTGCGCGTTTCAAGCGTCCGATCACGCCCGGTGACACGCTGACACTCGAGTCAACCATCATCAACGAACGGCGCGGCATCGTGAAATTTGCGGTGCGGGCGCTGGTGGGCGAGCAACTTGCCTGTGAGGCTGAGTTACTCTGTACGATGAGGCAGGTACCGTAATGGCGGGAATACATCCGACGGCAATCATCAATTCACGCGCCAAGTTGGGCGCGAATGTCAGTGTGGGTGCCTATTCTGTGATTGATGGCGATGTTGAGATCGGCGATGGCACCAGCATCGGCCACCATGCGGTTGTCACCGGGCACACCAGCATCGGGCGCGACAATAAACTGTTTCATTTTGTCTCGATTGGCGAGGCGAATCAGGACAAAAAATATAAAGATGAACCAACCCGATTGGTGATCGGCGATCGGAATACCATTCGTGAATATTGTTCGCTCAATCGCGGCACCATCCAGGACAAGGGGGTCACAACCGTCGGCAATGATAACTGGCTCATGGCTTATGTGCATGTCGCACACGATTGTATTGTCGGCAGCCACACCACCATTGCCAACTGCACGCAGTTGGCCGGCCACGTCGAAGTTGGTGATTGGGCGACACTCGGGGGTTTTACCGGCGTGCACCAGTTTGTCAAGATTGGTGCGCACGTGATGTGTGGCGTTTCAAGCGTCGTGCTGATGGATATTCCGCCGTACGTGACCTGTGGTGGCAACCCACTTGCAGCTGCCGGCGTCAACGCCGAGGGCTTGAAGCGCCGCGGCTATACGCCCGAACAAATCGCCAACCTGAAGCGCGCCTACAAAATCCTGTATCGCAGCGGACTCAGTTTTGCCGAGGCAAAAGCATCGTTGGCAAACGAGACCGCGCCGGAAGTGCAAGTGTTGTCCGGGTTTTTGCAAGCATCAACCCGCGGCATCGTGCGCTAACCAGATGAAAATCGGCATTGTGGCAGGTGAACCATCGGGTGATGCAATCGCAGCGTCGTTGATTCGCGCCCTGCGAAACGAATATCCGCAACTCGAGTTTGTCGGCATTGCGGGTCCAAAAATGCAATCCGCAGGTGCCAAATCGTGGTTTGACATGGAGATGCTCGCGGTGCGTGGTTATGTTGAGGTGCTGAAACGTTTTCGCAAAATCCACGCAATGCGGCGTGCGCTCAAGTCCAGACTGTTGCATGAAAACATCTCATTGTTCATCGGTGTTGACGCGCCGGACTTTAACCTCGGGCTTGAACGTGATTTGAAGCGGGTCGGCGTCACCACGGTGCACTATATAAGCCCGTCGATTTGGGCATGGCGCGGCGAGCGCATCCATAAAATAAAGGCCGCCGTTGACCACATGCTGACGATTTTTCCGTTTGAACAGGCGATTTACGACAAGGCCGGTATTGCCTCGACCTACGTCGGCCATCCCTTTGCCGATGATTTTCCAATGATCGAGCAAAAATCAGCGGCGCGCACACAGTTGCGGCTAAAACCAACCCAACTGGTCATATCGTTGTTACCCGGCAGCCGTCAGACGGAACTCGACTATCACGCCGGTTTATTCATCGAAACGGCCAAGTGTTTGCACCAGCAATTTCCCGACGCGATTTATCTGGTGCCGCTCGCCACCCGGGAAACCCGTGAACAGTTCGATGCAACCAAATGGAAGCTCGGCGCGCAGGACCTGCCGCTACAAATCCTGTTTGGCCACGCCAATCTTGCGTTGGCTGCGGCCGACGTCGCACTTGTGGCAAGCGGCACGGCAACACTTGAAGCCGCGATGTTGCGCTGTCCCCATGTGATTGCGTACAAGATGTCGCCAACCACCTTCCGCATGATGAAACGCAAAGCATATCTGCCCTACGTTGGCTTGCCCAATATTCTGGCGCGCGAATGGTTGGTGCCCGAGCTGCTGCAGGATGACGCCACGCCGGCCAATCTGGCGCAGGCAATGGGTAACTGGATAAAACATAGTGACGCCGCCGAGCGTCTGCGCGAGCGGTTTGCATCGATTCACGAAAGTCTCGCCGTCGACAACGGCAAACGTGTTGTCGACGCGCTGTGTCCAATATTGAACCGTCGGCTCGCCGCCGATCAACCGGCTGGGCGTCCTGCCGAGAAGCGTGGAGAACCTGTTGCCGCCTAGCGGGTATTGTTGCGGGGTTGACGAGGCCGGACGGGGTCCGCTGGCAGGCGCGGTATATGCCGCCGCGGTTATCCTCGATCCCGAACATCCGATTGCCGGCTTGGCGGATTCAAAAAAACTTTCGGAAAAAAAACGCCACCATCTCGAGCGGCAAATCACCGCAACAGCACTTGCATATGCCGTTGCGTTTGCAAGTGTTGAAGAGATCGATCGATTGAATATCCTACGCGCCAGCCTGCTTGCCATGCAGCGCGCGATTGAAGCGTTGCCATTTGCCCCGTGCGAGGTGCTGGTCGATGGTTTGTACGTCCCGACAGTATCTATGTCGGCCCGCGCCATCATTGGCGGGGATGCGCTCGTTGCCGAAATTTCCGCGGCATCAATATTGGCCAAGAATGCACGTGATCGTGAAATGGTCGTGATGGCCGAGCATTATCCCGAATATGGGTTTGCCAAACACAAGGGTTACGGCACACGGTTGCATATGCAGGCATTGACGGAGCGTGGTCCCTGCATCATTCATCGCATGAGCTTCGCGCCGGTACGTGCCGCGGCGCACCGCAAACCATGACAACCGATCTTTTAGCTTACGGTGAAAGTCGCCATTCGGCGGGCATTTTGGGCCATAAATGCCTGAAACACCGCTTGCTTGTTAGTGTTTCATTTTTGTTATGAAGACCATTCGCTCACGCGACAACGCCTTTGTTCGCCACTTGATTGGTTTGGCGCACTCGTCGCGAGAGCGCAAAAAGAGCGGCCACAGCGTGCTCGATGGTGCGCATTTGGTCGATGCGTTCATTTCGTCGGGCCGACTGCCGTTGTCACTGGCGATTCGTGAGTCTGCTGCTGAAAGCGCGGATGCGAGGGCGGTCATCGAACAGATCCGTGCGGGTCA
>JANPDI010000160.1:0-8971 GCA_031431435.1 Burkholderiales bacterium
CGGCCACAGCGTGCTCGATGGTGCGCATTTGGTCGATGCGTTCATTTCGTCGGGCCGACTGCCGTTGTCACTGGCGATTCGTGAGTCTGCTGCTGAAAGCGCGGATGCGAGGGCGGTCATCGAACAGATCCGTGCGGGTCAAACAAATGTGGTTGAGGTTAATATCCTGGCCGACGCGTTGATGAATGAGGCATCGGGTCTTGATTCGCCGGCGGCAATCATGGCAATTGTCGAGACGCCGGTGTCGCATTTGATCCCGGCGGACGCCAATGCCGTGGTGGTGCTGGATAACGTGCAGGACCCCGGCAACGTCGGCTCGATATTGCGCACGGCGGCGGCGTTTGGCGTCAAACACGCACTGCTCGGGCAGGGTACCGCATTTGCATGGTCACCCAAGGTACTGCGTGCCGGCCAGGGTGCGCACTTCGTGGTGAATATTGTCGAGGGGGGCGACGTTGTGGCATTTATATCAACGTTTGGCGGCGCGTCTCTGGCGCTGGTGCCAAAGCAGGACAACGTCAAACCGATTGCCAGCATTGACATGACAAGACCGGTTGCATTTTTGGTCGGCAGTGAGGGTTCTGGCCTGGCACCGGGGATTGTTGCAGCGGCGACACATCGCGTAACGATTCCCATGTCCGGCAAAATGGAATCCCTCAACGCGGCTGTTTGCGCGGCCATCGCCATGTATGAAATGTCGCGACAACGGCGCTAATTTGCCGGCGTCGTTTTTGCCTGAAACAGAAATGTCGAACATATCCATCACGACACAAACGCAAACAAGTATGCCAAACACCACGATCACGCCGATCACACGCCAATACCGCTACTACGACTTCGTGATGGTTGCTTTTGTCACGGTTTTTCTCTGTTCCAACCTGATTGGTCCGGCCAAGGCGGCGCAAATAGATCTGCCATTTATCGGCGCCTTCACGTTTGGCGCGGGCGTGCTGTTTTTCCCGCTTTCCTATGTGTTCGGCGATATCCTGACAGAGGTGTACGGTTACGCGCGTGCCCGCAAAGTGATTTGGGCCGGCTTTATTGCCATGGCGTTTGCCGCGCTGATGGCAACCGTGGTGGTGGCGTTACCACCCGCACCGGGCTGGCCGGATCAGGCTGCCTACCAAACCATTTACGGACAGACTCTGCGCATCGTGCTGGCGTCAATGCTTGCTTATTTTTGCGGTGAATTTGTCAATTCGTTTGTGCTCGCCAAAATGAAGTTGGCAGACAATGGCAAACGGATGGGCTGGCGGTTTGTCGCCTCCACCATTGTCGGCGAGGGCGTTGACACGTTGTTGTTTTACCCACTGGCTTTCTACGGGTTGTGGGGCAATGACCTGCTGCTCAAAGTCATGGCGGCCCAATGGGGGTTGAAGGTGCTGGTCGAAATATTATTTCTGCCACTGACCATCCGTATTGTTCGCGCCCTAAAAAAAGCTGAATCAGAAGATTATTTTGACCGTGATACCAAATTCACGCCCTTTTCGCTGAAAACGTGATGATGATCGATCTTATCGGCACGGTGGCCGCGTGCCTCACCACCATCGCCTTTGTTCCCCAGGTAATCAAAATCTGGCAATCCAAAAGCGCCCGCGACATTTCGCTGCCGATGTACGCTTGTTTTACCATCGGCGTCGTATGCTGGCTGATTTATGGTGTGCTGATTGTGTCAGTGCCGATCATTGCCGCCAATGTCGTGACATTATTTTTGGCTGGATCGGTGGTTGTGATGAAACTGCGCTGGGGCTAGACAGGCGGCTTATCGACGTCGCGGACACCAAAAGAAAAACGGCCCCTGATTTCTCGGGAGCCGTTTGAATTTTGGTAGGGCGTGGCAGATTCGAACTGCCGACCAACGGATTAAAAGTCCGCTGCTCTACCGGCTGAGCTAACGCCCCATCACTTCCATGGCAGTATTTGTTTTATTACCGTGGAAAGCCGGTGATTATAGCGGAAAAAGACGTTCGGTCAAACTTCCGCTACGTTGGAAACGCCAATTTCAGCATCTCGAACGCCGCACGCAGTGTTTGGGCTTCGCCGCCTTCCGGTCGGCCGGGCCGTGCTTTTGGGTTCCATGAAAAACAATCAATGTGAATCCAGGCTTGACCAGTTGGAATGAATCGTTCCAGAAAAAGAGCCGCGGTTACCGCACCAGCCTGAGGACCGCCGGTATTGACAATGTCGCCAATATTGCTCTTGATCATGTCATGATAAGGTTGCCAAAGCGGCATACGCCACAGTGGATCCTGCGTCATGGCAGAAGCGGCATTCAACCGCCCGAACCATTCCTCGGAATTTGAAAAAGTGGCAGGTAGCTCCGGACCCAGTGCAACGCGTGCCGCGCCGGTAAGCGTTGCAAAGTCCACAATCAGCGCCGGTTTCGACTCTGCCGCATATGCCAGTGCATCGGACAGTACAACACGTCCTTCTGCGTCAGTGTTGCCAATTTCAATCATCAGTCCGGCACGGGTCGAAACGATTTCACCGGGCCGATAGGCGTTGCCAGCAATGGCGTTTTCGACAGCTGGTACCAGCATCTGCAACGAGACCGGAAGTTTTGACTGCATGATGAGGCGCGCCAACGCCAGCGCATGTGCGGCGCCGCCCATATCTTTTTTCATCTGGCGCATGCCATCGGCACCCTTGATATTGAGGCCGCCGGTATCGAAGCAGACACCTTTGCCAACCACGGCAATTTTTGGGTGCGACGGATCACCCCAGGTGATCTCGATCAGGCGTGGCGGTCGATGACTGGCGCGACCAACCGCGTGAATTGCCGGAAATTTTTCATGGAGCAGATCATCACCAACAATTTCACGGAAGGTACCGCCAAACTCCGCCGCAAGTCCAATGGCGATCTCGGCAAGATGGGCGGGCCCCATGTCCTCGGTGGGTGTATTGACCAGATCACGCGTCAAGCCGATTGCATCGGCCATTTGTTGCGCCCGCACGGATTCATCAGAGGCGGCAAGCGCCAATACTGCCGAAGGGTTCGGGCTTTTTTTATAACGCGCGAACTGGTAGGTTCCCAACAGCCATGAAAGTGCCGCAGCATAATCGGTCAACGCTTCTGTATTCGCAAGAGCATAGGTGCCGGAAGGCAAGCTAAACGGCAAATGTGAGAGGGCAAATATGTCGTCGTTGGCGCGAATGCCGACAATCACCCCAGCAATTGTTCCATCGGCACCGGGCAAAATGGCGTGTGTGTGCGGTTTGCCGGCAAAATCAGAAACGGCAAGCCAGTTGCGTGTTTTTGTGTCCTGCTGGCCGGCAAACTTTGCGAATTCATGCTGTGCCACCAAAATCAGCGGGATGGCGTTGCTGTTGGATTGGTGAGTGATGCCCATGTTGGTCCCTAATAAAAAATGCCGACGAGTGCGCCACACGATAGTGTTGACAGCGTGCCGGAGATAAGGCATTTGTAGCCCATATCGATAATTTCGCCCCGTCGCTCGGGACACATCGTACCCATGCCGCCGATGATAATGCCGAGTGAAGCGAAGTTGGCAAATCCGCACAGTGAGTAAATCATCATCACGCGGCTGCGTTCGGAAAGTGTGCCCGGGGCCAGGTTGGAAAGATCGATATACGCGATAAATTCATTCAGCACGGTCTTGGTGCCCATCAGCGCGCCGGCGGTTTGTGCTTCCACCCACGGGATACCGGTCAACCACACGACCGGGGCCATCACCCAGCCAAAGATGCCCTGCAGGGTGATTGCCTTGCCGTCGACGTGTGGCAAAAAACTGAAAACAGAATTGAGTAACGCAATCAGTGCCGTCAGCACCAATAACATCGCGATGATATTGATATAAATCGACACGCCTTCGACAGTGCCTTGCGTAACCGCATCCATGGTGCTTGCAACCGGGTGCTCGCTGCTGATCATGCCGTCGGTGACCGGTCCTTCGTGCGGCACCATCAACGCTGAAAACGCGATTGCCGCCGGTGCGCTGATAAACGAGACAATCAAAATATGGCCGATGGCATCCGGCACGACCGGACGCAGGATGACGCCGTATAACACCATCACCGTGCCGGCAATGCCTGCCATGCCGCACGTCATGGTGATAAATAGTTCGCCCCGTGAGAGCTTGGCGATATACGGCTTGATGACCAGCGGTGCTTCAACCGTCCCAAGAAAAATATTGGCAGCCGATGACACCCCCACCGCACCGCCAACACCGAGCGTCTTTTTTAGCACCCATGAAAAAGCATTGACTACCAATGGCAGGATCTTCCAGTAAAAGAGTACCGACGAAAGCGCCGAAACAACAATCACCAGCGGCAGCGCTTGGGTCGCCAGAATGAACGGCGCGCGTTCACCCTCCTTGAGCGTAAATGGTGCGTCTGCACCACCGATAAAGCCAAACACAAACTTGGTTCCCTCGCGCGTGGCATCGGCAACACTGTTCAAGGCGTTGTTTAACAAGTCTGCAACATCCCGAAAGTACGGAAACTTGAACATCAGCACAAACATGATGATTTGCAGAATGATGGCGCCGCCAACCGTCCGCCATTGAATCGAACCACGTTTCTCGGACAATACCCAGGCAAACGCATACAGCACAAAAAAACCCAGCAGGCTTTGCAAAATTAGCATCATGGTGAAGGGATCTCGTTGGTGTTGGGCAATTTTGGGGCTACTGCCCGGCAATCGGGACAGCCATTCGTAAGTACGGGTTGCCGTCAGTGTTCAAATTGGCAACCGAAATGATACTCGGTGCGCAACATTTTCACCCGCTCGCGTAAAATCATGCGCACCCCGCCCACCCCAATGCGAAAGTTGTCAAACATGTCCATGCCACGCCGTTATCCAGCCATTTTGCTTGTTGCAATCGTTTTTCTTGGCGGGTGTGCGCAACTTCCGCCAGTGGCAAGTGTGCCGGTGCCGCTGTCGCCAACGGTGGTGGTAAAAATCATTGCCTTTAATGACTTTCACGGCAACCTCAAGACGCCATCGTTACGAGTGCCGGTCGCCGATCCAAGCCAGTCGACCGGGATTCGGTTTGAAGCCGCCGGCGGCGTGGAGCAGTTTGCCGCCGTGGTGAAATCGATCAAGGCAAAAAACCCGAATCACGTGGTTGTTTCGGCGGGTGACATGGTTGGCGCCACGCCGTTGCTGTCGGCGTTATTCAGAGATGAACCAACCATTGAGGCGATGAATTTGGTCGGGGTTGATTTTCATGCAGTCGGCAATCATGAATTTGACTACGGTGTGGCACATTTGAAGCGGTTACAGCGGGGTGGCTGCCCGGTTGACACCAAGACCAACATGCCTGACTGCCAGGGTCGTGTCCCATACAAAGGCGCGGCATTTCCATTTTTGGCGGCAAACGTCGTTGAGGACATGACAAAAAAGACACTCTTCCCGGCGTACGGGGTCAAAGAATTTGACGGCATCAAGGTTGCGTTTATCGGTATGACATTGCGTGGCACGCCGTCGATTGTGCGCCCGGGTGGTACCGCCGGCCTGACGTTCGCAGATGAAGTTGAGACCGTCGCCAGACTTGTCCCCGAGTTAAAGTCGCAAGGCATTGAAGCCGCTGTTGTGGTGATGCATGAAGGCGGTGAGCAGACCGGCGGCATTAACGAATGTATCGACTTCAAAGGCAAAGGGCGGGAGATTTCAGAAAGACTTGATGCGGTTGTCGGCGTCGTGGTGACCGCGCATACCCACCGTTACTATGTTTGTGATGTCGCGGGCAAACTGGTCACCAGCGCCGGAAGCTACGGCACACTCGTGACTGAAATCGATTTGGTATTGGATCGCGCGACCCGAAAAATCGTCGGGAAGTCGGCGAGAAACGTGGTCGTTAAGCCGGACGGCGTGAAAGACCCGTCGCTCACGTTGTTGGTCGAGCAGTATGCGAAATTGTCGGAGCCGCTGGAGAATCGCGTGGTTGCAAAGGTCCAGCTGGACATCAATGCGGTCGCCAATTCGGCGGGTGAATCCACATTGGGCAATTTGATTGCCGACGCCCATTTGTTTGCGACAAGCAGCCCGGACAAGGGCGGCGCGGTGATTGCGTTTAATAATCCCGGCAGTCTGCGGGCGCCGATTATCCCCGGTGCCGACGGCAGTGTTTCCTATGGCGCGTTGTTTAAAACCCAACCATTCCAGAACGACCTGATCGTGATGAACCTGACCGGTGCGCAATTAAAACAATTGCTCGAGCAGCAATTCGGCGCGACCATTGGTGAGCGCGTTCGCATCATGGGCGTGTCGAAAGGCTTTAGTTATTCATGGGACGCCGCCAAGCCGCGGGGCGAGCGTGTGATTGCGGAGTCGCTAAAACTAAACGGCATCTTGATTCAGCCAAATTTGCAGTACCGGGTGACGGCCAACAGCTTTATTGCCGGCGGCAGCGAGGGGCTATCGGTTTTCCGTGAAGGAACCGATCGTCAGGTCAGCGTGCTTGATCTGGAAGCGCTGGTCGTGTTTTTTGCCGCACAACCATCGATGTCCGCTTACTTGCCTCCCCCGATTGGCACCAGAGTTGGACGATTGCACTAGCCTTGTGATGTGAATGTTGTGCGATTACAACAGAATGGCGCCTGTTCGGCATTCAATTGTCGAGCCTGACTTCAAGCAATTTATCAGGAGTGTGGCGCAACACGTTGTCTTGGTTGATTTCGAATGACCATCGCTCGTTCCCTTGCAAGCCGTTGATTCCATTGGCGTCACTAATCCGTCATAATTCTAAGTTGTAATTCGGTGCGCAATCAACACTTGGGCGCTGCGATTGTTTGCCGCGCATTTTGTGCGTTCAACCGTTTTTTTGAATGAGGATAGTTTGATGAAGGGTTGGAACGAGGTACCCCGCAAAAAGGCACGTATTGAGATCATTCCAATGATCGACGTCATGATGTTTCTACTGGTTTTTTTTGTGCTGATCAGCATGAACGTGATCCCGGCCCAGGGCCTTAAGACAAATATCCCCAAATCGTCTACCGCACAGGAATTGCTTGCGCCAAAGCGGGTTGTAATCTCAATTCCATTTGAAGGAAGCTATCTGGTTGACGGCAAGGAAGTCGGCAGCCTGCGCGAAGTGCCCGTCATCTTGCTGCGCGAAAAAGCCGGCGCCGGACCCAACCAAAAATTTATCGTCATCATTAATGGCGAAGACAATGTGACGCTGCAAAAGCTGATTGACGTGATGGATGTTGTGAAGGCTGCCGGATTTGACACCGTCACCATTGCCGCAAAAAAGAAAGCGGCTTGACGCCCCTGACGGCCAGCAGACCACGCATGGATTTTTTCTACAAATTTCGGCAATTCCTTTCCGGCCCTCCTGCGGTGATTGTGGCAATCGTCATTATTACGACGCCGATCTCGAAAGTCGTCGAACGAATGTTGCCAAAGGATTTGTTTGAGATTCCCGTTACGCTTAACGATCCGCCGCCACCGCCACCGCCAAAGCTGGAAACGCAGGAAATAAAACCACAGCCGGTCGAGCAGCAGCCGATGCAGCCTGCCGATGTCATTACCAGGGACAGTGTTGTCACCGAAGTCAAGCCGGCGCCGCCGCCGGAGCCGCCACGGCAAATTGATCTTCCGCGAGCGGTTGAAGTTGCGCCGGTACGAACCGGGCCGTCGGTCGTTCAGATGCAAGCCGGCTACGAAAGCATCATTTTGGGCTACATCGAATCCATCAAACGATACCCGACATCACGTGAAGCACGCAGCCAGCGACCGCAGGGGAAAGTTGCCCTTCTGCTGGAGATCGGGCGGGATGGAAGCCTGAAAAGTGTGTCGGTAAGCCGTTCATCTGACTCCATCATTCTCGACAACGCCGCATTGGCAACCGCACGACAAGGGAGGTACCCCCCGTTCCCTGCCGACGCCTACCCGGGTCAGGCAACGCACCGATTTAGCGTCACGCTCGAATTCAACGTGCAGCAAGAAAATTGATCACCCGTAATTTTTTGTACATTCACCCCAGGGAGTACTTATGAAACTGCAGCCAAGAACACTCGCAATATTGATTTCCGGGCTATTTGCCTCGGGGATGGTCCACGTTGCGCACGCGCAGACGACGCCAGCCGCGCCGGCTGCCGCGGAGAAAAAAGACGACAAGAAAACGACCGAACTCGGCACCGTGCGTGTGACGGGTGAGGGCGACAAGTTGGGTGCCGGTACCATCATTCAGGAAGAAGGCACCAAGGCGCGTTCGACCGCAACCCGCGCGTCAATCGATAAACAGCGCTCAACGGCAAATCCGTTCCAGGTGATTTCGTTATTGCCCGGTGTCAACACCTCAAGCCAAGATGCCACCGGCCTTTTCGGCGGATCGTTGCGTGTGCGCGGCTTCAACTCGGACCAAATGGGTTTTACGGTTGATGGTGCACCGGTAAACGACTCGGGTAATTTTGCCGTTTTCCCGCAGGAGTATGTGGACGCAGAGAACTTGGAAGAAGTGTTCGTCACCCAGGGCTCGGCTGATAACGAAGCACCGCACGTTGGTGCAACCGGCGGAAACATCGGCATTGTTTCGTCGAATCCACTCGACAAGTTTCGTGTCCGCTGGCAAATGACCGGTGGTCAACTGGCGCTGAATAAAACATTCCTTCGCGTCGACACCGGACTGTTGGGGAACTTCAAGGCGTTCTTGTCGTACTCGGATGCACAGGTAAACAAATGGAAGGGTACCGGCAAAGCCGATCGCCAGCACATTGATTTCAAAGCCGCATATAACCTCGGCAAAGGCTCGAGCCTGCAATTCACCGCCTTGTGGAACGACGCGACCAATAACAACATCCGTTCGTTGTCCCGGGCGAACATTGCCGCGGGTGGAACACGACTTGATTATGCAACAGTGTGGATTCCTGATCCGACACCAGTTGCGAATACAGCGCAAACAACACCGACGCGTGTTGATGGATATTGGACGATTCCCGTCAATCCATTTAAAAATGCGGTCGTGACGGCCAAGGGCTGGTTCGCACTCACACCGCAACTGCGTGC
>JANPDI010000161.1:0-12311 GCA_031431435.1 Burkholderiales bacterium
TTTGTCTTCTGAAACGACTGCAGAAGACGTTTGGTCCGGGTGACGTCAGTCACTGTCCGCCAGCGAAGGGTAGCGGCCCTTCACCAAATGACGCCGACAAAATATCGTCTGCGCCAGTCGAAGAACATTGACGCTGCGAGCCTCGCAGCGCGACACAACGTTCGGAGATCCGTAATGTCCCAAGCCTCAACCTCCCCCGCAGCCTCCCGCTATACCTACACTGAGAAAAAACGCATTCGCAAATCATTTGCCAAACGCGCCAGTGTTCTGGATATCCCTTTTCTGTTGGCCACGCAGCTCAATTCGTATGCCGAATTCCTGCAAGCTGACGTTGCTGTTGCCAGCCGCAATTTGCAGGGTTTGCAGGCTGCTTTTGATTCAGTGTTTCCGATTGTCTCGCACAACCAGTTTGCGCGTCTTGAGTTCCAGAGCTACACGCTCAGCCAGCCGCCATTTGACGTATTGGAATGCCAACAGCGCGGCCTGACATATGCATCACCGCTGCGCGCTAAGGTGCGCCTGGTGATCATGGACCGCGAGGCATCCAAGCCGACGGTCAAGGAAATGAAGGAGCAGGAAGTGTACATGGGCGAGATTCCGCTCATGACCCAAAACGGCTCATTTGTCATCAACGGTACCGAGCGTGTGATCGTCTCGCAGCTGCATCGTTCGCCCGGTGTGTTTTTTGAACACGACCGCGGCAAGACCCACTCCTCAGGCAAGTTGCTGTTTTCGGCACGGGTGATTCCGTATCGTGGCTCATGGCTCGACTTTGAATTCGACCCAAAGGATTATTTGTATTTCCGTGTTGACCGCCGTCGCAAAATGCCGGTCACGATTTTGCTCAAGGCGTTGGGTTATACGCCGGATCAGATCTTGCGCGAATTTTTTGAGTTCGACCAGTTCCAGATCACCAAAAAAGGCGAGATCGAGCTCGAGTTGGTGCCGGATCGGTTGAAAGGCGAGACCGCCAAATTTGACATCATGTCAAAAGACGGCAAGGTCATCGTCCAAAAAGACAAACGTATCACCGCCAAGCATATCCGCGACATGGAAGCGGCGAAGATGAAGATGCTTGCGGTCAATGAGGAATACATGATCGGCCGCGTGCTCGCGACCAACATCGTCAATACCGAAACCGGTGAAGTTGTGGCGAATGCCAACGAAGAGCTCACGGAGCTGAGCCTGCGCAAGTTGATTGACGCGGGTGTCGAGTCTATTTACACGCTCTACACAAACGATCTTGACCAGGGTGCGTACATTTCGTCAACGTTGCGTATCGATGAAACGGTTGATGTACTGAATGCAAAAGTTGCGATCTATCGCATGATGCGTCCGGGCGAGCCACCAACGGAAGATTCCGTCAACACGTTGTTTAATGCGTTGTTCTTCTCGCCTGACCGGTATGACCTGTCGGCCGTCGGCCGCATGAAGTTCAACCGCCGTGTCGGTCGTGATGAACTCACCGGCGCGATGACCCTGTCGACCGAAGACATCGTTGCGGTCATCAAGATTCTGGTTGAATTGCGCAACGGTCGTGGCGAAGTTGACGATATTGACCACTTGGGCAATCGTCGCGTGCGGTCGGTCGGCGAATTGGCGGAAAACCAGTTCCGTTCCGGCCTGGTGCGTGTTGAGCGCGCCGTACGGGAACGCCTCTCCCAGGCTGAATCCGAAAATTTGATGCCGCACGATTTGATCAACGCCAAGCCGGTTTCAGCCGCGATCAAGGAATTTTTTGGTTCGTCACAGCTGTCGCAGTTTATGGACCAAACCAATCCGTTGTCGGAAATCACCCACAAGCGCCGTGTCTCGGCGCTCGGCCCTGGTGGTTTGACGCGTGAGCGTGCCGGCTTTGAAGTCCGCGACGTGCATCCGACCCATTACGGTCGCGTATGTCCGATCGAAACCCCGGAAGGACCAAACATTGGTCTGATCAATTCGCTGGCGCTGTATGCGCAGGTAAACGATTACGGTTTTATCGAGACGGCGTACCGCAAGGTCGTCAACAACAAGGTGACCAACGAAATCGAGTATCTCTCGGCAATTGAAGAGAGCAAGTACACCATCGCCCAGGCGAATGCCGACACCGACAAGGCCGGCCATTTCATGGACGAACTGGTGAGCTGCCGCCAGCACAATGAGTTCATGTTGGCGCGCCCGGAAACCATCGACTATATCGACGTCGCACCCGCGCAGATTGTGTCGGTTGCCGCGTCGTTGATTCCCTTTCTTGAGCACGATGACGCAAACCGCGCATTGATGGGATCAAACATGCAACGTCAGGCGGTGCCTTGCCTGCGCGCGGAGAAATCACTCGTTGGTACCGGTATCGAGCGTACGGTTGCGATGGACTCGGGCACGGCTGTATTAGCGCGCCGCGGTGGTCGTGTTGATTTTGTTGATGCCGGTCGTGTGGTGGTTCGTGTTAACGACAATGAAACCAATGCCGGCGAAGCTGGTGTGGATATTTATAACCTCACCAAATACGTACGTTCGAACCAAAACACCAATATCAACCAGCGTCCGCTGGTCAAGGTTGGCGATTTTCTGGCCAAGAACGACGTGATCGCCGACGGTGCATCGACCGATATGGGCGAATTGGCGCTTGGACAAAATCTGCTGGTCGCATTCATGCCTTGGAACGGCTACAACTTCGAAGATTCGATCTTGATCTCCGAACGAATCGTTGCTGAAGACCGCTACACCTCGATTCACATTGAGGAATTGACGGCCGTCGCACGCGACACCAAGTTGGGTCCTGAAGAAATCACCCGCGACATTTCCAATCTGTCCGAGCGCATGCTTGGTCGTTTGGATGAGTCCGGCATTGTTTATATCGGTGCAGAAGTCGAGGCGGGTGACGTATTGGTGGGCAAGGTCACACCAAAGGGCGAAACCCAGCTGACCCCTGAAGAGAAATTGCTTCGTGCGATCTTCGGCGAAAAAGCTTCTGACGTGAAAGACACCTCGTTGCGCGTTCAGTCTGGAATCTCGGGCATTGTGATCGACGTGCAGGTGTTTACGCGTGAAGGTATTCAGCGCGACAAACGCGCACAGCAAATCATCGATGACCAGCTCAAGGATTACAAGAAGGATTTGGCCGACCAGTTGCGCATTGTTGAAGACGACGCGTTCCAGCGGATCGAGAAAATGCTGATTGGCAAAGTTGCCAAGGGTGGACCAAAGAAACTTGCCAAGGGCGACAAACTCACCAAGGCATATTTGACGGATCTGCCGCGCCACGACTGGTTCGACATCCGTTTGACCGACGACGACGACGCACGTCAACTCGAAACCCTGAAAGAAGCGCTTGATTTGACGCGCAAGGAATTCGACAAGGCGTTTGACGAAAAGAAACGCAAGTTGACGCAGGGTGACGAATTGCCACCGGGCGTGCAAAAAATGGTCAAGGTCTATGTGGCCGTAAAACGTCGTCTGCAGCCTGGCGACAAGATGGCGGGCCGCCACGGCAACAAGGGTGTGATCTCCAAAATTGTGCCGGTCGAAGACATGCCGTTCATGGCCGATGGCACACCGATGGATATCGTCCTTAACCCACTGGGTGTACCGTCACGGATGAACGTCGGACAGATTCTGGAAACACATTTGGGCTGGGCGGCAAAAGGTTTGGGCCACAAGATCGGCGCCATGCTCAAAGCCGGCGCCGAAGAGACCAAGATTCGCGGCTTCCTCGACAAGGTTTATAACACCAGCGGTAAGAAAGAAAACCTGGCTGAGTTGTCATCCGTTGAAGTCATGGAAATGGCAAAAAATCTGACCAACGGCGTGCCGTTTGCCACCCCCGTCTTTGACGGCGCGGCAGAGTCGGAAATTCGCGGCATGCTTGATTTGGCGTATGACGACGAGACTGCGAAGCGGCTCGGACTTACCGCGACCAAGACGCAGGCAACCCTGTATGACGGACGTACCGGCGAAGCGTTTGAGCGCTCGGTAACAGTCGGCTACATGCACATTCTGAAACTGCATCACTTGGTTGACGACAAGATGCATGCCCGCTCAACCGGCCCGTATTCGCTAGTAACGCAGCAGCCACTGGGCGGCAAGGCGCAGTTCGGCGGTCAACGATTTGGTGAGATGGAAGTCTGGGCGCTTGAGGCATACGGTGCGGCCTACACGCTGCAGGAAATGCTCACCGTCAAGTCGGATGACACCAATGGACGTACCAAAGTGTACGAATCCATTGTCAAGGGCGAGCACAAGATCGAGGCGGGCATGCCCGAGTCGTTCAACGTGCTGGTCAAGGAAATCCGTTCGCTTGCGATTGATATTGATTTGGAGCGGCATTGATGGCGCGATAGCAGCGAGCTGGTGTGCATGTTGATTGTTTGCATGCGCACCACCTGCCGTCACACCGCAATCAAGCCACTGTCCAAACCAAATACTTGGAGTACTAAATGAAAGCTCTACTAGATCTGTTCAAGCAAGTTACGCAAGAAGAAGAATTCGATGCGATCAAGATTGGCCTCGCGTCACCCGAAAAAATTCGTTCGTGGTCGTATGGTGAAGTCAAGAAGCCGGAAACGATCAACTATCGTACGTTCAAACCGGAACGCGACGGCCTGTTTTGCGCGAAGATTTTCGGCCCGATCAAAGATTACGAATGTTTGTGCGGCAAATACAAGCGCCTGAAACATCGTGGTGTGATTTGTGAGAAGTGCGGCGTTGAAGTCACGCTGTCAAAAGTCCGTCGCGAGCGTATGGGCCACATTGAGTTGGCATCACCAACCGCGCATATCTGGTTCCTGAAGTCACTGCCATCGCGCCTCGGTATGGTGCTTGACATGACCCTGCGTGATATTGAGCGCGTGTTGTATTTCGAAGCATTTGTGGTGGTTGACCCGGGCATGACGCCGTTGAACAAGTGCCAGTTGTTGACCGAGGACGATTACCTCGCCAAGGTCGAAGAGTACGGCGACGACTTCACCGCGCTGATGGGTGCCGAGGGTGTGCGTGAATTGTTGCGCAAGCTCGATATCAAGTCGGAGATGGAACAGCTGCGCAAGGATCTGGGTAACACCGGCTCCGAAGCCAAAATCAAGAAGATCGCCAAGCGCACCAAGGTGCTTGAGGCATTCCAGAAATCCGGCATCAAGCCGGACTGGATGGTGATGGAAGTGTTGCCCGTTTTGCCGCCAGATCTGCGCCCACTCGTGCCGCTGGACGGTGGTCGTTTTGCAACCTCGGATTTGAACGACCTTTATCGTCGCGTGATCAACCGTAACAATCGTTTGAAGCGTTTGCTGGAATTAAAGGCGCCGGAAATTATTGTTCGTAACGAAAAGCGCATGCTGCAGGAATCGGTCGATTCGCTGCTTGATAACGGTCGTCGCGGTAAAGCCATGACGGGCGCCAACAAGCGCGCCCTGAAGTCGCTCGCCGACATGATCAAAGGCAAGTCGGGTCGTTTCCGTCAAAACTTGCTCGGCAAGCGGGTTGATTATTCCGGCCGTTCGGTGATCGTGGTCGGACCAACACTGAAATTGCATCAGTGCGGTCTGCCGAAAAAAATGGCGTTGGAGTTGTTCAAGCCATTTATTTTCCACAAGCTTGAAGTGCTGGGTGCGGCAACGACCATCAAGGCCGCCAAGAAAATGGTGGAGGCCGAAGAGCCGTTGGTGTGGGATATCCTCGAAGACGTGATTCGCGAACATCCGGTGATGTTGAACCGTGCGCCAACCTTGCATCGCCTTGGTATCCAGGCGTTTGAGCCGGTGCTGATTGAAGGTAAGGCAATCCAATTGCATCCATTGGTTTGTGCGGCATTTAACGCCGACTTTGACGGCGATCAAATGGCAGTACACGTGCCGATTTCACTTGAAGCGCAGATGGAGTGCCGCACGTTGATGTTGGCCTCTAACAACGTATTGTTCCCGGCCTCGGGCGAACCATCGATTGTGCCGTCGCAGGATATCGTGTTGGGTCTGTATTACATGACCCGCGAACGCGTCGCTGCAAAAGGCGAGGGTTCGATGTTCATCAATGTGGCGGAAGCGCAGCGTGCTTATGAAACCGGTGAAGTGTCGCTGAACGCAAAGGTGTTGGTGCGCATTCAAGAAACCGACAAAGACGAAAAGGGCGAGATTTTTTCCCGTACCAAGCGTTACGAGACGACTGTTGGCCGCGCTATTTTGTCGGAGATTCTGCCGCCAGGACTGCCGTTCCCGTACATCAACAAAGCGTTGAAGAAAAAAGAAATCTCGAAAATCATCAACGCGGCATTCCGTCGTTGCGGTATTCGTGAAACCGTTATCTTCACAGATCAATTGATGTACACCGGCTTTACCTACGCAACCCGCGCAGGATTGTCGATCTCGATTGACGACATGTTGGTGCCGCCGCAGAAGAAGGAAATCATTGCAACGGCCGAGCAGGAGGTGAAAGAAATTGAAGCGCAATACACCTCAGGTCTGGTTACGCAGGGCGAGCGTTACAACAAGGTTGTCGACATTTGGGGACGCGCGGGCGATCAAGTGGCCAAGGCCATGATGGAGCAGCTTGGTTCCGAGCCGGTCACAACGCTGGACGGCAAAAAAACCACGCAAGAGTCGTTTAACGCCATTTACATGATGGCGGACTCCGGTGCGCGTGGTTCGGTTGCGCAGATTCGCCAGTTGGCGGGAATGCGTGGTCTGATGGCCAAGCCGGATGGCTCGATCATCGAAACGCCAATCACCGCGAATTTCCGTGAAGGGCTGAATGTGTTGCAGTACTTCATTTCCACACACGGTGCACGAAAGGGTCTCGCCGATACGGCGCTGAAAACGGCGAACTCTGGTTATCTGACACGCCGTCTGGTTGACGTTACCCAGGATTTGGTCGTGACCGAGGACGATTGCAAGACCGAGAACGGTCTGGTCGTCAAGGCGTTGGTTGAGGGCGGCGAGGTTATTGAGGCGCTGCGTGAACGAATTCTCGGCCGCGTACTTCAGGGTGACGTTGTGCATCCTGAAACCGGCAAAGTGTTGCTGGCCTCAGGCATCATGCTTGATGAAGACATGGTTGACGCCATTGATGCTGCCGGCATCGACGAAGTCAAAGTCCGCACGCCATTGACTTGCGACACACGTTACGGTTTGTGCGCAAAGTGTTATGGCCGCGACTTGGGTCGCGGCTCGATGATCAATTTGGGCGAGGCGGTTGGCGTCATTGCCGCACAATCGATCGGCGAGCCGGGTACCCAGTTGACCATGCGCACCTTTCACATCGGTGGTGCCGCTTCGCGTACCGCCGCATCAAGCAGCATCGAGGCGAAGTCTGCCGGCACGTTGAAGTTCATCAATACGATGCGGCACGTGAATAACGTTCGCAACGAAGTGATCGTGATTTCGAGAAGTGGCGAAGTGATCATTGCCGATGATGCGGGCCGCGAACGTGAACGTCACAAGGTGCCTTATGGCGCCATGATGGCGTCCAAGGACGGCGACAAAATCAAGGCCGGACAGACGCTTGCAACGTGGGATCCGCATACCCGTCCAATCATTACTGAATATGCCGGCGAAGTTCGTTTCGACAACGTCGAAGAGGGCGTGACCGTTGCCAAGCAGATCGACGAAACAACCGGTCTTTCGAGCCTGGTTGTGATCGATCCCAAACGTCGCGGCTCCGCGGCGTCCAAAGGGTTGCGTCCGGCGGTGAAATTGCTGGGTGCCGGCGGCAAGGAAATGAAGCAGAACAATTCCGATGCGCCCGTTGCCTACACATTCCAAATCGGCTCGATCATCACGGTTAAGAACGGCCAGCAGGTCGGTGTTGGTGAAGTCATGGCGCGTATCCCGCAGGAGTCATCAAAGACCCGCGACATCACCGGCGGTCTGCCGCGTGTTGCCGAGCTTTTTGAGGCGCGCTCACCAAAAGATGCAGGCGTCCTTGCCGAAGTGACCGGTACCGTTTCGTTCGGAAAAGAGACCAAGGGCAAGCAGCGGTTGGTAATCACTGACTTCGATGGAACGCCACATGAGTACTTGATCCCTAAAGACAAGCACGTGACTGCACACGATGGTCAGGTGGTCAACAAAGGCGAAACAATTGTCGACGGCCCGGCCGATCCCCATGACATCCTGCGTTTGCAAGGGATGGAAGCATTGGCGCGTTATATCACTGATGAGGTTCAGGACGTTTACCGTTTGCAGGGCGTGAAGATCAACGACAAACACATTGAAGTCATTGTTCGTCAGATGTTGCGTCGGGTTTCGATTGTTGATCCGGGCGAAACCCGCTTCATCTTGGGTGAGCAGTTGGAACGTGCCGAGGTACTTGGTGAAAATGATCGCATGGTAAAAGAAGGCAAGAAACCTGCGCATTACAATTACAACCTGCTCGGTATTACCAAGGCGTCACTGTCAACCGACTCGTTCATTTCCGCGGCTTCCTTCCAGGAAACAACCCGTGTCTTGACCGAAGCGGCCATCATGGGCAAGAAGGACGACTTGCGCGGCCTCAAGGAAAACGTCATCGTTGGTCGCTTGATTCCTGCTGGAACGGGATTGGCGTATCACCGTGCGCGCAAGCGCGTCGGGCCACGGGCGTCGTCTTCATCTGCCGACTTTGGTTTTGTGATTGAGGAAGCGGAAGAAAAATCGACAGAGGAAGCGGCATAGAGATCGGTTCGCGTCGATCGCTTTTGCCGCCGGTTCAGCCGAGCACATAAAACAGAAAAACCCGCCAAAAGCGGGTTTTTCTGTTTTCTCCGTCGCCTTTCCAGCCTGATTGGCTGCAAATGAGCGTGGGTGTCACGTACCTGGCGCGTTGGTCGCCATTCTGGCGTTGCGGGCAGAGAAGATAAATTCCATTAGTTGTTTGACATCTATGGGTGCTTCGCCTTAAAATGTAAGGCTCTCCAAAAAGCGCTGATTTTTTAGTGTAATAGGCGAGCCCTGTATTCGAACCCGGAGCTTCTCTCCGCTTTTTGGCGGGTCAAGTTTCGAGCAGGAAACAATTTAGTCATTGACCACTATTCGATTTTTATCGAGCGGATCTACCTATGCCAACCATCAATCAATTGCTGCGCAAACCGCGCATCAAAGTCACCGTGAAAAGCAAGTCGCCCGCCTTGCAAAACAGCCCGCAGAAACGCGGCGTTTGCACACGCGTCTACACCACGACCCCAAAGAAGCCGAACTCGGCTTTACGTAAGGTCGCCAAGGTGCGCCTCGTCAATGGCTACGAAGTCATTTCATATATCGGTGGCGAAGGCCACAACCTCCAGGAGCACTCGGTTGTGTTGATCCGCGGCGGCCGCGTGAAAGACTTGCCCGGCGTGCGTTATCACATGGTTCGCGGATCTCTGGATACTGCCGGTGTAAAAGACCGCAAACAGTCGCGCTCCAAGTATGGTACCAAGCGGCCAAAAGCCGGTGGCGCGAAGTAAGCGTTACCAACATTTCATTTAGCAATTTGTAAGAGGAAACAATCATGCCTCGTCGTCGCGAAGTCCCCAAACGCGAGATCCTGCCGGATCCGAAATTTAAAAACGTCGAACTCTCGAAGTTTGTCAATGTGCTCATGACCGCCGGTAAAAAGTCGGTTGCAGAGCGCATCATTTATGGCGCATTGGATCAAATCCAGAAAAAATCTGGAAAAGATCCTATCGAGGTGTTTAGCGCGGCAATCAATGCCGTCAAGCCGATGGTTGAAGTCAAGTCGCGTCGCGTTGGCGGCGCAAACTATCAGGTTCCCGTCGAAGTTCGTCCAGTTCGCCGGTTGGCGCTCTCCATGCGCTGGATTCGTGAGGCTGCCCGCAAGCGTGGCGAAAAATCAATGGGCGCGCGTCTTGCGGGCGAATTGATTGATGCCGCCGAAGGGCGTGGCGCGGCGATCAAAAAGCGCGAAGAAGTTCACCGTATGGCAGAAGCTAACAAGGCCTTCGCCCACTACCGGTTTTAGTCGCAATTCGCCATTATTTCCGCGTGATGTCGGGTGTTGCCGGAATCGCATCTTTGTATTGTTTGCGGTTTGCGCGTAATGCCCTAGGCGCGTGTGTTTGAGGTGGTTTGCCAAGGCGTCGCGTATGCGACAAATGAATAGAAGAGGCGGCTCGTTGTTCGGTCGCCTCGGATGAAAGTTACTCAAGGTTAGTTTAATGGCACGCAAAACCCCAATCGAACGTTATCGCAACATCGGCATCTCTGCGCATATTGACGCGGGTAAAACCACGACGACTGAGCGCATCCTGTTTTACACGGGTGTGAACCATAAAATCGGCGAAGTGCACGATGGTGCGGCAACCATGGACTGGATGGAGCAGGAACAAGAGCGTGGCATCACCATCACGTCTGCTGCCACGACGTGTTTTTGGAGCGGTATGGCCAAAAACTATCAGCAACATCGCATCAATATCATCGACACCCCGGGACACGTTGACTTCACTATTGAAGTTGAGCGTTCGATGCGCGTGTTGGATGGCGCCTGCATGGTTTATTGTGCCGTCGGCGGCGTGCAGCCGCAGTCGGAGACTGTTTGGCGCCAGGCAAATAAATACAAAGTTCCCCGCCTTGCGTTCGTCAACAAGATGGACCGCACCGGTGCCAACTTCTTCAAGGTCTATGACCAGATGAAGGCGCGTTTGAAGGCGAACCCGGTTCCGCTGCAAGTGCCAATCGGCGCCGAAGAGAATTTCAAAGGGTTGGTCGATCTCGTCAAGATGAAAGCCATTGTCTGGAGTGAAGAAGATAAGGGTGTGACCTTTACCTACGGCGAGATTCCGGCCGACATGGTTGATGTATGTGACGAGTGGCATAACAAGCTGGTTGAGTCGGCCGCCGAGGCCAATGAGGACTTGATGAACAAATACCTCGAAGGCGGCAAGCTTTCTGAGGACGAAATCAAGGCAGGCATTCGCGAGCGCACCATCAAGAGCGAGATCGTGCCGATGCTGTGCGGTTCAGCGTTCAAGAACAAAGGCGTTCAGGCAATGCTTGACGCAGTAATCGACTTCATGCCTGCGCCAACGGATATTCCGCCGGTCAAGGGCATGGACGAGAGCGAAAGCCCGGTTACCCGCATGGCTGACGACAAGGAGAAATTTTCCGCGTTGGCATTCAAGTTGATGACAGACCCGTTTGTTGGGCAGCTGACCTTTGTGCGCGTTTATTCCGGCATTCTCTCCAAGGGTGACACGGTATATAACCCGGTGCGCGGCAAAAAAGAGCGTATTGGTCGTATTGTCCAGATGCATGCAAATAACCGCCAGGAAATCGATGAAATTTGCGCGGGTGACATTGCGGCTTGCATTGGCATGAAAGATGTCACAACGGGCGAAACCTTGTGCGATCCTAACGCGATCCTAACGCTGGAACGCATGATATTCCCGGAGCCGGTGATCTCGCAAGCGGTTGAACCAAAGACAAAGGTTGATCAGGAAAAGATGGGTATCGCGTTGAGCCGCCTTGCCGCAGAAGATCCTTCGTTCCGTGTGCGCACTGACGAGGAATCCGGTCAAACCATCATTTCCGGCATGGGCGAGTTGCACCTTGAGATCATTGTTGACCGCATGAAACGTGAATTTGGCGTGGAGGCGTCGGTCGGCAAGCCGCAAGTGGCATACCGCGAAACAATTCGTGGGACCGTCGAGAATGCCGAAGGTAAATTTGTCAAGCAGTCGGGCGGTCGCGGGCAATACGGCCACGTCGTCTTGAAGGTTGAGCCACAAGAGCCGGGCAAAGGATTTGAATTTGTCGACGCGATCAAGGGTGGTGTGGTCCCGCGCGAATTTATTCCTGCTGTTGAAAAAGGTTTGTTGGAAACGCTGCCAAACGGCGTGTTGGCTGGCTATCCGGTGGTGGACGTTAAGGTCACCTTGCACTTTGGTTCCTATCACGATGTTGACTCGAACGAAAACGCATTCAAGATGGCCGCATCCATGGGCTTCAAAGACGGTATGCGTAAAGCCAACCCGGTGTTGCTCGAGCCAATGATGGCGGTTGAGGTTGAGACGCCGGAAGATTATGCCGGTACGGTGATGGGTGATTTGTCATCGCGTCGCGGCATGGTGCAGGGAATGGAAGATATATCTGGTGGCGGCGGCAAAGTCATTAAAGCCGAAGTGCCACTTTCAGAGATGTTTGGTTACTCGACATCGCTGCGCTCGGCAACACAAGGCCGTGCAACCTATACGATGGAATTTAAGCACTACTCAGAGGCGCCAAAACACGTCGCTGAAGCCATCATTAATACCAAAAAATAGTTTTTTGAATTAGATACTTTTGACGAGGACTGAAAATGGCAAAAGGCAAGTTTGAGCGAACCAAGCCGCACGTAAACGTCGGCACGATTGGGCACGTTGATCACGG
>JANPDI010000162.1:0-4523 GCA_031431435.1 Burkholderiales bacterium
GCTCGCAGCGTCAATGTTCTTCGACTGGCGCAGACGATATTTTGTCGGCGTCATTTGGTGAAGGGCCGCTACCCTTCGCTGGCGGACAGTGACTGACGTCACCCGGACCAAACGTCTTCTGCAGTCGTTTCAGAAGACAAACCAAAACGCATTCCTTGCGCTTTGGTTTAGCCTCTCGGCAAAACATAAAACTCTAGTATTGGCGGGGATTTTCAGGCATTTTTTCCTGAAACGCCGCTCTGGTATTGCACTTACAAAAACCACAATCATTGAGACAGCAAAGGCTGAGATCGAAATCTCAGCCTTTACGTCGCTAACGCCGTTACTTCAACGAAACTCAAAGATAAATTTTGATTCGATTGCGCTAGCGAGCGGGGATGATTTTTCTCCGAAGCGCGCAGCCGTATGTTGTATACGGCGAGCACTGCAAGAGGAAAAGCGCCCCCGCGTAGCCAGCAACCGAACAAAATTTATTTGAGTTCGACTTTGGCGCCGGCTTCTTCCAGCTTCTTCTTCATTGCTTCAGAATCAGCCTTGTTTGCGCCTTCTTTAACGGCTTTTGGTGCACCTTCAACCAATGCTTTGGCTTCGGCCAAACCCAAACCGGTGATCTCGCGTACCGCCTTGATCACGCCGATTTTGTTTGCGCCAAACTCCATCAACATAACGTTGAATTCGGTTTTTTCCTCGACCACTGCGGCTGCTGCGCCACCGGCTGCAGGAGCCGACATTGCTGCCGCGGATACGCCGAACTTTTCTTCGATCGCTTTAACCAGATCGTTCAAGTCCATGACCGACATTGTGTCGAGGGATGCCAGAAATGCGTCTTTATCGAATGCCATGATGTGTTTCCTTTACAAATTTGCTAATACTGTTGAATAGATTGACTGATGTTTAAGTGTTTGTCGTAAACGTCGCGAGACGTTATGCCGCTGCCGGCTCGGATTTTTGCTCTGCCACCGCCGCGAGCACGCGCGCCACACGCGAGATGGGCGACTGCAACAAGCCCACCAACTGCGCGAGAAGCACTTCTTTGCCCGGGATATTGGCGAGCGCTTTGACGGCGGTCTCATCGAGAGCCTTACCGTTGTAGGCGCCTGCCTTGATGACAAATTTATCGTTGCCTTTGGCGAAATCGTTAACCACTTTCGCCGCGGCGACTGCATCTTCCGAGAAGCTATAAATCAACGGACCGACCATCTGGTCTTTGAGCACTTCAAATGAAGTCCCTTCGACTGCCCGGCGCGCCAGCGTGTTTTTGATCACACGCAAGTAAACACCTTTTGCACGCGCTTCCGCACGCAGGTTGGTCATATTGACAACACCCGTACCGCGATATTCCGCCAACACCATCGTCTGCGCTTTCGCAATATTCGCGATCACGTCCGAGACGACTTCTTTTTTGCCTTCCAGATTCAAACTCACGTTTGATCTCCTTTCGTTGAAAAATGAACACCGGCGTAAGTGCCTGTATCCAACCTCACCGCGACATTCGCTTGGAGATCTTGTGACTGAAAATCAATCACCCGAAATCGTTGCGGGTCACGCCATCTGCGTAGGGAGACTTTCGTCAATTAATTGAGGTTCACACCCCAACCCTACGGTCTTGGATAACCTCGCCGCTTCGATGTTTTGAAGCCACGAGACCCAAATCAAGACTCAAGCTTTGCTTGAGTCGCCGTCCCTGCGCAGGCAGGGACCCAATCTCTCATTTCGCTTTGCTTGAGTCGCCGTCCCTGCGCAGGCAGGGACCCAATCTCTCATTCCGCTTTGCTTGAGTCGCCGTCCCTGCTTAGTTACCTAACTGCGCAGGGACCCATTTCTGTTTTTACTGAGCCTGCTGACCTTGCGTGGAGAACGAACCCGTTTCCAGACGCACGCCAACACCCATTGTTGAAGACAATGAAATCTTCTTCAAATAGATCCCCTTTGATGACGCCGGTTTGGCTTTGTTGACAGCCGCGACCAGCGCAATAAGGTTTTCAGTCAACGCATCAATACCGAACGAGGCGCGGCCAATCGTACATTGGATGATGCCGGCTTTATCCGCACGATATTGCACCTGGCCGGCTTTGGCGTTCTTGACCGCCTGCTCAACGTTGGGCGTGACCGTACCAACTTTCGGGTTTGGCATCAAACCGCGCGGACCCAATACCTGACCGAGCGTACCGACGATTTTCATGGCGTCCGGGGTGGCGATCACCACGTCAAAGTCCATGAAGCCGCCTTTGATTCGTTCTGCCAAATCTTCAAAGCCGACAATATCGGCACCGGCAGCGGTTGCCTTTTCCACGTTTGCGCCTTGCGCAAACACGGCGACACGAACCGATTTACCGGTACCGCGCGGCAAAACGACCGAGCCGCGAACCGACTGGTCCGACTTCTTGGCATCAATACCGAGATTGATGGCAACGTCGACGGACTCGTCAAACTTGGCGGTCGCGGTCTTTTTGACCAACTCAAGCGCGTCGTTGACCGGATAGTTTTTGTCGCGATCGATCAGACCGGCGAATTTTTGAACGCGCTTGGTCAACTTTACTTTTTTCTCTGAATTAGCCATTACCGTACTCCCTCAACATCAATACCCATCGAACGCGCGGAACCAGCGATGGTGCGCACAGCGGCGTCCATGTCAGCGGCCGTCAGGTCGGGCATTTTGGTTTTTGCAATTTCTTCAGCCTGGGCACGCGTCAACTTGCCGACTTTGTCGGTATGCGGCGTCTTTGAGCCTTTTTCAATTTTTGCCGCCTTCTTGATCAGGATCGACGCAGGTGGCGTCTTCATGATGAAGGTGAACGATTTGTCCGCAAAGGCGGTAATCACCACGGGAATCGGCAGACCCGGTTCCATTTTCTGTGTTTGCGCGTTAAACGCTTTACAGAATTCCATGATATTCAAACCACGCTGACCCAGCGCGGGACCAATTGGCGGCGATGGATTCGCCTTACCAGCCGGCACTTGTAGCTTGATGTAGCCAACAATCTTCTTTGCCATACTTCTCTCCTTGGGTACATGCGAGATCGACTTTACGATCTCTCCCCGCTAACGATCAGGTAACGCCCGACCTTCGTTTTTCAGCATCGCGGTCGCCCCAAACTTCAAGCCACCCGCAATGCCGACACTAAACCTTGTTACTGCTTTTCGACCTGCCCGAAGTCCAGTTCAACCGGGGTTGGGCGACCAAAAATAACCACGGAAACACGAATTTTGGACTTGTCGTAATTGACATCTTCGACATTGCCGTTGAAATCGGTAAATGGGCCGTCTTTCACGCGCACCAATTCACCCACCTCAAACAATACTTTTGGCCGCGGCTTCTCGACGCGCTCCTTGACCTGATTAATGATCTGGTCGATTTCCTTTTGCGGCACCGGCGTCGGTTTATTACCCACACCACCGACAAAGCCGGTGATTTTTGGTGTGGACTTCACCAGATGCCATGTCTCGTCCGTCATTTCCATCTGGACAAGAATGTAACCCGGGAAAAAACGTCGCTCGGAGGTCGCCTTGGCGCCCTTTTTCATTTCGACGACTTCTTCGGTGGGCACCAGTACTTCACCGAATTTTTCTGCCATGCCGGAACGGCGAATACGTTCGACCAACGCAGCATGAATGCTTTTTTCCTGTCCGGAATAGGCGTGAACGATATACCAGCGCATTGTCATCTACGCACCATGCCCGATAAGTTTCGAAATGCCAAAGGTCAAACTCCAGTCAACCACCCACAGGAAAATCGCCATGATGAACACAAACACAAAAATGATGCCGGTCGACTGCATGGCTTCTTTGCGTGTCGGCCAAACCACCTTCTTGGTCTCCTCGACCGCCTCTTTGCCAAACAGCGCAAATTCACGTCCAGGCGCGCTGAACCAGCCGACCAAGCCCGCGACAACAAAAATACCCAGCATGGCACCAATGCGCGCGATCATTGGCTTATCAGCCAGCAAATAAAACGCGGCCACACCACCGAGCAGAATTAATACCGCAACAACAATTTGAATTTTGTCTTTCATCCGGACCACTTTGGGGCATCGCGCTTGTTTCCAACCTGGTTGGCTTTCAACGCGATACCGGTTTTACAACATGTTTTTAACGACATGACAAATTTGGCAGGCCAGGAGGGCATCGAACCCCCAACCTACGGTTTTGGAGACCGTTACTCTGCCAATTGAGCTACTGGCCTATTCAAACGCAGGATAAATCTACTGCGCGGCGCGATTTGTCATTTGTGTTGCCGGGCGTAGAACAACTACGCCTGCGCTACTCAATGCCAACTCTTCCCGCTCGTAACGATTCCCCCTGCGTTTTCGTACTCTTTACGACTTATTTATTTCAAAACCTTTGACACCACGCCTGCGCCCACGGTACGACCGCCTTCGCGAATCGCAAACCTGAGACCTTCTTCCATCGCAATCGGGGCAATCAACTGCACCACAATCTTGACGTTGTCACCAGGCATCACCATCTCGGTGCCGGCCGGCAACTGCAAGGCGCCCGTCACGTCGGTGGTGCGGAAATAAAAC
>JANPDI010000163.1:0-26709 GCA_031431435.1 Burkholderiales bacterium
CGTGCCGAGCGTTCAAGTGCCAGCGCGGTGGCGCCGAGTTGCCGGGCACTTTGTGTCGCAAGTGTTGCGTTATAAACGGCCTTCTGGCTCTGCTCGGACAGCCGCTGAATCGAAAAGGCGTTCGACACCAGGCCGGCAATCAGGGGCAGTGTGACAATCGCAAAGCCGACCAACAACAGGCCGAGGAACGATGTGGGATAACGTAGTTGCATCTTCTTGATGAGTGGCGTTTGGTTGGACCGCATTAATCTTCTTATGTTTACAGAGCATTAGCAATGTGTGTGCCAGCCTTGACGTAGTGGGCCGACTGTCGCAATGCTAGAATCAGCACATTCTCCGTGTCGCTGAAAACAGGAAACACCAAATGGCAATGTACGAATCCGACATCACCAAGTTTGTCCGCGAAATGTTCGACAAGCAACCCGAACTCAAACAATTGCAAAGCCGCAACCGCGCGACATGGTGGGACAAGACGCTCGATCTTGAACAGTTAAAGCGCAATGATGCTTCAGAGGCGCCAAAGGCACCCTATGCCTACTTCCCGCTGCCACAGCAAGAGTCACCAAGCGACCAGAAATAAATTGATAAAGTCGCCATTCGGCGGGGTATTTCAGCCAATATTGCCTGAAAAAGCGCGCCCCTGCTAGTGGTTCATTCCGGGAATATCCCCAACACTTGATCCAGTCCGGCGTCGTTGATGGCATGGGTCGCACTTGCCTGCACCACCGGCTTTGCGCGATAGGCGATTGAGGTGCCTGCCTCCGCCATCATTTTTAGATCGTTGGCACCGTCGCCGATGACCATGATTTTTTCGCGGCTGATGCCAAGCTTCTGCGCCGCGTCACGCACATGGCGCGCTTTGGCATTGGCATCACACAATTCACCCAACACTAGGCCGGTGAGTTTGCCCTCGATAATGTCCAACCGGTTTGAAAACGCGGCGTCAATGCCCAGCCGCGCTTTCAGACGCTCGGTAAAAAAGGTAAATCCACCCGACACCAGCAGCGTATAAATCCCGGCGTTGTGTGCGGCCCTGACCAATATGTCGGCACCGGGTGAGAGTCGCAGACGTTCATCGTAAACCCGCTGCAATACCGATTCATCGAGCCCGCGCAATAATGCGACGCGCTGCCGGAGCGACGCCGGCCAATCGATTTCGCCACGCATGGCGGATGCCGTGATCGCGGCCACTTCGGCTTTTTTCCCGGCGAAGTCGGCAATCTCGTCGATGCATTCGATGGTAATGAGCGTGGAATCCATGTCCATCGCCAGCAATCGAAAATCGCTGAATTTCATCGGCATATTTTTATTGTCATGTTATGCGGCCGCCTTGATTTTTCCCGCGGCGACTTTTGCCGCGGGTTCGACCGGCGCCAGTTCGCGCAAGACCATTTTGATTTCGAGCACACGTTCGTGCAGATTGACGAGTGGCTTTTCAATTCTGAGTTTGTCCTGTCCGGCAAATTTGAAATGACGTTTTTGCTGGACCATCTGGATGACGCGATGGGGATGTATCGGCGTATCGGGTCCGAATTGAATGCTGATCGACGCGACGCTCGCATCAATCTTGATCAAGTCGAGCGGCTTGCCGATGATGCGCAGCTCATGGCTGTCAAACAACGTGGCGGCGGCATCCGGCAGCGTGCCGAAACGGTCAACCAATTCTTCTCTCAATTCGCCGAGCATGGCGGCCGATTCACAATTGGCAAGGCGCTTGTAGATGACAAGGCGTTCGTGCACATCACCACAATAGGTGTCCGGCAGCAACGCCGGCGCATGCAGATTGATCTCGGTTGACACACTTAGCGGTTTGGAGAGATCGGGTTCTTTGCCGGCCTTTAATGATTTCACCGCGTGGTTGAGCATGTCGGTATATAGGGTGAAGCCGATGTCCTGAATCCCGCCGGATTGAGAATCGCCCAACACCTCGCCTGCGCCGCGAATTTCCAGATCGTGCATCGCCAGATAAAAACCCGCCCCCAGATCTTCCATCGCCTGAATTGCCTCGAGCCGGCGTTTGGCGTTTATGTTTAATGCTTCGTCTGGCGGGGTCAGCAAATATGCGTACGCCTGATGGTGTGAACGTCCGACCCGGCCGCGCAATTGATGCAACTGGGCGAGGCCGAACTTATCCGCGCGATGGATCAGAATGGTATTGGCGGTGGGCACATCAATACCGGTTTCGATAATGGTCGAACACAGCAGCACGTTTGCCTTCTGGTGATAGAAGTCACGCATCACCCGCTCAAGTTCACGTTCGGGCAATTGCCCGTGCGCAATGGCAATACGTGCTTCAGGTACCAACCGCTCGAGCCGTTCCAACTGGTTTTGAATCGTCTCAACCTCGTTGTAAAGGTAATAAACCTGGCCGCCGCGTTTTAACTCGCGCATGATGCCTTCGCGGATGGTGCCATCCGAAATCGTGTGTACAAAGGTCTTGATGGCGAGGCGGCGCTGTGGTGCCGTGGCAATCACCGAAAAATCACGCAAACCCTCGAGTGACATGGCGAGCGTGCGTGGAATCGGCGTTGCCGTGAGCGTGAGCACATCAACCTCAGCGCGCAGGGCTTTGAGCACCTCTTTTTGCCGCACGCCAAAACGGTGCTCCTCATCAATGATGACCAGCCCCAGGTTTTTGAAGACCACATCTTTTTGAATCAGCTTATGTGTGCCAATGGCAATGTCGACCGTGCCGTCGGCAAGACCCTTGATGGCTTCGCCGGTTTCCTTGGCGCTGCGAAAGCGCGAAAACTCGGCGAGCTTCACCGGCCACTCGGCAAAACGGTCCGAGAAATTCTGGAAGTGCTGTTCGGCCAACAGGGTTGTTGGCACCAGGATGGCAACCTGCTTGCCGGCGTTCACCGCGATAAAGGCGGCGCGCAATGCGACTTCTGTTTTGCCGAAACCGACGTCACCGCAAACCAGACGATCCATCGGCCGTCCGGACGTCATGTCAGCCTGCACCGCTTGGATGGCGGCCATCTGATCGGGTGTTTCTTCGAATGGAAAGGTGGCCGAGAATGCGTCGAATTCGTTTTGCTTCAGTGGAAACGAAAATCCCTGGCGTGCGGCGCGGCGGGCATACAGGTTGAGCAACTCGGCGGCGGTGTCGCGGATCTGCTCGGCGGCTTTGCGTTTTGCCTTCTCCCATTGACCCGAGCCCAAACGGTGTAGCGGCGCATTATCGGGATTGGCGCCGGTGTAACGCGAAATCGCCGCAAGTTGCGCCACCGGCACAAATAGTTTGTCGTTACCGTCGTAGTGCAATTCAAGGAACTCGGTATTGCCTTCGCCGAGGTCCATCGACACCAGTCCCATGTAGCGGCCGATGCCATGGTTTTCGTGCACCACCGGGTCACCGAGTTTGACTTCCGCCAGATCACGCAGCATTCCTTCTGCCGTGCTGCGGTTGCGTTTGCCGTCGGCACGCCGCCGCGATTGTTTGACTTCGCTGGCGTATAACTCGTTCTCGGTGACAATCGCGAGCTTGTGATCAACGTCGATAAACCCGTGCTGAATGGGCGAGACGGTCACAAACAAACGTGAAGCAGGATCTGGGCTTTCAGCCAAAAATGCCTGGAACTCGCCACCCGCTGCGGCACTCAGATGGTGATCCTTAAAAAACGAAAGGATGGTTTCGCGCCGGCCGAGACTTTCGGCCGCCACCACGATACGGCCATCAAACTGCGACACGTGTTGTTTGAATCGCGCCAATGGATCGGCCGCCTTGCGATCAACATCAATGACCGGCAGCGCCGCCATCGGTTGCGCAATGTCGGTCGTGGCCAGACGGGCAAAACGGGCGATGCCGGCAAACAACTCATCGGTTGGCAGAAAAACGTCTTTTGGTGGCAGCAGCGGGTGATCACGATCACCTCGCATCAAATCGTAGCGTGACTTTACGTCGCGCCAGAATGCGTCGGCAATATCCTCGACCTTGCCGTGCAAAAACACGCGGGTGTTCTCCGGGAGGTAGTCAAACACGCTTGCGGTGGACGAGAAAAACAGCGGCAGGAAATATTCAATGCCGTTTGGTGCCAGGCCGCTTGAGACATCTTTATACATCCGTGACTTTGACGGGTCGCCCTCAAACCGGTCGCGGAACTGTTCACGAAACTGATTTTGCCCGGCCTTGTCGAGTGGAAATTCGCGTGCGGGCAACAGGCGGATTTCGTTGACCGGATAGATGCTGCGTTGTGTGTCGATGTCAAAGGTGCGAATTGCTTCGATCTCGTCGCTAAACAAATCAATCCGGTAAGGGATGGTCGAGCCCATCGGAAACAGATCAATCAGGCCGCCGCGAATCGCGTATTCACCGGGTGCCATGACTTGTTTGACCGCCGAGTAACCGGCAAAAACCAGATCGGTTCGAAACTGTTCGAGATCGAGTTTGGTTTTGACACGCAGGAAAAATGCCCGCCCGGCGAGATATTCGCGCGGCGCCAGCCTTGTCATCGCCGTGGTGACCGGCACAATGCCCAGATCAAAATCACCCTTGGCAAATCGATACAGCGTGGCGACGCGTTCAGACACCAGATCCGGATGCGGTGAGAACCGGTCATACGCAAGTGTCTCCCAGTCAGGCAGCCGGCAGATGCGACATTGCGGCGCGAACCAGGCAATCTCGTTGGTCAGCCGCTCGGCATCGGCGGCGTCCGCACAAAGCACCAACAACGGCAACGGCGAACCCGTTGCAACGGCACGCGCCAACAACAGCGCATCAGACGATCCGGTAAAAAAAGTTGCGGTCACAACACAGCGTCCCTCGGCGGCACCGGTAGAAACGTCAGGAGTGCGTGTTTGGCGGCGGCAGCGGATTGGAAGCGATCTGCCGGCTGTTTGGCCAGCATCTGGTCGATCAGCGGTTGCAGGTGGCGGATGCGCAGGGGTAGCAGCGGAATTTCATCGTGAATATGCCGAAAAATCACCTGCGCCGGTGTGTCGCCGGAAAATGGCACGTCGCCGGTGAGCAGCTCTGTGAGGATAATGCCCGCTGAATAAATATCAGCCGTCGTTTCAATCGGCATCCCCGCACCCTGCTCGGGGCTGACATACACGGGTGTGCCAAGTGCTTTGCCGCTTTTTGCCGCCCGGCTGCCATCCACTGACTGACCGGCTGGTGTGGCAATGTCAAAATCAATCAACACAACACTGTTATCAGGTCTGAAGAAAACGCTTTCCGGCTTCAGATCGGCGTGTACCAATCCCAGTGCGTGAAAGGCAATCAAGGCATCCAGGATGCCTGCCATGATGGTCAGCGATGCGGCGCTATCAAGGTCATTTTTCATGCGCCTGCGCAGATCGCCCAGCACCAGATATTCCATCACAACGTATAAGAATCCGCTGGTGACGCCGGTGTCGATTGTTCTGACGATGTTCGCGCTTTGACAACCGCCCAGAAGATGCTGGCGTGCACAAATTGCACTGACCGCGCCAATATTGCTCAACGGCGCATCGGTAAACATCTTGATGACCACCTGATCATGGCGGTCAATATGCTCGGCAAAAAAAACCTCGGCGTGCGGTCCGCTGGCCAGACGCGACAAAAAACGATATCCGTCGATCTCGACCGCGGTGCGATTGCCCTGCCAGGCAAATACAAATTCACCAAAGCCTGCGGCGGTGTCCGGTTGCCGGGGCGTGGCATCAACGGCGCCGGCGATCGGCATGGAATCCGTGCCGGTACCGCGGGCAGCGGCAACCGCACCGTCAATAGACCGGTACAACCGCTTAGAGGAGAGCGCATCCTTGCGCAGCACGTCAAACGCGCCCGCGGCAATGAACTCGTCTGGAAGCCGGGTCAACTCATTTGCGCCGAGCATGATAATCGGCGCGCAATCCTCGCGGCCGGTCAGGCGTGCAATGGCATCAAGCGTATCCTTGCGTGTCCCAAGGCCGCCCATGATGATGACGTCGCCGCGGGTGCCAAACAAAAAGCTCGCGCCGCGCATCGTTTGTGAAAACGGGTCAATCACTTCAAGCGATGCATCTGGATAACGTGTCTTGATGATGCTGGCGAGTAACAGGCGCAACCCCGCCGACCCGTCGATGATCGAGATTCGCAGGGGCGATGACCGTTCGGGTGTCATTTCTCCGATGCGTTGAAGCCGGCTCATCGTGGTGGCATCATGTTGGGGTCGTGCACGGCTTTCTACATCACAACAACAGGGATCTTGCCGATCTTTGCGCGCCATTCCTGCGGTCCGGTGCGATGCACCGCATTGCCGGTCGAATCAACCGCCACAATGACCGGCATATCCTGCACATCAAATTCATAAATGGCTTCCATCCCCAGGTCTTCGAACGCAACCAGGCGCGAGGTTTTGATGGCCTTGGAAACCAAATATGCCGCGCCACCGACGGCGATGAAATAGGTCGCGCCGTTTTTCTTGATGTTTTCGATGGTGGCGGTGCCACGTTCGGATTTTCCGATCATGCCGATCAGGCCGGTTTTTTCGAGCATGTCTGCCGTGAACTTGTCCATGCGCGAAGCGGTGGTCGGGCCGGCCGGGCCGACAACTTCATCGCGCACCGGATTCACCGGGCCGACGTAATAAATGATGCGATCGGTGAAATCCGCCGGCAGTTTTTCGCCCGTCTTGATCATGTCGGTGAGCCGTCGGTGCGCGGCATCGCGACCGGTGAGGATTTTCCCCGTTAGCAGCACCCGGTCGCCAGACTTTAATTGCCCGAGTTCGGCCTTGGTAATGCCGTCAATATTCACCCGCTTGGAGGTCGACAAATCCATTGTCAATTTCGGCCAATCATCAAGTGACGGCGGCGTCAAAATTGCCGGGCCACTGCCGTCGAGCGTGAAATGTACGTGCCTTGTTGCGGCGCAGTTTGGCAGCAGGGCCACCGGCTTTGACGCGGCATGGGTCGGATAGTCGACCACCTTTACATCAAGTACCGTCGCAAGCCCGCCGAGGCCTTGTGCGCCGATGCCAAGCGCGTTAACTTTCTCGAACAACTCCAAACGCAATTCTTCCGCCCGATTTGACGGGCCGCGTGCTTGCAGCTGGTGAATATTCATCGGCTCCATCATCGCCCACTTCGCCATCAGCATGGCTTTTTCCGGTGAACCACCGATGCCGAGCGATAACAATCCCGGCGGGCACCAATCGGCACCCATGGTCGGCACCACCGTCAAGACCCAGTCAACGATGTTGTCATTGGGCAGCAACATGGCAAATTTTGACTTGTTCTCCGAACCGCCGCCCTTTGCCGCAACAATGACCTCGACCTTGTCGCCCGGCACAATTTCGATATGCGTGACACCCGGCGTATTGTCCGTGGTGTTTTTGCGTTTGCCATCGGGGTCGATGAGCATCGAGCCGCGCAACGGATTGTTGACGTCGGTATAGGCGCGGCGCACACCTTCATTGACCATCTGCTCGGGCGTCATAGGTCCTTCAAAGCGTGCGTCCATACCGACGCGGATAAAGGCGATACAAATCCCGGTGTCCTGACAAATCGGCCGGTGGCCTTCTGCCGCCATGCGCGAATTGATCAGGATCTGCGCCATGGCGTCCTTGGCCGCCGGTGACGCTTCATTCAGGTAAGCCTCGTGCAACGCCTTGATGTAGTCCACCGGATGGTAATAACTAATGAACTGGAATGCATCGGCGACCGAGGCGATAAAGTCTTCCTGTTTGATGGTGTTCATTGTTGCGTCTCCAATCAGTGTTGCGGCGGGTTTTTGCCCGGCTGAATGAGGATGCGATCACACGCGGCAATGGCCATGGCCGAGAATAAAAATGCCATGTGAATGATCGTCTGCCACATCAGCACTTTTTCATCGTACTTGTCCGCGCTGATAAAGGTCTTTAACAGGTGGATCGACGAGATGCCGATGATGGCGGTGGCCAGCTTGACCTTTAATACCGACGCATTGACGTGTGACAGCCATTCCGGCTGATCCGGGTGTCCGTCCAGACGCAGGCGGGAAACAAATGTTTCGTACCCGCCGACAATCACCATGATCAGCAGGTTGGAAATCATGACCACGTCGATCAGTGCCAGCACCACCAGCATGATCACGGTTTCATTGAGTTTTGGCGCGGCAAATATTGCGTTGCCGGCAATGTCGAGAACGGGCTTTTGTGCCGCATCGAGCAACGGTGCCGCCTTATAGCCGACTGATTCAATCAATTGGCGTAACGCCTCCTGATTGCCAAAAATGGCCTCAACCAAATGTACCAGTTCGACCCAGAAGTGAAACACGTACACCGCCTGTGCGACGATCAGGCCGATATAAAGCGGCATTTGCAGCCAGCGGCTCCAAAAAATAAAGTTTGCCAGTCCGCCAAGGGCGACGGAACGTTCAGGTATTGCCGGTTTTTGATTTGACATAAAAAATAGTAAACCCCGACAAACGCAAATTTGCCGGGGAAATAGAGTTGGAGAAGCTGTAAGGGAAATACAGTTTCAGTGCAATTTATTACAAAAACAAGAATACGGCCGAACCATCAGGCGGATTTTGCAAACGCCATATTGGGCGCAATCTCCCGACGCAGAATTTTACCATTCTTGGTGCGCGGAAAGTCTGTGGCGAGATAGATTCGCTTCGGCGCCTTGTAAGCCGCCAGATGGAGCTGGCTCCAGCGCAACAACTCATCTGCAGACAGCGTTTGGTCCGGCTGCAAAATCACATAGGCGGCGACAATTAACTTGTCCTGGTCAACCGCCTCACCAACACACGCGCAGTCCGCGACTGCCGGGTGTGATTTAAGGACACGTTCGACTTCATACGGCGATACACGATAACCAAAACTTTTGATGATGTCGTCCTTGCGGCCAAGAAACCACCAATAGCCGTCTTCATCAATACGTGCATGGTCGCCGGTGAAAAACAAACCGTCGTGCCGCAACTTGGCGGTCTCATCCGGCATCTGCCAATAACGCAGGAACAAACCCGGATCGTCTTCCGGAATCGCAATCATGCCTTCTTCGCCGGCGGCCGTCGGTTCGAGCGTTTCCGGGTTGACCAGCCTGACACGGTGGCCGGGCTGCGGGAAACCGGCAGAACCGGCACGGATCGGCCGGTGGATCGATTGCGATAGGTAGTACGAAAACTCACTCATGCCGACGGCTTCAAAAATATCCAAGCCGAAACGTGTCCGCCATTGGGACAACATGTCGTCGGATAGATGTTCGCCGGCACTCATGCAAAACCGCAGCGACGGCACATCGGCCTTGCCAACGGATGTCTTTTGCACGATCTGACGATAAATGGTGGGCACACCGATAAAAATAGTGGCCTTGTGTTTGGCAATCAGGCGCGGCCATAACATGGCGTCGTTTTTGCCCTCATGAACAATGACGGTTTTGCCGCGATAGAGCGGGTCCATCAGGCCAGACCCCAATACATATGTCCAGTTGAACTTGCCGGAGTGAACAATGCGATCGACCTGATTGGGGTCAAAGCTGAACCAGTAGCGCGAAGCCGGTTCGCGACCAATCAGCGCACGGTGGGCATGCAACACGCCCTTGGGATAACCGGTCGTTCCGCTGGTGTAGACAAGGTAGGCCGGGTCGTTTGCGCGTGTCGCGTGCGGTGCTGAAAAGACGGTAATTTCATCGAGGGCGCTATCGAAGTCATGCACGGCGATCCCGGTAAAAGCGGTATGCCGGCCCTCGCCGGTGGTGAGCACCAACTCAATTTGTCCACGGTCCGGCATGGCCGCGGCCAATTGTGACCAGCTTGCCTTGTCGAGCACCAGTACTTTTGCACCGGAATCCTTGATCAAATATTGCACTTCCTCCGGCGTGAGCAGCGTGGAGGTCGGAACCGCGATGGCGCCGAGCTTCATCGAACCAAAAAATGCAACCGGGTAGGCAAGACTGTTCGGCAATCGGACCAACACCCGATCCGCCGCGACGATGCCATGTTTGCGCAGCACCTGCGCAAATTGATTGCTGCGAACGGATAGTTGCCGGTAAGTGGCGGTGACGGTGCCGAGCGTATCGTCCTCGACGATCATCGCGACGCGCTCCTCAACATCAGTTTCAATGTGGGCATCGGTGCACGCCACGCCGATATTAAAAAATTCAGGAACCTGCCAGGTCCATTCTTGGAACGGTGGAAAAGATGTTTTGGCGTTCATGGGTTTACCGTATGCGCGTGAGGGACAACAACGATTGATCGACCAAGATCATGCGGGATGCAGAACTACAAGATGACCCCGTATGGCCAGTTCTCGCGAACAACCTGTTCGGGCAATTTCTTGAGGACTTCAATGGCAAACGCCGTATCGGTCGCCGACAAGGCGTGTAATGCATGCGCGCGCAACAGCGTTTGCAGCGCCTTGCCGAACATCGGTGGATCCAGCATTTCACCGTTGAATTTGATTGCGCCACCGAGCAACGCATCGGCTTCAATGGCGGCCTTGAGGATGGCAATTTTGGTCTTGATGTCGGTTGGCGACGGGGTGTAAGCGACTTTGCAGGGGTGGATGTGAAAGGGGTGAATCACCTGCTTGCCGGTCATACCCATCGCCGCCTCTTCACAAGCGTGGCCATAAACCACCCGTGATTCTTCGTCGCCATGCAGGTCGAGCCAACGGCGCACATCATCCGGCTCGACGCTTGACTCGGGCATGGCTGATTGGCCGATCAGTGTTTCCACGCCGCCGATCACGCCTTTGCCGGCGATACGTGCTTCAAACAGCACCTGATTCATGAAGTAAGCGAGTTCCACGGTCCAATTGCGCGGGGTGATGTGAATACCCATCGCCTTGGAGAAATCATGGATGCCGAACACCACGTGTTTCACGGTGCTGTATTGCATCAGGTCCGGGGCAATCTTGAGCGACTTGGGATGTTCGATGATCGGCTGGATGGTCATGCGATGATTCAGGCCGACCAGCACCGCCGACAGGTCGCGAATTTCGGCGGAGCCATACGCTTCGCCCGCTTTGGCCAGCATGACCACATCAATGTAGTCAGCCAGATCACGAATCAATGCGAGATCCTTTTCGTATTCATCGGTCCGAAACGGGTTGATACGAATGGCAATCTGTACGGTCTTGCGACGTGGCATCGACGGCAATTCGCGTCGCAATAATTCGCGCGACATGTCTTTTTGCCGGCAGCCGTCCTCAAGGTCAAACAGCAGGGTGTGGGCGGTGGTGCCGACGGCGTGTTTTTTGAAGCGCTGAGCCGCCTGTTCAATATCCTCGTAGATACCAAGCGAGGGGGCATATTTGACCGGCGGGTAATAGATCTGGATGCCTGGCCAGTAATCACCCAGCATGGCGGGAGAGTCGGTGGCGAGATCGATGTCGTTGAGATTACTCATGTTTTTAACCGGTTGGGTACGTCGTTGCGACACAATATGACGTCACATTACCGCTTTTGCTGCGCTGCGTCAATATGTCTTATATAAGACATAAGATATAAGGGGCGCGGTCGGCCGCCGGCGGATGACGCGCCGTGCCGGTCACCGGCGGCATTGTGCCAAACACGTTGTTTTTGATGCATATTTTTGCCGCCACCTTGTCCCGGCAGGTGGCGGTCAATCGACCGGTTGTGCTATAAACACCACAGTATTTTCATAAAAATGTTTCGATTTGGAGAGAGCGCGATGTCAAATATTGAGTCCACCTTGCAGGAGAACCGGCTGTTTCAGCCGCCCGCCGCGCTGGCAAAAGCAGCGGCGATATCGGGGCGCGCCGCGTACGACGCGATGTGCGCCAAGGCTGCAACCGACGAGGCCGGTTTCTGGTCGGCGCTGGCGCGTGAACATCTGGCCTGGCACAAGCCGTTCACCCGGGTGTTGGATGAATCAAACGCCCCGTTCTATAAATGGTTTGATGACGGCGAGTTAAACGCCTCCTTCAACTGCCTGGACAAACAAATTGCCGCCGGTTTGGGCGACAAGATTGCCATCACCTTTGAGGCCGATGACGGAAACGTCAGCAATATTTCTTATGCCGCGCTGCTGGCGCGTGTTTGCAAATTTGCCAATGCGTTAAAAGCCAAGGGCATCAAATCCGGTGACCGCGTGATCATCTATATCCCCATGTCGATTGAGGGTGTGATTGCGATGCAGGCGTGCGCGCGAATCGGCGCGACACACTCGGTGGTGTTTGGCGGTTTTTCGGCAAAAAGTTTGCAGGAACGCATTATTGATGCGGGTGCCATCGCCGTCATCACGGCGGATGAACAAATGCGCGGCGGCAAGGCGCTGCCGATCAAGGCGATTGTTGATGAGGCGTTGTTGTTGGGTGGTTGTGAACATATGACGACGTGTATTGTTTACCAGCGCACCGGCAATGCGGTGAATATGGTGGCGGGACGTGATAGTTGGTGGCACGACGTTGAAGCCGCACAGTCTGACGTTTGTGAGCCGACGTGGGTCAATGCCGAACACCCGCTGTTTATCCTTTACACATCCGGATCAACCGGCAAGCCCAAAGGCATTCAGCATTCCACCGGTGGCTACCTGCTGTGGGCGGCGCTGACGATGAAGTGGACGTTTGATATCAAGCCAACGGATTTGTTTTGGTGTACCGCCGATATCGGCTGGGTAACCGGACACTCGTATGTCGCCTACGGTCCGCTCGCGTCTGGCGCAACACAACTGGTGTTTGAAGGCGTGCCAACTTATCCAAATGCCGGCCGGTTTTGGGACATGATCCAGCGGCACAACGTCACCATTTTTTACACCGCACCGACGGCGATCCGCTCGTTGATCAAGGCGGGAGAGGTCGACCCCAAGGCGCACCCGCGCAACTACGATTTGAAATCGCTGCGTATATTGGGCTCGGTCGGTGAGCCGATAAACCCCGAAGCGTGGATGTGGTACTACGAAAACATCGGTGGTGGCCGATGCCCGATTGTTGACACGTTCTGGCAGACCGAAACCGGTGGGCATATGATCACACCATTGCCGGGCGTGACGCCACTCAAGCCGGGTTCGTGCACCTTGCCGCTGCCGGGAATACAAGCCGCCATTGTTGACGAGACCGGGCACGATTTGCCAAACGGGCAGGGTGGCATCCTCGTGGTGAAGCGTCCGTGGCCGTCGATGGTCAGAACAATTTGGGGCGATCCGGAACGCTTCAGGACCACCTATTTTCCGGCCGAGCTCGGCGGCACGCTTTATCTGGCCGGCGACGGCGCAGTGCGTGATGTTGAGCACGGCTACTTCACCATCATGGGTCGTATTGACGATGTGCTGAATGTGTCGGGCCATCGCTTGGGCACCATGGAGATCGAGTCGGCGCTGGTGTCGAATTCGAAATTGGTCGCCGAAGCCGCCGTGGTCGGCCGGCCGGACGCAATGACCGGTGAGGCGATCTGCGCGTTTGTGGTGCTGAAGGGCAAACGTCCCGAGGGCGAAGAGGCACTGCGTATCGCCAAAGAACTGCGCGACTGGGTCGGCAAGGAAATTGGTCCGATTGCCAAGCCCAAAGACATCCGCTTTGGCGACAACCTGCCCAAGACCCGCAGCGGAAAAATCATGCGTCGTTTGTTGCGGTCGGTTGCCAAGGGTGAGCCGATCACCCAGGATATTTCGACACTCGAGAATCCGGCCATTTTGGAACAACTCAAACAGTCGCTTTGATTAAAAACACTATATTTGGCGGGCAGTTTGCGGCATTTGTGCCCGAAAAAGCCCGCCCTATATGGTGTTTGATATTTTATAACCCGGATTAGTATGGCGGCATCCCCCTCCCCATCGATTGTGGAAGCGACTGTCGGCGAGTTGCGGGCGCACGCACCGTTTGATCAAATGGATGCGGCCATGCTCCACCGTTTGGCGTCGCGTTTGGTGCTGCGCTATTTTGCCAAGGGATCAAGCATCGTGTCGCCTGATGACGGCGTCGTGCGGCGGTTGGTGATTATCCAACGTGGTTCGGTCACCGGCATCAATTGCGCCGGGGACGCGGCGGCGAATACGCAGGCGTTGTCGCTCGTCGAGGGTGAAATGTTTCCGATTGGCGCCATCATGTCGCAGCGGCCGACGGTGCTGACATTCACCGCCACCACCGATGTGTTTTGTTACGAAATGGCGCAGCCGGTGTTCGAAGAGGTGATGGATTTATCGCGGCCGTTCCGCCACTTTGCGACGCGCCGGCTTGCGCATTTACTCGATCAATCACGGCGCAACACCCAGACGCACTACAGCGCCAATCTTGCCGCGGCACAGACGCTTGCCAGCCCGCTCAAAGAGATTGTCAGGCGTTCGCCGGTGACGGTGGCACCAGAGACGCCGGTGCATGATGTGCTGGCGCTGATGAAACGTGAGCGCATTGGTTCGGTGGTGATTTTAGGTGAGCAGGCCGGCAACGATAGCGGTCAGCCGATGGGTATTTTTACCGAGCGCGATGTATTGGATCGGGTCGCCCTGCCACAGGTGGATCAATCGATGCCGATCTCGGCGTTGATGACCCGTGAGCCGTTCTCATTGCCATCACACGCGCCGGTGTTTGACGCCGCCAAGGCGATGGCCGAGCGGCGCTTCCGGCATGTGCTGGTCACCGAGGAAGGCCGCTTCATCGGCGTGGTATCGGAGCGCGATTTATTCGCCATGCAGCGACTTTCGCTCGGTGAAACGGCCAAGGCGATTGAGCGGGCCGGTGATGTCACGGCACTTGCCGGCGCGTCGGCGGACGTGCGTCGTATGGCCGGTGCGCTGGTCGGGCAGGGCGTTGCCGCCGAGCAACTGACCCAATTTGTCACCACCATGAACGACGCAATCGTCGGTCGCGCGTTGGCGCTGGCGGCGCAAACCAGTGCACCGCCGGATGTGGCATGGTGTTGGATGGGTTTGGGCTCAGAGGGCCGTATGGAACAAACACTGGCCACCGATCAGGATAATGCGATTATTTTTTCGCCGCCTGCGGGTATGGCAGACGATGCAAACATCGACCTGATTAAGGCGGGGTTGCTCGCCTTCGCCGCCGTTGCCAACCAGATTCTCGACGCGGTTGGATTTCCGCTTTGCCGCGGCGACATCATGGCGAAAAATCCAAAGTGGTGCCTGACTGAGACGCAATGGCGCGACACGTTTGGTGAATGGATGCGGGCGGTCAATCCGTCGGCGTTGCTGAATGCCGCGATTTTTTTTGATTTCCGTGCGCTGCACGGGGATGTTTCGCTTGCCGGCAATCTCAAATCGTGGCTCGCCGCAACCGTCACAAAACAATCGATGTTCATACGGCACATGGCGGTCAATGCGTTGCAGGTCAAGCCGCCGATCGGTGTCTTGCGCGACTTTGTGGATGCGGATTCTGAACACCCCGGAACAATCGACCTCAAGGTCTACGCCGCACGACCCTTCATTGACGCGGCGCGCGTGTTTGCACTCGCCAACCAGGTGATTGCCACCAACACCGCCGACCGCCTGCGGCTGGCCGGCGAAAAAATGCGCATGAGTGACGACGAAATAAATGCGTATGTCGACGCGTTTCATTTTGTGCAATTGCTGCGTCTGCGCAATCAGGATGTGACTGACGTTGCAGCCACCGAAACCAAGCCAAGCCCGAACCGTATCCGCCCGGACGACCTCAATGAGCTCGACCGGCGCATTTTGAAAGAGGCGCTGCGGCAGGCACGCAAGCTGCAATCGCGGCTTGAAATGGATTTTCAGCTTTGAATCTGGGACCACGCCAACCATGAGTCTGGCAAAGCTGCTCGGACGTATCGCCGGCAAGTCTGTTGTCTTGAGCGACAATCATCGCAAACGACTGGACGTCATCAACCAGCTGCCATCGCCTGATTTGACGCAATCACCGGGCAACATGCGCTGGGTGGTGGCCGACGTTGAAACGTCGGGGCTCAATACCAGAACGGACCATTTGATTGCGGTCGGTGCGGTGGCCATTGTTAATGGTGAAATTCAAATCGGCGACAGTCTGGAAGTGGTGTTGCACCAGCCAAGCGTTTCAAGCCACGAAAACATACTTATCCACCGCATCAGCGGCGAGGACCAGCGGGCGGGTGAGGATTCGTGCGAGGCGTTACTGCAATTTCTGGAATTTGTCGGCGACAGTCCGCTGGTCGGCTTTCATGCAAAATTTGACGAAATCATGCTGGCACGCGCGATTCAGCAATTTCTCGGCAGCGCACGTAACCGGCGCTGGCTCGACCTGGCCGCACTCGCACCGGCGTTGGTCCCCGAGCCGGCGGGTGGCACAGTTGGTGGCGCGCGACACGAGCGCACCCATTCGTTAGACTGGTGGCTGGATCGGTATTCGATCAAGGTGACCAAACGCCACAATGCGGCAGCCGATGCGTTTTTTACGGCGCAATTGTTTGGGGTCTTAATTGACCATGCGAACAATAAGGGATTGAACACGGCGGGAGCGTTCTTGACGTTAGCCGAAGACTTCGCGTGGTTATCAAGCTGGCGGCAAACCTAGCGGGTCTTGCGGGTGATTGGCGTCGTCGACGCCCTTTCTGCTGCTTGTTCTGATGCGTCAAAACGACCGCAATTTGCCCGGCCGGTTAGATGAAAATGTCAATACCGAATGGTGTATCTGTTGTCGCCGAAAAGTGATTTGGATCAATTGGTTAGAGTCGATGGCGGATGTTGCAATGCAACACAAAAAAACTGCCGATTTTGCCGATTTTCCTTTGACCATCGTCGTCGCCAGACACTATACTGATCGCTGAATGTGAGGTTGTTCACATCTGGCTCGGCACCGTTGATTTCCTGACGAGCCGGGTTTGTCTCACACCTGCAAGCAATATCCAAAAAAACTAGGAGGACTCAATGCAGTTGACTGATATCCATCGGGATTACTGGCGAAAGAACCTGCGCATCACCGGGATTCTTCTTGTCGTCTGGTTTGTCGCAACTTTTGTTGTGATTTATTACGCGCGTGAATTGGCAACGATCAATTTCTTCGGCTGGCCGTTGTCGTTTTACATGGCGGCGCAGGGATCATTGATCATTTACGTCTTGATCATCGGCTATTACGCGATGTATATGAATAAACTCGATATTGAGCACGGTGTTGACGAAGGAGCGCAAGAATGAGTGCACCCACCTTTAAACAACAACTGACAAAATATTACAGCTTCTACACACTCGGTTTTATCACCTTTGTTGTGTTGCTTGGCATTGGTGAACAGCTGGGTATGTCCCGCATCTATATGGGATACACCTTCCTGGCGGCAACAATTCTGCTTTATGCCGGCATTGGCATCATGAGCCGCACACTTGACGTTGCAGAATATTACGTTGCGGGTCGCAAGGTTCCGGCGTTGTTCAACGGGATGGCGACTGGCGCGGACTGGATGTCTGCGGCATCGTTTATCGGCATGGCGGGTGGCCTGTATTTGCAGGGCTTTGACGGCTTGGCCTTTATCATGGGCTGGACCGGCGGCTACTGTCTGGTTGCGTTGCTGCTGGCACCGTATCTGCGCAAGTTTGGCCAGTTCACCATCCCTGACTTTCTTGGCGCGCGTTATGGCGGCAACATCGTCCGGTCGATTGGTATTTTGTCCGCGATCATCGTCTCGTTCGTTTACGTGGTCGCGCAGATTTATGGTGTGGGTCTGATCACCAGCCGCTTTACCGGTCTTGCGTTTGAAATCGGCGTGTTTGTCGGCCTCGGCGGCATTCTGGTCTGCTCGTTTCTGGGTGGCATGAAAGCGGTTACCTGGACACAGGTTGCGCAATACATCATCCTGATTGTGGCCTACATGATTCCGGTGGTCTGGTTGTCGGTTAAAGAGACCGGTATTCCGTTGCCGCAGTTGGTCTATGGTTCGGTGCTTGAAAAGGTGACTGACCTCGAGAAAAAACTCACGGTTGACCCTAAAGAACTTGAAGTACGTAAAATTTTTGGTGATCGTGCCAAGGCGGCCGGTGAAAAACTGAAAGCGGGTGCCGAGACTTCCTACAAAACCGACAAGGCAGCGTTGGTGGCCAAGGTTGAGGAACTGAAAGCCGCACCGACACCAGATGGCGGTGCGATTCAGGCGGCCGAAAAAGCCGTTGATACGTTCCCCAAAGACGTGAAGGCGTATGAAGCGCAGCTGAAGGGGCAGCAGGGTGCGGCAGGCCGTGCAGCGGCGCCATTGCCGCACGGCACACCATTTGTCGGTGTCGGCAAGACCGACGAAGAAAAGCAGAAGTCGTCTGACAACAAGCGCAATAACTTCCTTGCGCTGGTATTCAGTCTGATGATCGGCACCGCCGCATTGCCGCACATTCTGATGCGGTACTACACCACGCCATCGGTTCATGAGGCGCGTGTGTCGGTATTTTGGTCATTATTTTTCATCTTCCTGCTGTATTTCTCCGCACCGGCCTTGGCCGTGCTGGTGAAATTCGACATCTATACCAACTTGGTTGGTGCAGCGTTTGCCGATCTACCGCAATGGGTAAACTCGTGGCAGGCGGTCGATAAAACGCTGCTCAGTATCGTCGACGTTAACAAGGATGGCATTGTGCAATTGGCAGAAATTGCCATTGGTCAGGACATCATTGTGTTGGCGACGCCAGAGATCGCCGGGTTGCCGTATGTAATTTCCGGTCTGGTGGCAGCCGGCGGTTTGGCGGCTGCGCTGTCGACAGCCGACGGTTTGCTGCTGACGATTGCGAACGCGCTGTCACATGATCTGTATTACAAGATGATCAACCCTGATGCGACAACGGCACGCCGGATCGGTGTTTCAAAGATCCTTTTGCTGATTGTCGCCGTTGTGGCCGCTGGCGTAACTGCACAAAAACCAGGTGACATCCTGTTCTTGGTTGGTGCGGCATTCTCGCTTGCAGGATCTGCGTTTTTCCCGGCGCTGGTATTGGGAATCTTCTGGAAGCGGGCAAATAAACCCGCCGCGATTCTTGGTATGTTGGCCGGACTTGCCATGACCATGTATTACATGATGCGCACCTATCCGTTCTTCACCAATCTAGGTATACCGAAAATGGATCTGTGGTATGCAATTGCGCCAATTGGTTCGGGCGTGTTCGGTGTTACCGCCGGTATGACCGTCATGATCGTGGTCAGCCTGTTGACCAAGGCGCCATCGCCGGAAGTGCAGGATCTGGTGGAACACGTTCGTTACCCGGTCATCAAGGGTGACAAAATGAATACCGCCGGCGCATACGATTAAGTTGTCAAGCTGAAAATGGCCCGCGCAATCGCAAGGTCGCGCGGGCCTTCTTTTTTGGGGCTTTGTATTTATGGATGTTGTTTTTATTCTCAAGATATTAAAAGCGATTGTTGAGGTCGCCGGCTTTGCGCTGATCGGGCAGGGGATTGTTGCCCTGTTTGCCGGGAACAACCGCGACCAGAATTTTATTTATGTCATTTTCAAGATTGTCACCAACCCGGTGGCAAAATTTGCGCGTTTTGTGTCGCCGCGATTTGTGCCTGATCGACACATCCCGTTTGTCGCCTTTGGTCTTGTGTTATGGGCCTGGGTTGTGATTATTATCGGCATCGCGTACGCACAAGCCGGTGCCACTGCATAGTGAGCGAAACCGTGTCCGCCACGGTGCGGATGCGATAATGCGTTGATGAGCATCCTGTTTCGCTATATCGCCAAAGAAATCGCCATTGCAACGGTATTTTTGCTGCTGGCGCTGCTGGCGCTGTTTGCGCTGTTTGACCTGATCCGTGAACTTGGCGAGTTGGGCAAGGGAAGTTACGGTTTGGGGTCGGTACTGCTGTATGTAACGCTTTCGCAACCGGCGCATGTGGTTGTGATTTTTCCGGTCGCGGCGCTGCTGGGGACGCTTTACGCGATTTCGCGAATGTCCTCGCAATCGGAATTGACCGTCATGCGTGCGTCCGGATTGTCGATATTCAAACTGGCGACACTCGCTGCAGTGGTGGGGGTGGTTTTTTCCGTCATCATCTTCGCGTTTGGTGAATTTATCGCGCCGGCCGCGGATGAGGCGGCAAAAAAAGTGCGGCTGTCCGCCACCACCAATGTGATTGCCAGCAAATTCCGCTCGGGCTTCTGGGTCAAGGACGAGCGTGCGTTTGTCAATATTCAGAATGTCACGGTTGAAAGCGACTTGATCAACATGCGCATATTTGAGTTTGACGACAAGTTCCGTCTCAAGTCGATTCGCATTGCCGAGCGTGGAAAATATGCGGAAAAAAACCGTTGGATCCTGAGCAACGTCGAGCTGACCACGTTCGAGGGTGGCAAGGACAATAGTCAGGCGCGCATTGTCAAATTACCGACCGCCGAATGGCGATCCGCAATGACCCCCGACCTGTTGTCGGTGCTGCGGGTCAAGCCGGAGGAAATGTCCATTTCCAATCTGAACGCGTTTATCGAACATTTGCGTGAAAACAAACAAAACAGCACACGTTATGAGGTCGCCCTTTGGGCAAAGATTTTCCAGCCGGTTGGTGTGATTGTGATGATGCTGTTGGCGATTCCATTTGCGATTCAATCAACCCGTGCCGGTGGTGTCGGGGCGAAGTTGGTGTTGGGGACGATGATCGGCATCGGCGCGTACTTTCTCGACCAATTGGTCGGGCATTTGACTGTGCTGAATGAGTGGCCGCCGTTTATGGGTGCGCTGCTGCCGCTACTCGCGTTTTTTGCCGTGGCCGGCCTGCTGTTGATTCAGAAGGAATACCCGAAGCGATTGTTCGGGTAAGAATCGTCACGACTTGATTGGCGCCGGCGCATCTTCCAATCGGGTGCCAGCCAGTCTGTCGTGGAGAAACTGTCGTTCACGGTCAAAGCGCCCGTATAAAATCGTTGCGACCATTGGGAAAAAGAACCACATGGTGATGACCGGACTCAATCGCGCCGGGAAGAACAACAACAAAATACCGACGCAGGCAGGCCCAAAAAACAGCGCCGCGCAGAAAAATCGCAGCAAGGCGCGGCGCCACGACAATATGTTGCCTTGTTGATCAACGACGCGAATGCGCCATGTCTTCATTGCCAATGTCTGACCGCGCCGCTGCCAATGCCAGACAAAATAGCCGGCGATTACCAACAACAAATAGAGCTGAAACAGAATATGTCCGGCGCCATCGAGCGTTGCGCCGCGCAGCCCGGCAATGGGAAAACTCGCAATCAACACGAGTGCGAGCAGCAGCAGTCCCTCGTAGGGGATGGCGGCGAGCCGCCTGAAAATGCTTGCGGAGGGACGAACAATTGAGGTCGCCATGGCGTCGTGATCACACGGCGGTTGGGCGGCGCTTCCGTCAGGTGGGCGTGGTGACGCAGCCACCGGTTATTTCGGGACTGTAGGGGGCGGCGCGACGGGTGCAGGGGAACTGGCGGCACCGGAACCTTTTTCCTGATTCCAACGGTCCTTTATTTCTTGTTGCTTATCGGGCGGCAACTTGGTCAGCGATTGATACTTGTCGCGTGCCGACTTGCGCTGATCCGGTGTCAGTGATGACCAGCCTCTTAAACGCTCGCGGAATCTCTCTTGCTCGAGCGGCGCCAGTTTCGGGTATTCCCTGGCCGTGCCGAGTAGTTTGCGCTGCTGCACGCCGGGCAATTTATCCCATTCCGGCTCAAGCGGTGCGAGTATGCTGCGTTCGGCGGGTGGAATTTTCCCCCATGCGATTGCACGTGCGGGTTTTTCCGCTTTTTTGGCATCGTCCGCCGCTTTTTCAGGGGCGCCAAACGCCAAACTTCCCTGACCAACAAACGCGCCGGAAAAAAGCACAAAAAAGCTCGTCACCAAAACCAGCCCTGATGAACGGATCATGCGCGCCATCGCGTTGCCAATGCCAGGAAAAGTGCCGCCGTGGCGAGAGTGAACAGCCAAGCGCGCAGCGGTGTTGCCTATGGCTGTGCTGTTGCTTCCTTTTCTTTTACCCATGTTGCAAAGTCTTTATCAAGAAAAGCATCAATCGGAAGTTCGCCGGTTAACAGTTTGGCATCAATTGCGCCAGACGCATCATACAAATCATCCGGCGTATTGGTCTGGTACACCAATGTGGTGACGACCGCGACAATGGCCAAAATGGGTAACCAAAACAAAGGCTTGCGGACAAAATAGGTGGGTTCAAGTACCCGGCCGGAGACCGTTATCATGCCTAAAACGCGCACCGGCTCACGGTGCAGCGCCAACGCTTTTGAGCGGGCAGCGCGCAATTTGACCAGATTGCTTTCGGCGATCTGGCTCAAGCCGCTATCGAGATAGCGGGCGAAATCTTTTGAAAAGTCCTTTTCATTCATGATGTTGGGTAATTCTTCAGGATGATAACGTCGGTTTTGCCAAGTTGTCGAGCGTAATGCCTTTGGCACGCAGCATGATCGAAAGCGAATTTACGGCGCGCGAACAGTGTGTCTTCACACTTCCCTCCGAGCAACCCATGGCCTCGGCCGTGTCCGCGACGTCAAATTCCTCCCAGTAACGCAACATAAAAGCTTCACGTTGACGCGCTGGTAGTTTTTCGACGGCTTCTTCGATAACTCTTAATACCTGCACCTGTTCGAGTTGGTCTGCCGGTGACACCGGAATATTGGTTGTTTGCGGGGTGGCAAGGCTTTCCAGAATATCGTATTCATCATCGTCATCCTTTGAGGCAAACGATGAAAAAAGCGTTGTCCAGGTTGACCGCACCTTGCTGCGGCGAAACCAATCGCGAATGTTGTTTTGCAAAATCCGCTGGAACAGCATCGGCAATTCTTCCGGCGGACGGTCGGAATATTTCTCGGCGAGCTTCATCATCGAGTCCTGCACAACATCAAGCGCGGAATCATCGTCCTTGACCGCAAAAACGGCCTGCTTAAAGGCGCGGCGCTCGACGGAGGCCAGAAAATCGGACATTTGTTGCCGGGAAGCCAGAATAAACCTCGTTGGTAATGTCGCATCAACCGATTGCGGCGCGAAATAAATGCGCGGCAGTCAATCGTTTGGTGGCGGGAATTTGCACGAAGTCTAGCAAGAATAGCGGGCGACGGGGCATTCGAACACTTGACCGCGGCCATAAGTATGGTAAGGTATCGTTTTGCAGCGCAACATGACATGGGCGATCCTCGGTCGTATAGCGGCAATCCGGTTCAAACGCAAATTCCCAGCGACGTCACGCGCAGTATTGCTTACCCCTCCGACGTCACGTGCGAGCCATTATTTCCAGTTGAATGTTCGGCGACTACCCCAGATAACGTTCTGGCCTGGTAGCGCGACACGTCAACAATTCACGATTCTCCAGCGGTGAAAAATATGAAACTCTCTGATGCGCCACAACAAACCAGTGAACAGTCGCAATTGCTAACCGGCGCGGAGATTGTCTGTCATGCCATGAAAGCAGAAGGCGTTGAATTTGTGTTTGGTTATCCCGGTGGCGCGGTGCTGGTGATTTACGACGAGATTCACAAACAAAAAAACTTCAAGCACGTACTGGTGCGACACGAGCAAGCGGCGGTACATGCAGCCGACGCCTATTCCCGTGCAACCGGTCGTCCAGGGGTGGCATTGGTCACATCCGGCCCGGGCGTGACCAATGCGGTCACCGGTATTGCAACCGCGTATATGGATTCGATCCCGATGGTGATCATCACCGGCCAGGTACCGACCTATGCCATCGGCCAGGATGCATTCCAGGAATGTGACACGGTCGGCATTACCCGGCCCTGCGTAAAACATAATTTTCTGGTCAAGGATGTTGGTGACCTGGCCGAGACTATCAAGAAGGCATTTTTTATCGCCACCACCGGCCGCCCCGGACCCGTGGTTGTCGACATTCCAAAAGATGTATCAATGGCCAAGGCGCCGTTCCATTACCCGGCCTCCGTCGATATGCGTTCGTATCGCCCGACCAACAAAGGACATAGCGGGCAAATCAAAAAAGCCATGCAGATGTTGCTGTCGGCCGAGCGGCCGATGATCTACGTTGGCGGCGGTGCCATTTTGGGCAACGCTTCGGCCGAGGTTGCCGAATTGGTGCGTGCGCTGGGTTTCCCGTGCACCAATACGTTAATGGGTCTCGGCGCATATCCATCGTCGGACAAACAATTTGTCGGCATGCTGGGAATGCACGGCACGGTTGAAGCCAACATGGCAATGCAAAACTGCGACGTGTTGATTGCAATCGGCGCGCGATTTGACGATCGTGTAATCGGCAATCCGACACACTTCAATGCGGGCAATCCGACCCGCAAAATCATCCACATTGATATTGACCCGTCGTCAATTTCAAAGCGTGTCAAGGTCGATGTGCCGATTGTCGGCAACATCAAGGATGTCTTGATCGACTTGAATGCACAAATCAAGGCGGCAGAACAAAAGCCGGGGTTGATTGCAGCGTGGTGGAAACAGATCGAGGAATGGCGTTCGAAAGATTGTTTGAAATACAAATTTTCCGAGACCATCATCAAACCCCAATACGTGATTCAAAAACTCTGGGAAGTGACCAAGGGTGATGCCTTTGTGACGTCCGATGTTGGACAACATCAGATGTGGGCGGCGCAATACTACGGCTTCGACAAGCCGCGTCGCTGGATTAATTCCGGCGGGCTTGGCACCATGGGCGTTGGATTACCCTATGCGATGGGCTGCAAATTCGCCTTCCCCGACGCCGACGTGGCATGTGTCACCGGCGAGGGGTCAATCCAGATGAATATCCAGGAGTTATCGACCTGCAAGCAATATGATCTGCCGATCAAAGTGATTTTGCTCAATAACCGCTATCTCGGCATGGTCCGGCAGTGGCAGCAATTTTTCCACGGCAACCGCCATGCGGAAAGTTATATGGACGCGCTGCCGGACTTCGTGAAACTTGCCGAAGCCTACGGACATGTCGGCATGAAGATTGAAAAACCGGGCGATGTCGAAGGCGCGCTGAAGGAGGCGTTTGCGATGAAGAAGCGCCTGGTATTTATGGACTTCCAGACCGATCAGACGGAGAACGTATTTCCGATGGTGCCGGGCGGCAAAGGCATCTCGGAAATGATTCTCGCTGAAGATCTATAAACCGGATCTGGCGAGGCGCTTGATCTGAAAATGTTGCTCCGGCATGACAACTTGAATAGACAATAGCGAAAATACGATGCGGCATATTCTTTCCCTTTTGCTTGAAAACGAATCCGGTGCGTTGTCACGCGTTGCCGGGCTTTTTTCCGCGCGCGGTTACAACATCGAATCACTCACCGTTGCGCCGACTGAAGACGCGACCCTGTCGCGCATGACCATTGTCACCAGCGGCTCGGACGATGTGATCGAACAAATCACCAAGCAGGTCAATAAGTTGGTTGATGTTGTCAAGATTGTCGACCTAAATGAAGGCAAACACGTCGAGCGTGAATTGATGCTGGTAAAGGTGCGTGCGGTTGGCAAGGATCGCGAGGAACTCAAGCGCACCGCAGACATTTTCCGCGCACGCGTCATTGATGTGACCGAGAAGACGTTTGTCATTGAACTGACCGGCACCGGCGACAAGCTGGATGCTTTTTTGGAGGCCATCGACCGCGCGCTGATTTTGGAGGCTGTGCGTACCGGCGCGTGCGGGTTGGGTCGTGGCGAATGGATTGTGAAGGCTTGATGTTGCAATTATGTGGACGCGCGATCGTTTGATTCAGGGCAGTTCCCAACGGTAAATTTTGCCGGGTGGATTGGTCGCACGTTGAATAAAGTTCAGGAAAAAAGGAAAACAAAATGAAAGTGTATTACGACAAAGATTGTGATCTCTCACTGATCAAGGGTAAAAAAGTCACCATCGTTGGTTATGGCTCACAAGGCCACGCCCATGCGCAAAATCTGAGTGACTCGGGGGTGAAGGTCACGGTTGGGTTGCGCAAGGGTGGCGCATCGTGGGACAAGGCAAAAAAAGCCGGGCTGAAAGTTGCTGAAGTCGCCGACGCCGTCAAGACCGCAGATGTCGTGATGATGTTGCTGCCGGATGAAAACATTGGTGACGTCTACAAGTCGGAGATCCACGACAACATCAAAAAAGGTGCGGCACTTGCATTCGCCCACGGATTCAACGTCCATTACGGCGTCCTCAGCCCGCGTGCCGACCTCGACGTCATCATGATTGCCCCCAAGGGCCCCGGCCATCTGGTGCGCTCGACCTATGTTGCGGGTGGCGGTGTGCCATCGCTGATCGCCGTTTGGCGCGATAACTCAGGCAAGGCAAAAAATCTGGCGCTGTCCTACGCCAAGGCAAACGGCGGTTCACGCGGTGGCGTCATTGAAACCAATTTTCGCGAAGAAACCGAGACCGATTTGTTCGGCGAACAAGCCGTTTTGTGTGGCGGTATTGTCGAACTCATCAAGGCTGGCTACGAAACCCTGGTGGAAGCCGGATACGCGCCCGAGATGGCCTATTTTGAATGCTTGCACGAAACCAAATTGATTGTGGATTTGATCTATGAAGGCGGGATCGCCAACATGAACTATTCCATTTCGAATAATGCCGAATATGGCGAATATGTGAGCGGACCGCGTGTCATTACCGAACAGACCAAGAAGGTGATGAAGGACATTCTGCGCGACATTCAAACCGGCGAATATGCAAAGTCGTTTATCCTCGAAAATAAGGCCGGTGCACCGACGCTGAACGCGCGCCGCCGTTTGTTGCGTGAACACCCGATTGAAGAGGTGGGTGAGAAGTTGCGATCGATGATGCCGTGGATCAAAAAGAATAAGCTGGTGGATCAGTCGCGCAACTAGACAGACTCACCGCGCCGACTACATTCGGCTTGGGCTTTTGCCGGCGGGAAGCATGCTTCCCGAAACACCTGCAAAAGAACCGGGGATCAAAAAGAACAAAATGGTGGACCAGTCGCGCAACTAGGCAGACTCACCGCGCC
>JANPDI010000164.1:0-4572 GCA_031431435.1 Burkholderiales bacterium
GCCACCGCCGCCGACCCGGGCACGGAGGGGCTTGCAGCGCATCGCGTTTGACTTGGTCGGAGCCAATCCCGCGGTCGAGGCGCAACCCAACGCGGGTTGGATCGCAAATTCCCTCGCCGGTGCTTTCAAAGCCTGCCCGAAAGCAAAGCAGTTTGCTTTCTCGGGCGAACCCCAAATATAAAAATGCCACCCGTAGGTGGCATTTTTTTAAAACTGGTGCGCCCGGCAGGATTCGAACCCACGACCCCTTGGTTCGTAGCCAAGTACTCTATCCAACTGAGCTACGAGCGCATTATTGCTAATTATAACAGCACATTAGAGCGTGAACACGTACACAAAAACAGCGGCACGTTGGCGGAGACCGAGGGATTCGAACCCTCGATGCAGTTTTTGACCGCATGCTCCCTTAGCAGGGGAGTGCCTTCGACCACTCGGCCAGGTCTCCGTACTGCTCTAATCGGCCAATTATACGCAATGTGCGCACAATCGGCACCCCCGCCGCTATCCAGAGGGTGCCTTTATTTCAATTCACCCAGCAAAAACGACCATTGGAATGCGGTGCGGTAGGCCAGTTGCTGGTTGTTGGCTGACGCCGAATGTCCGCCCTCGATATTTTCGTAATACAGCACATCGTGGCCCTGCTCTTTCATTTTCGCCATCATTTTGCGGGCGTGGCCGGGGTGTACACGATCATCACGCGTCGAGGTCACAAACAACACCCGCGGCATTTTGACCCCGGCTTTAACGTTTTGGTAGGGCGAATATTTCGAGATAAATTCCCATTCCTTCGGGTCATCCGGATTGCCGTACTCGGCCACCCATGACGCGCCGGCCAGCAGCTTGTGGTAACGCTGCATGTCAAGCAACGGCACGGTGCACAACACCGCGCGGAACAGGTCGGGGCGTTGCACCATCACCGCGCCAACCAACAGGCCGCCGTTTGACCCGCCGGACATGGCGAGGTGCCGCGGTGCGGTGATTTTGCGCGCGACCAGGTCTTCGCCAACCGCGATGAAATCGTCAAACACTTTCTGGCGATTGGCCTTCAAGCCGGCCTGATGCCAACGCGGGCCGAATTCACCACCACCACGAATGTTGGCGACCACATAAACGCCGCCCTGCGCCAGCCAGCCGTTGCCGATGCTGCCGGAATAATTTGGCAATTGCGAAATCTCGAATCCGCCGTAGCCGTAAAGCAGGGTTGGATTTTTGCCGTCCATCTTGGCATCTTTGCGCATGATCACAAAGTACGGAATCTTCTCGCCATCTTTGGACGCCACCTCAAACTGTTCGACCTTGTATGGTGTCGCATCAAAAAACGCCGGCAATGATTTGAGGCGCTCGCGACTGTCGGTGCCGCCTTTCGCCAGCATCAGTGTTGATGGCGTCAGAAAATCCGTGAGCGTCATGAAATAGTCATCACTGTCGTCAGCGTCGATAGCGGTCACACCGACGGTGCCGAGTCCCGGCATGGCGACCGGACGGCGGTTCCACTTGCCGTCCTTGTAAGTCAGTTCCACTAATTTGTTTTTGACGTTGTCCAATTCATTGATGATGATGTAATTCTTGGTGACGGCGAGTCCCGCCAGTGATTTGCGATCGCCGCCTTCGAACAACACATCAAAATTGCGGTCGCCCTTCATGAATTTTTCGTATGGGATCGCCAGCAAGGAGCCTTGCTTGTAGGTTTTGCCGCCGACCGTCCATGCCGATTTCAGCCGCACACTCATCCAATCACGGAAGCTGCCAAAATTTGCGTCGGCCGGGATGTCGATCTTGTTGAGTTTGCCGCCCTCGAGCGCGTAGGTTTCGGTGGTAAAAAACGTCACCCCGCGCCGCACAAACTGACGGGTTGGATAACCTTTTTGTTCAGTTTGGTTCGCGCTGACACTGATATCGTCAACCGTGCCCTCGTAAACGGTTTTGGCATCGCCGACCGGTGTGCCGCGTTTCCACATCTTCACGATGCGTGCATAACCAGACTTGGTTTGTGAACCAGCACCAAAATCGGTCTGCACAAACAGGGTGTTGGCATCAATCCAATCAACCGAGCCTTTTGCTTCTTTTAATTCGAAACCACCTTTGACAAACGCTTTGCCGGCCATGTCCCATTCGCGAATCACCACGGCGTCGGCACCGCCGCGCGACAGCGAGATCATGCATTTGTTGTAGTCCGGATACAGGCATGACGAACCGCGCCAGACCCAGTTTTCTTTTTCGTCCTTGGCGAGTTGGTCGAGGTCAAGCACCGCCTCCCATTTCGGCTCGGCCTTTTTGTATTCGGCGAGCGTGGTCCGGCGCCACACACCCCGGATGTTATTGCGGTCCTGCCAGAAGTTGTAAAACCATTCACCGCGTTTTTGCACAAACGGAATGCGCTCACGCGAATTCACCACATCGAGCACCTTGTCGCGGATCGAGGCAAATTGTGGATGCGCTTCGATTTCTTTTTGTGACTTGGCGTTTTGTTCTTTTACCCATGTGATGGCTTTTTCCCCCATGACTTCTTCGAGCCAGAGATTCGGGTCGTTTGGTGCCTGTGCAAATACCGTCATTGAACACAATCCGGTGATGATGAGAATGCTGCGGGACAGACGTTGAACAAAATTGAAGCGGGACAACTTCATGGGTTTCTCCAAAAAAAGAAACGCCCCGCTTTTGGCGGGGCGTCCGTTTGCAAATAATCAGACCGGCGCTTTTTCCAGCTCAAATACGCTGTGGAGTGCACGCACCGCAAGCTCCATATACTTCTCGTCAACCACCACCGACGTCTTGATTTCAGAGGTCGAAATCATCTGGATGTTGACGTTTTCTTTTGCCAGACATTCAAACATTTTTGCCGCCACACCGGCGTGTGAACGCATGCCGATGCCGACGATCGACACCTTGGCGATTTTATTGTCGCCCGACACACCCCTGGCGTTGATGGCCGGCTTGACCACGTCATTCAGCAATGCCAGCGCCTTGGCGTAGTCGTTGCGATGTACGGTAAACGAAAAATCGGTGATGCCCTCCGAGGAGGTGTTTTGAATGATCACATCGACGTCGATATTGGCTTCGGCGACCGGGCCGAGGATCGAGTAAGCGATGCCGGGGCGATCCGGCACACCGGTGACGGTAAGTTTGGCTTCATCACGATTAAACGCAATACCTGCAATGACGGGCTGTTCCATATTGTCTTCCTCATAGGTGATCAACGTGCCGGTGTCATTTGAGTCGTGCGCGGTGAACGACGACAACACCCGCAGCTTCACTTTGTATTTGCCGGCAAATTCGACTGAGCGGATTTGCAAAACTTTTGAACCGAGACTCGCCAACTCAAACATTTCTTCGAAGGTGATTTTGTCGAGCTTGCGCGCTTCCGGCACCACGCGCGGATCGGTTGTGTAAACACCATCGACGTCGGTAAAAATCTGACATTCATCCGCCTTGAGCGCCGCCGCGATAGCCACCCCGGTGGTGTCCGAGCCGCCGCGTCCCAGCGTGGTGATATTGCCGTCGGCGTCGATTCCCTGAAAGCCGGCCACCACCACCACGTTGCCGTCGGCGAGATCGCGGCGGATGTTGACATCGTCGATCGACAAAATGCGCGCCTTGGTGAACGCACTATCGGTGGTGATCTTGACCTGCCAGCCGGTATAACTTTTGGCCTTCAAGCCAAGACTTTGAATGGCGAGTGACAGCAGACCCACGGAGACTTGTTCGCCGGTGGCGGCGATCACATCGAGTTCGCGGCCGGCCGGGTCATCCGACAACTGTTTGGCGAGCGAGATGAGTCGGTTGGTTTCACCCGACATGGCTGACGGCACTACCACCAGCTGGTGGCCCTGCTGATGGTAGTGCGCAATTCGTTTCGCGACCTCGCGGATGCGCTCGGGCGAGCCCATCGAGGTGCCACCGTATTTTTGAACAATGAGTGACATTTTCTGCTTTGGCAATAATTAGCGCGGTCGGCCGCGCCGGAACCAGCTGGGTCTGGGTGAATAGCCGTTCATTTTAACGTCTGATCGCTTCGCGGGGCAAACCAATCGAAAGCATTGGTGACGGGTGTTTTATACTGTGACCCTATGAATGTACCCCATCAGATCACCGTCACCCGCCGCCTCGAATTTGACGCAGGTCACCGGCTGCCCAATCACAAGAGCCAGTGTCGCAACATCCACGGGCATCGTTATGCGCTCGAAATCACCCTGACCGCCAATGTGATCCACGACGAAGGCGCCTCCGACGACGGCATGGTCATGGATTTTGGCGATATCAAGGCCATTGCCAACGAGAAATTAGTGCACCTGTGGGATCACGCCTTTCTGGTCTGGCGTGGCGACAACATCATGCGCGACTTTCTGGCGATGATTCCCGACCACAAAACAGTGGTGCTAGACGACGTCCCAACGGCAGAAAATCTGGTGTCGGCGGCATTTGGTATTCTTGAACACGCTTACCGTGATCGATTTGGCCACGAGTTGACACTCACGCAGGTACGACTTTACGAGACACCTAATTGCTGGGCTGATGCCTTTGCTGAAAACGTAAAAAGGTAACGTCGTTGCCTGGCGATCGTTTCCGGCCACA
>JANPDI010000165.1:0-1503 GCA_031431435.1 Burkholderiales bacterium
TGCCGCGATCGGTATTCACCCGGTAAAAGCCGCCGACCACAAACTGGTCAATCATGTAAACAACCGGTTCGGCCACCGCATCATTCACGCGCTCGAAGGTGTAGACACCCTCCTGAATGATCACCTCGTTGACCTCCAAACCCTCTTTCACCACGGCCATCTTGTTGCGCTCTTTGCGGTTGAGGTCGCGTACATCGTCCGCCGAGCGCGCGGTCAACACGCCCATGCCATAGGTGCCGGCATCGGCTTTCACAATCACAAACGGTTTTTCCTTGATGCCGTATTCATCGTACTTGGCCTGCACCTCGGTCAGCACCGCCTCAACGTTGGCGGCGAGACAGTCTTCGCCCTCCTTGGCCGAAAAATTGACGCGGCCACATTGCGAAAATTCCGGGTTGATCAGCCACGGGTCAATATTGATGAGCTTGGCAAATTCGTTTGCCACCGTATCAAACGCATGAAAGTGGATTGTTTTTCGGCGGTTGGTCCAACCCGAAAACAACGGCGGCACAATCGGCTGCTCGATGCCTTCCAGGATCGGTGGCACGCCGGCAGACAAATCGTTATTCAGCAACACCGCGCAAGGATTGAAACCTGCGACGCCGACCCGGTTGCCGATTCGCACCACCGGCTCGAGCGTCAGTTTGTCGCCACTTGGCAGATCCAGTGTTGTCGCCGTGGTGATCTCGGGATTGATCGAACCGACCCGCACGTCAAGCCCGGCGCCTTCAAGAATGCGCTTGATCGCCACCACATTGGTCAGATAAAACAGATTGCGTGTGTGATTTTCAGGAATCAGCAGGAAGCGCTGTTTGTCCGGGCAGATTTTTTGCACCGCAGACATTGCCGCATGTACACAAAGCGGCAAAAAATCAGGATTCAGATTGTTGAAACCGCCGGGGAAAAGATTGGTGTCAACCGGTGCCAGCTTGAAGCCCGAATTGCGCAAATCGACCGACGAATAAAACGGCAGTGTGTGGGTTTGCCATTGCGAACGGAACCAGCGTTCGATTTCGGGGCGGCAATCCAGAATTTTCTGTTCAAGCTCGAACAACGGGCCGGCGAGTGACGTGGTGAGATGTGGAACCATGGTTTTCCCTTGCGTTGGATCGTTGTGCTTGCCGTACGTTTACGACGCTGTTGCGACGTTCGTGCCCTGCGGTTGCCGTGCGTTTGACAATCACTCTGCCATGTTTGGGCGCCATCAGCGATTGCAAGGCACAACTGCTGTAAAACGAATCTGGCTGGAGAGTTTACTCCTTCACCAATCTGGTGGGCTGGCTTTCATACAATGATCCGGCGGGAAGGCATACGTCGCATTTACCGTCGCATTTACCGTCGCATCTACCGCCGAAATTACCACCGATTGCCGTTGGGACATATGTGTGCACGCCGCGGTGCGGCTTGCACCATTTGTTACAATCCCTGCATCACTTTTTACCGGTCATCCCGTCATGGGCGGGCTTTTATTTGCCCGGCGTGATCTGTTTTATTTTCACAAAC
>JANPDI010000166.1:0-5956 GCA_031431435.1 Burkholderiales bacterium
ACAAAATCGCCGGCATGAAACGCGCGCCACGCGTCCTGCAAAGCCGCGTCTTTCGGCCAGGCTTCATTGTCACCCTTGTGCAGCCCGTCCCACTGTTTCTTGAGCGCGTCACCCGCGTAGGTGATCGCCTTTGCATCAACCGGGGTTTTTGCCCACGTCTTTGTTGTTTTTGCCATTGTTTTCTCCGTCCTCGTGTTTACGTCACCATTTATATCTCGATTGCGCCATTAGTTGGTATAACTTTCCATCAGATGGTCGAGATGCAGCTTTGCATCACCGATCAGAAAAGGCGAAATCAGCGACATCACCTGATAAACACCACGGGTCAGGTGCTTCTCAGGATCATCCTTGATGCCAGCGCGCGATTTGAGATTTTCGTAGTTGAGCCAGTAGGTGGCCACCACCATGATATTTTCCGCCAGCGTGGCAATTTCAGTCGGGCTTGCACGCATCGCACCACCCTCTGCAAGCGCCTCACACAGCTGCCGCACCGCATCACGTTTGTGCGTAATGATGATATTAAAGTGCGAGCGCAATTTTTCATCACGCGCCAGCAGATCGTCCAGATTCCGGTACAAAAAACGGTACGCCCAGATGCGCTCAAACATCATGTGCAAATAAAGCCACAAATCTTCCATCGCCGAACCAATGTCGGTGATTTCCGTCGGCGCGATATCGATCTGCCGTTCAAAGTCGGCAAACAAAAAATGGATGATTTCATCCTTGTTGCGGAAGTGGTAATACAGGTTGCCCGGCGAGATATTCAGTTCGTCGGCGATATGCCCGGTGGTCACATTCGACTCGCCATGGCTGTTGAACAAGGCCAGACTGACGCCCAGGATGCGCTCGCGGGTTCGCGCAGAGCGCGACGGTGCCGCAACTGGCGGGGACGACGGGGGCGATCTGGATGGGGGCAAACGCGGGGCGGACGGCATGCGCGAATGTTACACCGCCAATGCTGACGAATTCGACTATGGCCGGCTTCTGGCGACAAATTTCTCGAGTTCGTTGATCGCGTCATCCAAATCTACCGTCGCAACCGCCAGACGCACTTCCTTCGGCGTCCTGCGACCGCGCTTGAACAAGGTATCGTCGAGTGTGCGCTTGTCGTCTTTGAGTTTGTCCAGATCAAGCGTGATACCGTACTTCGCCAATACCGGGCCCAGCTCAAAGCGCCGCTTCAGCAAATCGACACGGGTACGTTGGTAGGCGTGTTCACAGACTTTCCTGCGGGTCGCGTAGGAAAATAGATTGGTGAAGAAGATTTTACTGTCGTCACTCGACGGCTCAAACAAAACGACATCACGGTCGCCATATTGGCCGACGTATTTTTGCAGCGCGACGTGCATGCGGGAGTGAATGATGGTCCGGAAGGTTTGCGACAATACCGTTAACAGACCGCCCTCGACCAATTTCTCCATGCGTTGCCTGCCCTTGCGGTTAGCCGCATCGGCATTAAAGGGTACCAACGGGTTGACACACAAAACCAGTCGCGCCCCCTCCTCAAGTGCGACAGAGGCATTCAGCGTCTTTTTTAACGCACCGTCGACATAATAGTGGCCATCAATTTCCACCGGTGGAAACAGGCCGGGCAAGGCCGCCGATGCCTGCACCGCTCTCGAAATTGGTACGTGGTCAAATCCCGGCCCACCAAAGCGGATGGACTCGCCGGTATCGAGATCGGTCGCCACGGAAAACAGCTTGTGTTTGAGCTGACGAAAATCGTTGGTGCGTCCCGGCTGGTTAAAAGTCCGTTCCAAAAACACACGGATGGCGTCGTTTTCAAACACGCCGGTCGGCAACGCCCGCGCCATTGGCGCAAAACTTTCCATGGCCGCACTGGTAAAGGGGTGGCGAATTTTTGCGCCGGCGAATCGCAGCAAGCCATGCGCAAACAATCCCGGCACCATCTTTATGCGCCGAAAATATTCGCCAAATGCCGGGCGCAGGAAAACTTCCGGCTTCAATGCGCCGGTCTTTTTATCGTTTACCTTGTTTTCGATGAACAGACTAAAAATCTCAGCCGGCGTGAAGTTGTTGGCCAGTCCGGCCGTGATGAAGCTGCCCGCCGAGACGCCGACGTACACATCCATGTCGTTGAGATCCAAACCCTGCAACGATTCATCCAGCGCCATCAACACACCAATTTCGTACATCGCCCCGAGCGGTCCGCCACCCGCCAGCGCCAGGCCGATTTTTGGTCGGTCTTTGCCGGGCACATTGCGACGCGACGCCGGCTTATTGGCGAGTGCTTTTGCAACGGACCGGCTTGCCTTTTTTGATTCGGCTCTCATGCTCACTCTGCCTTTAGTCACACTTTCCGCCGACGCATATAAAAATGGGGAACATCATCCTGATGGTCCCCATTCTAGCCTGCATGGTTCAACTACTGCCTGCATTGCCGGAACCTGGTCCGACGCAGCGTGCCGTAATTTAGACCCGAACGCCGCGTTTGTTAAGCAGATTCAGCGCTTTTTGCAAGTCTGCCATGCGCACTTGCAACTCACGCACATTTTGCGCGGATGGCACGCCAAAGGTATTGAGTGTTTTGGCAACGCGCGATTCAAACACATGCTCCAATTTGGTCACGCCCTCTTTGGCGTTGGCAATGGTTGCATCAACCGTTTTGACAACACTCGCCTTCAACGACTTGCGGCTTTTCTTGGCAAATGCCTTGACTTCTTTGGCGGCCTGATCGGCTTTGGCCTGTGCCAATGCAGCCGCTTGTGACTGCATTTTTTTGCCTTCGCGCACAAACAAGCCGGACTTGGCCGCGAGTTTGTCGGCAGCTTCGGATGTCATGTTGCGCAATGCGTCGGCTTGTTTGGCAATGGCCTTGTAAACCTTCATCGCTTCGCCTTGTGCACGTTCAACCGCATTCACACCGGCACCGATACCGGCCAATGCGACGCTGCGCGGGGACATTTTTACATTAACTTTTTTGACAACACGTTTTGCAACGGTTTTTTTCGCGGCCGGACGAGCAACACGCTTGATGGGTTTCTTGGTCATTTGAATCTCCTTGTGCATTAAAAGGTGGGGCGTGCTTTACGACGCGCGATCTTGTCAAATTGACCGACAAACCAGCGCTGACCATGAAAGTGTATTGCGCACCATTAGAGTTTTCACACTAAAGAAACCATTTGGCAGCGCATTTTTAAAAGGCAAACACCAATAAAGACGGCGCTTTCCCGACGAAATCATCTGGAAATGCCCGCCAAATGGACACTTTCAATTTGATTCAACGCCGTTTTTGCCGCACGAGGCGACGCAAACAAACCCGGCAGAAATTACACGCGGTATGTTCGACGATCGTAACCCTCCGGTGTAAACTGGCCACGCAAGTCGCCCAATAACAATGGTGCGACGCACAATAAAATCAAACAATAATCTTTGAGGAAACCCACCATGACTTATTTTGTCACTGGCGCCACGGGCTTTGTCGGTAAATTTCTGGTGACCAATTTGCTGAAACGCGATGGCACCATCTATGTGCTGGTCCGCAAGCAATCAGTCAAAAAACTCGACGCGACAATCGCCTGGTGGGGGCTCGATCCAAAGACACAAAAACGTGTTGTGCCCATTGTCGGCGATCTCGGCAAAACCAAACTCGGTGTGTCCCCGGCCGACCTGACCAAACTCAAAGGCAAGGTCAAACATTTTTTCCATCTGGCGGCAATTTATGACATGGCCGCTGATGCCGCCAGCCAGCAGTCGGCGAATATCGACGGCACCCGCAACGCTGTTGAACTGGCCGAGGCCGTCAAGGCCGGCTGCTTTCACCATACCTCGTCGATTGCGGCGGCCGGTTTGTACGACGGCACCTTCCGCGAGGACATGTTTGAAGAAGCCGAAGAACTCGACCACCCCTACTTTCGCACCAAACACGACAGCGAAGCCATTGTTCGCAATGAATGCAAAACACCATGGCGCGTTTACCGCCCCGGCATGGTGGTGGGCCATTCAAAAACCGGCGAGATCGACAAGATTGACGGTCCGTATTATTTCTTCAAGCTGATCCAGAAAATGCGCAAGGCGCTGCCGCAATGGGTGCCGACCATCGGCATCGAGGGCGGCCGCATTAATATCGTGCCGGTTGACTACGTGGTTGACGCGATGGATTACATCGCGCACAAAAAGGGATTGGACGGCGCGTGTTTCCATCTAACCGATCCGGAGCCGATGCGCATTGGCGAAATTCTCAACATGTTTGCCAAAGATGCACACGCGCCGCAGATGACCATGCGGCTGAACGCAAAAATGTTCAGCTTCATGCCGGAATACGTGTTGCAGGGAATGATGTCGATTGCACCGGTGCGCCGGGCACGCAACCAGATATTGGCGGATCTCGGCATCCCCAAAGATGTGTTTACCTTTATCTCGTACCCGACAAAATTTGACAATCGCGAAACCGTCAAGGCGCTCAAGGGCTCGGGCATCGCGGTGCCGAAGCTGGAAGATTATTCATGGCGTTTGTGGGACTACTGGGAACGCCATCTCGACCCGGATTTATTTATCGACCGCACGCTGCGCGGCAAGGTCGAAGGCAAAGTGGTCGTTGTCACCGGAGGCACCTCGGGCATCGGCGAAGCAACCGCCATCAAGATGGCCGAATCCGGCGCGAAGGTGGTTATTGTTGCCCGCGACCCCGAGAAGGCAAAAGAGACCCTCGCCAAGATCAAGGCAGCCGGCGGCACCGCCAAGTTTTATTCGTGCGACCTGTCGAGCCTCGATGATTGCGACAAACTGGTCGCCGCGGTGCTGAAGGATTTTGGCACCTGCCATTATCTGGTCAACAACGCCGGCCGCTCGATTCGCCGCGGGATCGCCAATTCATTTGACCGCTTCCATGATTTTGAACGCACCATGTCGCTCAATTATTTTGGCTCACTACGGTTGATCATGGGTTTCCTGCCGGCGATGATGGCGCAAAACAAAGGCCACATCATCAATATTTCGTCGATTGGCGTGTTGACACAGGCACCGCGTTTTTCCGCTTATGTTGCCTCCAAAGCCGCCCTCGATGCGTTTGCAGGCTGCGCCGCGTCGGAATTTGTTGACAACAATATCAGCTTCACCACCATCAACATGCCGCTGGTGCGCACACCGATGATTGCGCCGACCAAAATGTACAACTCGGTGCCGACGCTGTCGCCCGAGCAGGCGGCCGACCTGGTGGTCGAAGCGATTGTCTACAAGCCTGTGCGTATTGCCACTCGACTCGGTATCGCCGGCGCGGTATTACACGCCGTGTCACCGAAGCTGACGCAGATTATTCTGAACGCCGCCTTCAAGATGTTCCCCGACTCGACCGCCGCACAAAGCAAAAAAGGCGAAGTCGCCAAGGAAGTCGAAATGACGCCGGAAGCCATGGCATTTGCGCAGATTACGCAGGGCGTGCACTGGTAGGATTTGCCGGACTGGATCCCCTTCACGGGAATCCAGTTGACCGCACCAGCGATTGCATATCCTGACGGACTGATCACGTCTGCAGTGAACTCTTCAATCAGCGACGAAACAACGCTGCGGTATTGACGTTTCGCACGTTCACAATCGTTTTTGTAGAGCCGCCTTCACCCGGTCAGGATAATCGCTGATGATGCCATCGACCTTCCATTGCAACATCCGGGCAATGTCGTTTGGTTCATTCACTGTCCACACCACGACCTTGAGCCCGAGCGAATGTGCCTCGGCAAGTTTTGCCGGGGTAAGATCACCAAAATAAGGCGACCAGACGGCGCCGCCAGCCGAATGCACCATTCGCGGCACGGAGCCACCAAAGTCGCGCGCCTTCAAGCCGGCCGTCCATGCTGAACCGCTGGCATCACCCGTACCAATATTGTCCTGCCACTTTTGCTGGGCAGATAAATAGACGGTTGGAATCGTCGGCGCCAGACGTTGTGCAATTTTTAATGTGCGCCAATCAAAACTCTGGATGGTCACGCGATGTTCCATC
>JANPDI010000167.1:0-4608 GCA_031431435.1 Burkholderiales bacterium
CTTGGCAAAACATTCAGATCAAACTTGTTTGACATGGTCTATCGATCCAATGTGGGTGCGTCGAACGGGCTTCCGATTGAGTAGGCGCTACTTGCTATTTTGTTGAATGGTGATGACGTTAGCACGACTGTTGGCGCTATCTGTCCAGAAATTCATATTGACATAGTTGGCGAATAAATCGGGTGGCAAGATGCTTACACGCGATTGCAGGCTGACTTTCTCACGCACTTTGTGTAAGCCGCGCACACCGAGATTGGCGTCGAATTCCGGGGTGTCGAATTTAAGGTTGTTGAAGGTGTGCGGGAAATATGGCTCGCCGATGAATTGATAGACGAGTGGCAATACTTTTTCTGGGGCGCTGGCGAGGAGGTCATAGTCGATCACAAGCATGGAAGCGGCTTCTTCAGAATAAAACGCTTCCTTCAGCGCACACCATGCATAACCAACCATGCGGTTACGCTGACCGAGCGTATCAACGCGGCTATAGACGGTATTGCGCTCAATATCGTCGTTAAAGAGTTTGGTGTTTTCAAACGGATCAGCGCGATAACGACGCTCCATGCTGTCCATGATCCACGCCACATTGCGCACACAGGCGATCACTTTGGATTGCGGGAAAACATCGGTGAGCGCTGGCAGTCGCGCGCACCATGCACGGCTGGTATCGAAAATGACTTCTTTGTCGGACACATCCTGATAGTAGCTATCGAATAGGCCACGCATCATGTTGCGGCGCTGTGCGGTAGAGACGACAGGGCCGAATTCACCACCTGCACTAACGGTATTGAGCATGCCCGAAAAGAACGCCGCCACCGGCGAAGAAATATTCGCCTGAAAGCGTGGGTTCTGCCGTAGGATGGCAGAAAGCAGTGTCGAGCCTGAGCGCGGAAGGCCGGAGATGAAGTGAAAGCGGGGAGAAGACATGGCGTAAACGAAAGTGGTAAAAAACAAAAATTCGCTAATCTGCGGGCATCTCCAGCACTTTTTGCTTGGAAATGGCCGCCAATTGGCGAGTTTCACATTTGCTACATGCGCCTCGTTTGTTCTGTAGCTGCCGTGCGCGCTCAAACTCCCGCTCCCGCTGCTCGAGCACACAACCTACTCACCACAAAGGTACGAACGAGAGCCAAAATGTTAACACGCCGTCAGAGATATCACCTGCTCCAATGATGTTCGGAAAGCAGTTTCTTCAAGGCGATGCCGGCGTTTTCGATCGTGCGCTGGGTGCCGATGCCATGGCGGCGGTGATGAGCGCGCAGCTCCCGGGCAGTCGCGAGCGTATCTGCGCCCCGCTGGATACGCTACGCCTGTTCGTGGGCCAGGTGCTGTCGGCGGATCGCGCCTGCCAGGACGTGGTGGGTCGTCGGCTGTCGGAGCGTATTGCCCAAGGCCAATCGGAAAGCGCCCTCACCACCTGCTCCTACTGCGATGCCCGGCAGCGGCTGCCGATCGCCATGCCGATCACGCTGGGCAACGCACTCGGCGCAAACCTGGAAGCGCTGGTGCCAGTGCATTGGCGCTGGCAGGGGCGGCCGGTCAAATTATTCGACGGCACCACCGTGTCGATGCCCGATACACCGAGCAATCAGCAAGCCTGGCCGCAAAGCCGTATACAGAAGCCGGGGTTGGGATTTCCCATTGCCCGCATAGGCGCGCTCATCGGCCTGGCCAGCGGCGCGATGCTGGGCTATCAAGTTGTGGCCTGCGAAGGCAAGGGCACGGGCGAACAAACCCTGTTGGGAAACTTGCTCGGCCAGCATGCCGGAGATGTCATGCTGGCCGATGCGCTGTTGGCAACCTGGTGGATCATCGAGGGCGCGACTCGCCGGCGTGCCGATGTGGTGATGGCTCAGCATGAGAAACGCATCACCGACTTCACGCGCGGTCAACGACTCGGCAACAACGATCACATTGTGCAATGGCCGCGACCACCCAAGCCCAAGACGATGAGCGCGGAACAATATGCCCGCTACCCGGAATTCATCACGCTGCGTGAGGTGGAAGCGAATGGACGCGTTCTGGTCACGACGCTGCTTGATCCGAAGCTCGCAGCACCCGTAGTGCTGGCCTCACTCTACAAGATGCGCTGGAACATCGAGGTCGATTTCCGCACCATCAAGGCCACGCTGGAGATGGATGTGCTGCGCTGCAAATCGCAGCCGATGATAGAGAAAGAGATCGCGGTCTGTTTCCTGGCTTACAACCTGGTGCGCTGGGCGATGGCAAAGGCGGCATTGCTCGCGGATGTCTTGCCGCGTGTGCTGAGCTTTAGCGGTGCCAAGCGTCTGTTGGGTGCATTTGCCGATCAGCTTCGCCAAACGGCGGGCGACGAAACACGCAACCTGGCAGCGACTGTACTGCGTTGCATGGGCACACTGCGATTGCCGCAACGCCCCGACCGGATCGAGCCGCGTGCGAAGAAGAGACGACCGAAAAAACTGCCTCTGTTGACCGTGCCGCGCCAAGTCGCGCGTGACTTGATTCTTGCGCAGAAAACGCTTAACCGAGTGCCATGAGGGTCAGACTGAGCTAACCCCTTTGATCGTCTAGCCACTTAAACCGAAGGAATCAGTGAATCGCGCAACATTGGACTTTTTCAACCTATCCGCGGTGCAGCAACGGGAGGCATTTCATCAATTTTGGCTCAAATATGCCCCGCACGGACATAACTGAGACCAACAACGTATTACCCCAAACTGTGATCAATATCACACTTCCGCGAATGCTCTGCAATCGCCTATGCGGCGTTTGAAGAGCCCTGTTAAACTTCAGTAAGTCCCGTTGAAGACTTTGGGCACTCTCGATCGGCACCGAATTACGATGCCGACAAACAACAAAAAAGTGGAGGTCACCATGAAATTGAAATTCGTCACACTCGCGACAATCGTTGCGCTTGCCAGTGGGTGGGCATTCGCGCAGACCCCGGCAGCACCAAATCCAGCGCTGGACGCTTGCTTTAAACTCGGCGCTGCAAACGCCGACAAAAATCGTGCTGCCATGACGGCGGCAACCACGGCAAAGAAAATCACGCCAGACGAAGCCGCCAAGTTCAAGGCCTCGCAAGACAATATTGCAAAAATTCACGCCGGCAACAAGGCGAGCGGCTATACGCTGCAAAAGTGCGAGGACCTCGGCAAGCTGATCGCCCTAGAGGCAACGCAAGTCGCAGAGTGGGCAGCAAGCCCGGCTCCTGCCACCCCTGATCCGAAATTCATAGCGTGCGAAGCCAAAAACCGAGCGCTTGATGCTGAAGTCGCCAAGATGATAGTCGACGGAAAGAAGGCGGGGAACATCTCCGCAGCCGAATTGGGCGAATTTGCACGCATCGAAGGTGATATTGCCAAAAGGCGAGCCGCTTTGGCAAAAGACGGACTTTCATTGGCCGATTGCGAATCCATGACGAAGTCGTATGAATCAGAGAAGGCCACCGTTATCAAAATGGCTGCTGGCAAGAATCAAGTCGTATCCAAGGAAATGGCGGCTTGCCTTGTTAAGAACAAAGCGCTGGAAACCGAAATTGAAAAGTTAATAGCCGACGGGAAGAAATCCGGCAACATCTCAGCGGCAGAAGCTGGCGAGATTGCTGACATAGAAGCGCGCATTGCCAAAAAGAAAGGCGACCTAATCAAGGGTGGCCTCTCTCAGGCGGAGTGCGAATCGATCACCAAGTCGTATGAATCAGAGAAGGCCAACGTTATCAAAATGGCTGCAGGCAAGAATCAAATCGTATCCAAGGAAATGACTGCTTGCCTGGCAAAGAACCGCGCGCTTGATACAGAAATCGAGGCGATGATGGCTGCTGCAACTAAAGCCGGCAACATATCCCCAGCCGAGCAGGCCGAGTTCACCAAGATGGAAGCATTCATCAAGGCAAAGCGGACTGAAATGGCTAAGAATGGCTACACCGTTGCTGATTGCGATGCCACAACCAAGCTCTACGCAGCGGAGAAAGCCAAGGTGACCAAGATGGCGGCAGACAAGTCCAGCGCCGTTGCCGCAGCCAACACGGCACTTGCCGAATGCTCGAAACTCGGCGCTGCAAACGCCGACAAAAATCGTGCTGCCATGACGACGGCAACCACGGCAAAGAAAATCACGCCAGACGAAGCCGCCAAGTTCAAGGCCTCGCAAGACAATATTGCAAAAGTTCACGCCGCCAACAAGACCGCAGGATACACGCTGCAAAAGTGCGAGGACCTCGGCAAGCTGATCGCTGCAGAGGCGACCAACGTTGCGGACTGGGTCAAGTAGCAAGTATCGATCTGCACCACACGCGGTGCAGATCGTCTGATATTCCGAAAGGGGGCGCAAGCCCCCTTTTTTATGCCCGAAAGCGATGCGGGCGGGCACCGCGGCGAAGGGCATGAAATTTAACGGGTCCGAACGAAAGAGGCCAGCGACTTTTTTTACCATGCAAGCCTCCCTTGGCCCGGCTGCGCTTCGCCCGTCGTTTCCATCAACCTTGGCCGCCTACGCGGCCGCGCCTTGTGTCGCTCGCCGAGCCTTTTCTCAATCTGGCCATGGCATCGGTTGTTCCCCAGCGGCTCCTCTAACCAATGCGCGATCGAAGCCTCGACGCTGGAGCAAGCGGGCCACCTCGGCCTTGCC
>JANPDI010000168.1:0-17564 GCA_031431435.1 Burkholderiales bacterium
TGCGGCACAGGTGCAGGATGCGGTCTACGATGCAACGCAATTGCTGCGAATACGCCACCGCATTCGCGAAGATCAGGACGACGACTTCACCATCCGCGATCTTGCCTCGATCGCCGAAGCCGCACAGGGCATTGCCACGGCGTTAACGTTATTGCTGGGTGCGATTGGCTCCATTTCGTTGCTGGTTGGCGGTATTGGCATCATGAACATCATGCTGGTGTCGGTGACTGAACGCACCCGCGAAATCGGTATTCGGATGGCGCTGGGCGCAAAACGCCGCGACGTATTGCTGCAATTTTTGACCGAGGCGATTGTGATCTGTGTATGTGGCGGCGCGATTGGCGTCGGTCTCGCCTATGCCGGCTCGGTTGCCATCACCAACTTCTCACCAATGGAAGTGGGCATTTCCATGACCGGCATTATCATCGCGTTTACCTTCTCTGCGGTGATCGGCATCTTCTTTGGTTTCTATCCGGCAAAACGAGCATCAACATTAAAGCCGGTGGAGGCGCTGCGCTACGAGTAACCCAACCTCCGACGCAAGTTTTGCGAGTTGGCTGCGATGGCGCACCTGCCTCGCAAAAATGCATAAAAAAAGGGGCGGATATCCGCCCCTTTTTTCGCGACACGAACCCTCTTACGTTGGGAGGGGCCCGGTACAAGCTTTGTTCTGAACCCCTGCGTCGAGATCAGTACCACAAGTCCATACACCGGTATCAGCGTCATAGCGCATCGCAACCTTCTTACCCGCAATCTTGCCATTCACGCCAGAGGCCGCAAATGTTGCAGTCAGCACGCATGTGTTGCCTGTCCCGCCGGCCATCGTAATGCTCGCAACGGCCTTACCGGAACTGGTAACGCCAGGAAATTGGCTGATTGAACAAGCCGAGATAACGCCGGTAGCTCCCGCTAGGTCAACCATCGGCGTTTTGAGACCACCTAGCAATGTATAGGCTTCTGAAGCCTGCGCTTTCGCGGTGTAGTCCTGATATGCCGGAATCGCCACTGCTGCCAAGATACCGATAATCGCCACAACGATCATTAGTTCGATCAGGGTGAAACCCAGTTGAACTTGCTTTTTCATAGGTGCTCTCCAATAACTAGTGACGGCCCGCGTGAAATATACGGAAAACCATTTTGTCCTTGACACGCAATCAGCGTGCCAACATTTTTAACATTTATACCCGTTTTGAGTGTGCGTCATGTCAGAGACCTGCCCTCAACCCTGAACTGCTAACGTGTTGGCCATGCGACAACTGCGAGCATGCGGCTAAGCACCAAAAACAACCGGAAATTGAGAAAGACGGTAAGCACCAATTTCTGAATTCCCAGTTTAATGTCCCGTTTTCCTCCGCTCAAACTTTACCGAAGTTTGCCGGGGACAACCCAAAACTGCGTCAACTTGATTTAACCGCCGATTTTGACAAAAAAAGGGGCGAATCCGCCCCTTTTCCCTTACAACTATATCAACCCAATTAGGTTGGAAGCCCGTCTATGCAAGCTTTGTTTTTCACGCCGGCATCAAGGTCTGAACCGCAAGTCCAAGCACCAGTGTCGGCGTTATAAAGCATCGCCACTTTCTTGCTCTGAATCTTGGTGTTTACACCAGACGCAGCAAATGTGGCCGTGAGCAAACATGTGTTGGCTGTCGCGCCTGCTGCCATCGTGATGCTGGCAACCGACTTGCCGGCTGTCGTTGCGCCTGGGAACTGGCCGATTGCACACGCAGTGGTGATGCCAGACCCTGAGGCGGCTTCAACCAACGGGGTCTTCAAACCACCCAGCAGTGTGTAGGCTTCCGAGGCCTGTGCTTTTGCGGTGTAATCCTGATACGCCGGGATTGCCACTGCAGCCAAAATACCGATAATCGCAACCACGATCATCAATTCGATCAGGGTAAAACCCTGTTGAGCTTTCTTCATCATTGTATTTCTCCATTAACTAGTTAATTTGAAATTGCCGAACTTCAAAACACATCGCGATGTGTTCAGCCACAACTAACGCAATGGCCGTGCCAACTATCCGCGTGCTGAGCATGTCGTCGTAAAACTGGTCGCATCCAACCCCTGGGAATAGAAAAAAATTCTTGATATTCAAATAGTTAATAAATTTATTTGTTTCCATAAAAACGCCGGAACGATATCATGCGGCCTGACATCGAGCACCGTCGCCAGAAAACAACAGATTTTTTGTTTGCGTTGTGATTTGCGTCACATTTTCCGCGCCACCGCAGCCGGTCCGACTTGCGCGTTTTGTTAGTCCCTGACGTTTTTTGTCACGATTAAAGCGGTATCTTGGCGCCGGCCGCCCGACCTAGGCACAAATCTGCAACTTTGTTGAAACCGGTCAACTGGGTGGTTGCGCAGCGCCGGCGGGGAGCATTGACCGCTATTGTTGGTCTTGTGGTTCGTTTTTTGGTCCGTCGTGGATCGCCAACATCGTGTAAATCGCCGCGTTGTTTTCGCGCAGCGCGACTGGTGTCACAGCGTCCTCTATCAACATGCGCAGATACATGAAGCCGCAGACCAACGCCGATAGCAACGACCCGATCAATGGAATTTTGCCAAGTACATGGTGATAGGCCAGTGTGCGAAATTGGGTGGTCCATGCCAACGGGCCGACATCGGCCCGTACCGAAACGACCTTTAAACCGCGCACCTCCAGTTCTTTGATCAGGCCGTCGCGGGTCCAGCGCCGATAGTCGGTTGGGTGCGGATGATAAAGCCAGGTGCCGTGAGTGGAGAGCAACACACGCCCACCCGGCTTCAGCAAACGTTTCACCTCCCCCAGATACCAATCGAGATCCCAGACGTGTTCAAGAACTTGAAACGACACCACCCAATCAGCGCTGGCTGACGTCAGGGCGATTGGCTGTCCCGGGATAATGTTGATACTGCCGCCAAAGTGATCTGACCCGACCGCATCAATGTCACAAGCGGTGTATTGAATGTTGCGCGCCTCAAACAGTGGGCGGTACGGCGCATGGCCGGCGCCGATGTCGATTGCCACACCGGTAATCGGCGGCGCGCTGATGTGTCGTGCATTGTCGAAGCCGGTAACGTTGACATTGTCGAGCTGATATTCAATGGATGTGCGCAAACGCCGTAACGAATAGGCGTCGTGACGCCAGAATGGCGGAGATAGCCGGTCGTTGTCAGCTTCCATGCAATACTCTCACCCGATTACCACCGCCCAGATCGCCCCCCGACCAAACCATGACGACGTCATTGACCAAAAAAATCTCCGAACTGCTGCGCTTTGGCGCCGTCGGCGGCTTTTGCTTTGTGCTTGGGCTGATATTGTTATTCATTTTTACGGACCTGTTGGGCTGGCATTATTTGTTGTCAATGGCAATGGCGTTGTTGCTGGTCAATATTGTCGGGTGGCTGTTGAACCGGGTCTGGACATTTGATTCGCAATCGCCCGAAAAGCGTGCCGAACTTGGCCGCTACCTGTCGGTCAATCTGGCCGGCGCGCCGGTGACGATGGTTCTGATGGCAATTTTGGTTTCAGGGTTAGGTCTGCATTATCTGATTGCAGGCGCGGTTGTGGCGGTCGGCATGATGTTTTTGAATTACGTGATTCACAAACACTGGAGCTTTCGGGTCACAAAAGGCGGTGACCAGCACCGTTCTTAATCAGGATCGTTCGTAGAGCGCGGCATATTGCAGTGTGTTGGTCAACGCGCCAAGCAGGCCAACGTGGCAACGCAACGGGTGGATAAAATTCACCACCTTGAATCCCGATGCAAGCAAATGGTTATGCCATGTCATCCCTTGTTGATAGAGATAAAGAGACGGTATGCCAAACCGCCGGTTGCCCAACTCGTCCAACACCGCCAGCGCATAGCGGCCGACAATCGAGTCGTAGGTATGGTCCTTTAACAGCAAATACCGGCTGGTACAGCGCGCAAGTTCGTCCAATTGTGCCAACGGGTCTTGGCAGTGGTGCAAAACATCGACCGAATAGACCAAATCAAATGCCTGGTCATTGAACGGGAGCGGCCCACCCGGATAAATTTGCGGTTCGATCAAGACGTTGTCTCGCCGTTTGACGTCGATCGGCGTCAGGTCGTTGGTCAGCCCGCGGTCCAAAAACTGTTTGGCAAACCACCCATCACCACTACCAAAATCGAGCACCTTTGTGTGGGGTTGTGACGGACTGATCATGCCCGACAGCGCCGACCAGACACGCTGTCGATAGGGGTTCAAGACACCGCCCCGGTTGTACTCGCGGCTGCCGTATTGACCGAATCAACCAAAACATCGTGCTGTGTGCGCATGCGCAACACTTCCAGAAAAAATGACGCGAGCAACATTTCCCCGCTTAAGGCAAGCATCGTCACGGCGGGAACCACCCAACGCATTGTCACCCGCGGATCGAGCCCGCCAAAATTTGATTCAGACCATATGCCAAGTGCACCCATGGTCAGCAGAATTCCGCCGATAAACAACAGACCGCTCACAACCAGCCCGGCCTCTAGCGAAACCAGCGACATTAACTTGGAAAAAACGGGGCTTGCGGGAAGCCAGCCACCGTCCATGCCAACAACCTTTGAGAAAACGGCAAACAAAATCATCTGAAAACCGAGAATGATAAATGCGCCCGAATAGGCGAGTGTGTGAATGTCGAGTCCGACGCCGCCGAGCAACACGGTTTGACGCGTGATCAGCGCCATGCCGACCGCGCCAACCAGAAACAGCACGACACCGGGCAACAAAAACAACCAACGCGGACTGTATAGCAGCAGGAACCGCAAGTGCCGCCAGCCATCGCGCCAGGTGCGCAAATGTGGTGGGCGGCCGCGCCCATCCGGGGAAAGCACGACCGGCACTTCGGCGATGCTGATTTTTTGCAATGACGCCTTCACAATCATCTCGCTCGCAAATTCCATTCCGGTGGTGCGCAGACCTAATCCAAGCATCGCGGCACGGTTAAAGCCCCGCAGACCACAGTGGAAATCACCTATGGGTGAGCGAAAAAACAATTTGCCGATAAAACTCAACACAGGGTTGCCCAGATAGCGATGCAAAAATGGCATTGCGCCGGGTTTGATCTCACCTTTGAAACGGTTGCCAACCACCAGTGCGTAACCAGATTGCACCTTGCGAACGATGGGTTCAATGGCGCGCCAATCATACGAATCGTCGGCGTCACCCATCACCACCACCTCACCGCGTGCGGCTTGAATGCCCGCCTGCAACGCGGCACCGTAGCCCTTGACGGGTTGATGAATCACCCTCGCGCCTAACGACGTGGCAATTTCAACCGAGCGGTCGGTCGAGCCGTTGTCAGCGATGACCACCTCACCGGCAAGGCCCATGCTGGCAAAACTCGCCTGCGCCTTTTGAATACAGATGCCGACTGTGCGCTCCTCATTCAGGCACGGCATCACCACCGACACAACAATTGTTTGTCCGGCGGGGTCGTTTGCTGCGGCGATGCTAGAAGGCATATTTTGAGCAACCCTGATCAACGAAAAAACAAACCGAACGTCTATTACACGCGGCGATGCGGGGTTGCAATCGACCCGGGCCAGTGTGATCACAATGAAGGTTCATCGAGGTAATGCACTATATTCAACTATATTGGAAAAATCAGACCTGCCCGCATGCATAACGATCCGGCAAGACGCCACATATTACTCGTAACGCATTATTTTCCCGCACATGGTGGCGGCATTGAAATGGTTGCCGGCCAGCTGGTGCAGGCGCAGGTTGCCAGCGCATATCGTCTGACATGGTTCGCGAGTGATTGTGATGTGCCGCCGACCGAAAACGCCAACTTGCAGGTCGAACCAGCCTGGTGCTGGAATGTCATTGAGCGGCGATTCGGTATTCCACTGCCGATTTGGGCACCACAGGCCTTTTATCGACTCTGGCAATGTGTTGGCGCGTGCGCCGTTGTACATCTTCACGACTACCTGTATCCGGGAAATATCGCCGCCTTTTTGTTCGCCCGGATGCGCGGCAAGCCGGTGCTGGTGACACAGCATATTGGTGACATCCCTTTTCACAACCGTTTCCTCAGCACCTTGGTCGGCGGACTGAATCGCACACTCGGCAGGCTGATATTGGGCCGCGCGGATCGCGTGGTTTTTGTCAGCAACACCGTGCGCGCTTATTTTCTGCAGTTCACCGCATTCAAGAATCCACCCGCGTTAATCGCAAACGGGCTCGATTCAACCCTGTTTACGCCGGCCACGCCAGCCGCGCACAGTGGCTTGCGCGACCGCCTGCATCTGGCGGACGATCAGCGGATTTTTTTGTTTGTCGGGCGCTTTGTCGAAAAGAAGGGGTTGCAAATCCTGCGCGGACTTGCGGCGGCGTTTGCAAAACATCGCTGGGTATTTGTCGGTCGCGGTCCACTGGACCCGTCATCCTGGGGTCTGCCAAACGTCTCTGTTTTTCCATTGCTGTCACAGGCCGAGATTGTGCCGCTTTACCAAGCCGCCGACCTGCTGGTATTGCCGAGCAAGGGTGAGGGCTTTCCACTTGTTGTACAAGAATCGATGGCCTGCGGAACACCAGCGATGGTCGGCGTTGACACCGCCGGTGCCCTTCCCTGCCTGATCGATCACATCTATGCCGCAGACGCGACTGCCGAAACGGCAATATCAATCTGGACGGCAGCACTTGGGGAAATTGTTGCGCAAGACAACAACACCCGGGCTGCCATGCGACAGCGTGTTGCACAATTGGCCGTTGAGCAATGGTCGTGGCGCAGATGTGCGGCCGAATATGAAAAATGTATCGATGCGTTGCAATAGTCGATCCGCCACCGGCCTGCGCCGCAGACAACATTCGATACCAGCGGCATCTGGACTGCGTGTTGATGCGCAACACAATGGCGACGCATATGCCTGACATTTTCCCCCGCCCGTCCGCCCCGCCGGCACAATTGCATAGCAGCCTTGACGTCTGCGATTGGATCGCCAGTGCCACCATTGTGCTGGTGTGTTGTTTAGCCACCTATTTGTTCGGCAAGGACGCAAACTGGGATGCACTGAACTATCACTTTTATTCGCCATATGCATTCCTGAATGTCGATCTGGCACAGGATTTTATGGGGGCCAGCACCCAGCGCTACCTGAATCCGCTCGCGTATTTGCCGTTCTACTGGATGGTCCGCGCGGATATACACAGCCTTGCCATTGCGCTGATCATGGCAAGTGTCCACGCGTTAAGCTTGGTCGCCATTTGGCACATCAGTCGTCAGCATCTTTTTGCCGACTTGGCCAGCCGCAATTTGCTCGCTTCACTGGCAACCGGCCTGGCGTTTTTATCGCCGGTTTTTCTCGGCTCGCTTGGCGCCACTTTTGTTGACCCGACAACATCGGTACTCATACTCGGCGCGGTTGCCCTTTACTGCCGGTCGCTCAACCCTTCTTCCACAGGGTATCTGCCGCTGGTCATTGCCGGTGTACTTTGTGGCACGGCGATTGGCCTGAAACTGACCAACCTGATTTTTGGCGTTGCCTTTTTTGTCGCAGCCGTTGCGGCGAGTCGATCGCTGCGTGCAGCGCTGTTTAGCGGGTTTTGGTTTGGGTTTGGCGGTGTGATCGGCGTTGCCTCCAGCTACACAATGTGGGGGCTGGCATTATATAAAGAGTTTGGCAACCCGGTTTTTCCCCTATTGAACCAGTATTTTAATCGCCCGATTTCCCGCACTTTGTGCTGCAACACGCGCGATTTTTGCCACAGGACTGGGGCGCTATTTTATCTCTGCCGTTTCGAATGACCGAGCACCGCAGCTGGGTCTATATCGAAAACATGGCACCCGACTTGAGATTGGCGGCATTGGTGCTGCTCGCGACCGCACTGGTCCTCGTCACGATTGCCCGTCGCCGTTTCAAGCTGGCAGTGCAGGCGCTGACAAGCAACCGGGCACTGCTATTTTTGCTGGTATTTTTTGTGGTTTCTTTTTTCTTCTGGGTCAAATCGTCCGGCAATGGACGATACGCAATTCCGTTGATGCTGTTGGCCGGACCGTTGCTCATCCTGGCATTTGTCAAGCTGATTTCGCGCCGTTCGTTGGCAATTGGCATGGCGCTCGTATTTGTCAGTGCGCAGGCGTTTGTGTTGCTCGAGGCAGGCAACCCGCGCTGGACCACCTCGGCGTGGACGGCACGCTGGTTTGAGCTCGATGTCCCGGAACAACTGAAACAGCGGCCATATGGTTATTTGCTGATCTGGACAAACAGTCATTCATTTGTTGCGCCCTATCTGCACCCCGCTTCCCGGTTCAGTTCGGTGATCAGCGCCTATTCGATCAACCCCGACGGCCCCGGCGGCAACCGCGTCCGTCAGTTCATCAACACCCATCACGACCGTTTGCGATTCATGACAAAGGTCGGTAAGGAACGTTATGGGACGCGGCTCTCTGATGCGTATGTGTCGACAATTGACACACAGTTGGCGGGTTGGAACCTACACACCGACCCAACCGATTGCGCATTTGTCCGCTTTGCGAAGTCATCCACGGAGGAAGATGTATATGTCAGTTGCGCCCTGTTGCCGGGGAACGCGTTAAAGGACGAATTGAATGCAGAGCGCCTGACGATGGCACCAGTGTTCGACGCCATCGAACGCGCATGCCCGACACTGTTCAGTCCCGGCGGCGTTTATTTGATTAAACAGAACGGCATATGGCTGCGGCGCTACTTAAACACCGACATCACGGCATTTGCGCGACTTGGCCGGGTATTTTTTTCACGTTATGAGTACGGCCCGTTCGATATCGATATCGGCTCTATCGACGAATGGAAGACGGGCAAACAGACCTGGACTTGCACCGCATTGCCGCGTGGTTGATCAGCTGCCGTAACCCGGGATTTTTGATTCGTCAACCACATCAATCTGCGCCGGATCGAGGAATTCCTCGGCGTATTTCAGATATACCTTTTGTTTGACAAAAACATCAAACAGGTCCGGATCAATATGTCCATTTTCTCTAAATTTTCCAAGGATATGCAGCGACTCGGATAACGTCTTGCCGACCTTGTAAGGTCGATCTTTTGCGGTCAGCGCTTCAAAAATATCGGCGATGCCCATCACACGCGCCTGCACGCTCATTTGTTCACGTGTCAGGCCACGTGGGTATCCTTTGCCATCCATGCGTTCGTGATGGCCGCCCGCATATTCCGGCACCCTCTTGAGATGCCTCGGCCAAGGCAGGGCCTCCAGCATTTTGATGGTCGCAATAATGTGATGATTGATGATTTGGCGTTCGGGCTGGGTCAAGGTTCCATAAGGGATATTGAGACTGTCGCGCTCTTCATTGGTCAGGAATGTCGCCTTGTGGCCCGTTTCATCCTTGAAAGGATAGGCGGCAATTTTGTTCACCCGTGCCTGATCCTCGGCACTCATGCGCTCGCCACCGATATTGACCCGTCGCACAAACTCGCGATCGTCATCGAGTTGCCGGACCCGGGAGGTGCAATCCTGTTTTGCCCGCGCGACCGATTCGTCGTCACCAAGTTCAACCGCCGCGAGTTTTGCCTTGAGCATGCGGATCTCCGCATCACGCTTCAAGATTTCGAAGCGTTGTGTCACATAATGCACGCGGTCAAATATTGTTTCGAGCTTGGTGGCCTTGTCGACCACATGCACCGGTGTGGTAATTTTGCCGCAGTCATGCAAAAGCCCCGCGATCTTCAGTTCGTAACGATCTTTGTCGCTCATCGTGAACGCCGCCAGCGGGCCCTCCGCCGTCTCCGAGGCGGCCTCGGCCAACATCATGGTCAGCGTCGGGACGCGTTTGCAATGCCCCCCGGTATAGGGCGACTTATCGTCAATGGCGGTGTTGATCAGCTCAATCAGCGACTCAAACAGGGTTTCGAGCTGCGTGATCAACATTCGGTTGGTGACGGCAATCGCCGCCTGCGATGCCAATGATTCGGCAAGCCGCTGGTCTTCAACGGTAAACGGCGACACCCTTCCGTTTTCATCCTGCGCATTAAGCAACTGCAGCACACCGATAATTTCACCTTCGTGGTTTTTCATCGGGATGGTTAGGAACGAGGTCGACCGGTAACCCGTCTTGTTGTCAAAGGCGCGGGTGCCTGAAAAATCAAATCCCTCTGCGGTATAGGCGTCGGCGATATTAACCGTCTCGTCGTGTAGCGCCGCGTAGGCTGCGACCATGCCGTTGTTTTCCGTGCCGTCTGCCGCATGCAGTGGAATGGGATAAAACGGGACGGGCGTTGACGAAGTGCCGCCCATCGCGATCTTGAGACTATCGTTAAGTACGATTTCGAACTTGAGCTTATCCTCGATCAGGCGATAGAGTGTGCCGCCGTCGGCGTTGGTAATCGTCTTTGCGGCCGTCAGGATGGTCTCAAGCAATTTATTGAGATTTCTTTCCTGACTGAGCGCGACCCCGATGCGATTCAGGTATTCGAGCGACTTGAATAGTTTTTCACTGGCGCCATCAGCCGCAAATGCGCGACTGATGTTTTTGACATCAGCGTGGGAGGTCATGTGTTGTCGTCGCAGATTGGAATAATTTGGGTGGGCGGGATGATGCTGCGGCTATTTGACACAAACCGTTCTTACCTGCTTCATATCGCAAATACCCATCATCACTTTTTCCATGCCATCCATCTTCAACGTGGACATTCCTTCATCCACACATTTAACAAAGATATCGGCAACCCGCGCCCGTTCCTGAACGAGTTTTTTGATTGGATCCGTCGCCACCATCAATTCGTGCAAACCGGCGCGCCCCTTGTAACCAGTGCCGCCGCAGGCGTCACAGCCAACCGGTTTATAAAAGGTCAACTTTCCGTCTTTGCCGTATTCCTTGATCCAGTACTCGAATAACTTCTTCGCCTCGCCCTGCGCATCTTTGATCCACGGCGGGGTCTGTCGCAGGTCACTGGTGTATTCATGCATAAATTGCTTCATCTCTTCGCCATCCGGCGTGTATGGCGTTTTGCATTTTCCACACAGACGTTTTGCCAAACGCTGCGCCAGAATGCCAACCAACGCATCGGCAAAGTTGAACGGGTCCATCCCCATGTCAAGCAGTCGGATAATCGCTTCAGGCGCCGAATTGGTGTGCAACGTGGCGAACACCAGGTGACCGGTTAGCGACGCTTCAATACCAATATGCGTCGTTTCCGCATCGCGCATCTCGCCGACCATGATGATGTCGGGATCGGCACGCAGAAAGGCTTTCATCACCGCCGGGAAATCAATGACTTTTTTGTTGACCTGCACCTGCCGCAACCCTTTTTGCGTAATCTCAACCGGATCTTCAGCGGTCCATATCTTGGTATCCGGTGTGTTCAAGGTACCCAACACAGAGTGAAGTGTTGTGGTTTTTCCCGAGCCGGTTGGTCCGCAAACAAAAAACAATCCATACGGTTTCGACACGGCGGCGACAAGATTGTTTTTGTTCTTTGTCGTCAACCCGAGTTTGTCGAGCGGAATCGGTTCGCCTGCGGCCAAAATACGCATGACGATATCTTCGACACCACCGGTGGTCGGAATCGTCGCAACCCGCAACTCAATATCGAGCGGGCCATACTTTTTGAACTTGATTTTTCCGTCCTGCGGTTTGCGCTTCTCGGAAATATCAAGGTCGCACATGATTTTCAACCGGGCGGCAAGTGCGGTGCGATAACTCGACGGCACCTCAATGTACGGCGCCAACGAACCGTCTTTGCGAAAGCGAATACCGGTCTTGCCCTTGCCGGGCAACGGCTCGATGTGAATATCGGATGCGCCCTGATTGTAGGCGTCGATAATGATCTTGTTGACCAGCTTGACCAATTCGTTGTCTGCCGCGGCAGAAACTTCATCGCCGCCGGCGTCCTGCAACTCGGGATCATCATCCATACTTGACAACAGGTCGCCGATATCCTCGGTCGACGTGCCATCGGCGGCACCAAACAACTGCCCAAGTGTCGTCAAAAAATCGCGTGACGTACAAACCTTGTAAACAATCTTGGATTTCGGAAAAATATTTTCAACAACGCGCGAGCTTTTGGTGTGCTCCGGGTCGGTGGTCATGATGACGATGCCCGCCTTGCTGTCATCGATGGGTATCCAATTGGACGATTCGCAATAATCGCGCTTCAAATTCTTTAGCAGGTCGATCGGCTTAATACGATCCGGTTTGTGCGGCTCGTATTCAACGCCAAAATATTTTGCCAATGCCGCGCCGATTGCCGCAGGCTTGACTTGAAATTCGTCGATCAAAATATCTTCGACATTTTTGTTTTTGCGTCTGGCTGTGCGGGTCGCAAGCTCGAGTTCGCCATCGGAAATAATATTGTCAACCACCAGAAATTCAAATTTTGACTTGATCTGCGACGGCAGCTGCTGGCGAACCTTGAAGGCAATGGCCAGCGTCTTGGTTAGCTCAAGCAGCCCCTCCTCAGCAAGTGGCGGGAACGGGGTACCGGGAAGGTGGTTAATGACCTGGATCACGCCTGCAAGATCGCCCACCCCGCCGCTTGAATCACTGCTCAATATCGGCACCACCATCATTTGTTTGGTGCGGTAACCGGTGCGCTGATCAACCGCCTTCAAAAACGCCAGGTTTGGTGAAAAGCTTTTCAGCTCTGCATCGTCGTAGACGTCCTTGATACTCATAAACCGCCGGTTGAGCGCGCAACAGCCGGCGATCGAACTCTCTGAAATTGGCAGCTTGATATCTTTGAACGACGTGAGGCCTGATTTGACCTTCGAGACGATGGCGGATCCATCTTCCGACATCGTGTATATCGTCAAACGGTCGGCGTCGAACAACTGGCAAATGTCGCGCGTGACATCAAGCATGATTTCATCAACGTTGGTCGTTGAATGGATCCGGTTGGTGACTGCCTGTAGTTTTTTCGAGAACGCGAGCTTCGACGACATGTCGGCAGCCTGCACGGCCGCCACGCCCGCCAGACCAACTTTAGGTTCCAGTACTGCGCTCATTTCATGCCCTCGTTTTGCCAGTGTTCAGGTTCGGCAGGTTCGGTCAGAACCCGGTCTTGCCGGTTGAGTTTACCAATCCCTGACGGGACTGGCCATACCGGCCCGCACAAAATAGCTTCTTTTACTAAATCGTTAATTCCATGCCTTGTTCCAGCATGCGCGGCCGCCATTTTCCGGCATGTCGGCCAATTTCGCTCATGGTCAAATGTACCTCGCTGGGTTTCAAATGGGTGACCAGAATTTCAACCGGTCTCGCCAGTTTTGCCAGCTCGTCGGCAAGCATGCTCGGGCACAAGTGTTTCGATGCAATCGCCAGCTCGCGCTCTTTGTTTGGAAAAGCCGTTTCAATAATGATGTATTTCAGATTTTTTGTGGCGTTTGCGACTTCCCACAGCGCGTCATTGACAGTGGTGTCGCCACTAAATATCAGCCGCGCCTCGCCACTATCGAGCAAGTAGCCGACAGCGGGCACGACGTGTTTGGCGGGAATGGCGGTGAACTTGCGGCCTTTAATGGTGATGGGCTCGCCAACGCGAATTTCACGGTACGCCATAAAGGCGGTTTCCGGCGTTGGGATTTTTGAAAAATCAGGCCAGATCTTCCAGTTAAAAATGTGGTCTTTGAGGGCCTGCAAGGTCTCGCTGGTGCCATATAAAATCACCGGCTTTGTGCGCATTCCGCAGACCGTGTCGATCAAAAATGGAATACTGGTAATGTGATCCAGGTGAGCGTGCGTGATAAAGATATGGTCGATCTTGGTCAACTCATCAATCGACAGATCACCAACACCGGTACCCGCATCAATCAGAATATCGTCGTCAACATAAAACGAGGTGGTGCGCAATTCGCCACCAATCCCGCCGCTGCATCCGAGTATTTTGATTCTCATTGATTGATGATCGTTTGAAAATTGAAAACGGGTGGGGTGACGGGCATTTGTGTAAACATGGATGACATCACCGATTATGCATCCATCACAAAGCGGAATGGCGTCGCGTCGGCACCCAGGCGGGCAACGCCGTAATCGTCAAATCGACAACTCTCCGCAAAAACATCGTGCGTGTCGGCAGCCGACCAAGGGTCGTACCGCCCGAATCTTACGGCCGGAAGAAAAAATCCATCTTGACGCCGGCAATTTCGATCATGTCGTGGTCACCCAATTGTTGGGCCTGCGCACCCATCGCAACGCCGTTGATGGTCGGAAACGAAGCGCCCTCAACATGGGTGATGAAGAATCCTGTTGGACGCCGGGTAATCACCGCAACCTGCACGCCGGGCTTGCCGATGGTGGTCAGATTTTTGGTCAGATCCAGCGTACGGCCGGCCGCAGCGCCTGAAAGCACCTGGATCGCGGCCTCACGCGTGGTACCGGTCACTGTCGCCGCAGGTGCGGTCTGCGGTGCAGACGGCATGGCTGCCGGGGCGGCCGCCAGAGGTGGCGGAGGCGCAGCCGGGGGAACCATTGGTCGCATGTTGGTCTGTGTGTCGGACAGATTTTGCGGGGCCGCCGGCATTGCCGACGCCGGTGCCGGCGCGGCCGGTGCCGGTGCAGCCGCCGCCGGCTTGCGGATGATCATCGTGCGCTCAAAGTCAGCTGCGGCGGTTTGAACGGGCGTATCGTTAAAGTACTTCAGCTTGTGCTTGCCGATTTCGATTACGTCATTGTTCTGCAAGAAATGCTTCTTGATTGGTTTACCGTTGACCAGCGTTCCGTTGGTCGAGTTTAAATCCTCAATAAACGAATCGTTCAGGATGGTGATGATCGCGGCGTGTTCGCCTGATACCGCCAGGTTATCCACTTGAATATCGTTGTGTGGCTTGCGTCCCAGGGTGGTTCTCTCTTTTGCAAGCGAGATCTCCTTTAGAACTGTACCGTCGACACTCAAAATCAGTTTTGCCATGATCGTAACCTTAGTAAAAATCGTTGCGTACGTGCGGCTTCAAGAAGGGGAATTTGGGTAACAAAAAAGCTAGCCAAACAGAGCCTTGAACTTCGCCCAAAAACCACGCTGCACCGGAAAACCATTCAACACCTTTATCAATATCACCGATATGTTGTCACGTCCACCCGCATCATTTGCCGCCTGCACCAGCTGCTGGGCTGTCAAATCAAGATTGCTGCGCAGGGCGATTAACGTCATTTGAATCTCTTCATCCTCAATCATGTCGTTCAAACCATCTGAACACAGCAGGAAAATATCGCCTTCGGCGACTTCATACGTATGAATTTCCGTCTCAACTTCCGGGTCGATTCCAAGCGCCCTGGTTACCAGATTTTTGTTGTGCGACGAGCGCGCATCCTCTTTGGTAATCAAGCCGGCATCAATTTGCTCCTGAAGCAACGAGTGATCCCGCGTAATCTGTTCAAATCCGTCGTTTCGCATTCTGTAAAGGCGCGAATCACCGATGTGTCCAACCGTCAGGAAATTATCGTAAAACAGGCAGGTAACAAGGGTTGTTCCCATCCCCGCACATTGTGGATCTTTTTGCGCGGTGTCAAAAATGGCCCGATTGGCTACCGCCACCTGCTGCGCCAACACTTCCTGTGAAAGACTTGTCGCCGCTTCGCGATCCAACTTGCCAAGATGTTCAGGCGTCCACACTTGCGCCAGCCCGGATGCGATCAACGACGTTGCCATCCCGCTCGCGACCTCGCCGGCGTTATAGCCACCCATGCCGTCGGCAAGCACAACAATGCCGATATCCGGTCTGGACTCGACGCAATCTTCATTGTGACCGCGCACCCGACCCGGGTCGGTCAAACTAACTATTTGCAATGCATTTGACAGCGCCACAGTGCCCCCCGACGCATTTCTTGTTCGATGCGCATTAACGCCGCGCACACCCGTTTTCTATTGTTCTTGACCGCTGTAATTTTCAAAAAAACCTGATGCCACATTTTGCCAATAATCACCGCCGGGACATCATTCCCAAGCAAATTCTGCAAACTGGTTTTTTTGGCCTAAACGCTTTCAATAATAATAGCTTAAAAATGTTTTTTAATAAACAATTCGGGAAGCATCTGCATGTAATTGATTTAATTGATAAAAAACGATTTTCCTACATGATTTGCCAGATTTCACCAGCTTTGCGGTAAAAATTCACTGCATTTTTGCGAATTTTCAGGCAATTGACCGACCGGCGGACGTCATTTTCAAAAATGTGGCGCGCCTTGTCACGCGGCAATCTGAAAATTCCGGCGCGAAATTGTTCAGCGGGCATCCGCGACCACCGGATCAAATCTTTGGCGTCAGCTCAAATCGTTGGCGTCATCGACGCACGCCAACAGACCTGAAATTTATCCAAGTGCAAGCCGATTTAGCCGCCTGATTCACAAGCGCTTTGCGCGTTGTTCCATGATCAACCATAGCGTCAATCAGCATATTGCGTTCTAATGGTGACCTAATAAATTTTTATAACATGAGGAGACTGGCGATGGATCGTCCGGCCTTTTTGCAAAACGATATCGACCCCCAGGAAACCCGTGAATGGCTTGACGCGTTGGACGCCGTGCTTGAAGCCGAGGGTCCCGAGCGTGCGCATTTTCTGCTTGAGTCGCTGGTTGATAAAGCCAGACGTTCAGGCACCAACCTGCCCTACACGCCTACCACCGCCTACATCAACACCATTCCACCTCACGCAGAAGACTTGCTGCCCGGCGACCAGGAAATGGAGCACCGCATCCGGTCAATCATCCGTTGGAATGCGGTTGCAACGGTGCTGCGCGCCAACAAAGAGTCATCCGAACTCGGCGGCCACATCGCCAGTTTCCAGTCGGCGGCAACGCTCTACGACGTCGGCTTTGACCACTTCTGGCACGCGCCGTCGAAAGCGCATGGCGGCGACATGATCTTTATGCAGGGTCACTCCGCACCCGGCGTGTATGCCCGCGCATTTCTGGAAGGCCGCATTACCGAAGAACAAATGGAAAACTTCCGGCGCGAAGTTGATGGTGAAGGCATATCCTCGTACCCACACCCGTGGCTGATGCCTGATTTCTGGCAATTTGCGACTGTTTCGATGGGACTCGGACCATTGCAAGCCATCTATCAGGCGCGGTTCATGAAATACCTGCATAACCGCGGCATCGTCAACACCGAGGGCCGCAAGGTCTGGGCGTTTATGGGTGACGGTGAGATGGACGAGCCGGAGTCACTCGGCGCAATTTCCCTCGCCGCGCGTGAAGGCTTGGACAATCTGATTTTTGTGGTCAATTGCAATCTGCAACGTCTCGACGGTCCGGTGCGCGGCAACGGCAAAATCATCCAGGAACTTGAAAGTGATTTCCGTGGCGCCGGCTGGAATGTACTAAAAGTCATCTGGGGTCGTTATTGGGATCCGCTGCTCGCCAAAGACAATGACGGCCTGCTCAAGGCCCGCATGATGGAAGCCGTTGACGGCGAATATCAAAACTACAAGGCGCGTGACGGTGCCTACGTTCGCAAAGAGTTTTTTGGCAAATACCCCGAACTGGAAAAAATGGTTTCGTCGATGTCCGATGAGGATATCTGGCGTCTAAATCGCGGCGGCCACGACCCGTACAAGGTATACGCGGCCTATTCCGCGGCGGTCAAACACAAGGGTCAACCGACCATCATTCTGGCCAAAACCGTCAAAGGTTACGGCATGGGC
>JANPDI010000169.1:0-8955 GCA_031431435.1 Burkholderiales bacterium
CAATCGCTCATCCGGCAAAAAAGTGCTCGATGAAGCGGCAAAACGGATTGTCCGGCTGGCGGCGCCCTACGATCGCTTTCCAAATGAAATTAAACGCGATACCGACGTGATTCACATCACCCGTACATGGATGTTTATGAAGGGCGACGTGATTGAAACCAAGTAACGCCACTCTTCAGTGTTACGACGTACTGGATTCCGGTCGTCGCTGGAATGACGGCTAGATCAGTCGCTGCCTGACCTTACGCGAGATCGCGTCAAACGCCACCACCATCAACACAATCGCAATCAGCAGCGTGGCCAGACGCCCCCATTGAAACAACGAGACGGCTTCGCTGACCAGCAGCCCGAGACCACCCGCACCGATCAAGCCCAGCACGGTTGAGTCACGAATGTTGTATTCCCAAAGATAGAGATGGTTGGATGTGAAGCTTGGCATCAATGCCGGCCACACGCCAAACAACAGCACCTGCACCGGTGTCGCGCCGGTCGCACGCACCGCCTCGACGCCGCGCATGTCGAGCGTTTCGATCGCCTCGGCAAACAGCTTGCCGAGTGTGCCCATCGAATGAAACGCAATCGCCAGAATACCCGCCATCGGCCCGAGGCCGATAATGCCGACAATCAACAGACCAAAAACAAGTGTGTGGATTGACCGGCTGACGTCCAAAATGCGCCTGGCCATCCAGGATATGGGAAGCGGCGCATGCATATTTTTTGCCGCCAACACACCCAGCGGTGCGCCGATGAATGCTGCCAACAATGTGCCCAGTGTGGCGATCTTGAAGGTCACCCATATCGCCATGCCAATGCCACCCAAATACTTAAGCTCAACCTGGCGCTGATTTTCGACGCGTAATAGTTTGCCGTCGTCATTGCGATATTCGAGCGCCTCGTTGCCAAACCATACGTTCACAAACGAAGGGACCGACAGCTCGATGGCTGTCGTTTTCAAGTTTTCCCACGGCTTGCGACCGAATGAAAAGTCGCCTGCCATGACCAGACTGGCCACACAGCCCGCAACGATAATGGCGTAGAGCAGCATCAAACCCGCCATCCAACGCGAAGAGAAGGCGATGCCGGAATCCCTTTTCATGATGCCGCCGGTTCTTATTTCGCTTTGGGTTGCAGCCAGCCCAGCGCCAGTGCCGCGTCTTTGATCGGCGCGTAATACCGGTTGTCCTTGGTCACAAAGCCGGTGTAGTTGTTGGGCAGCAAGGTCGGCTGTGTCTTCAGCGCGTCGCCAATTTCTGCCAGTGCCGCGGCGAGTTTGGCGGTGAACACCTTGTCCTTTGCGAGTTGCGCCGAAACGGCAAACGCGTCGTTTGGCAACGGCGCCGACGTCCAGATGATTTTGCTGTCGGCAGCCTTGATCAGGCCCTGCTCGATCATTGCGTCACGGTTGCGGTTGTAGTCTGCGCCGGCGTCGAGTTCACCGCGCGTCACCTGGGTCTCGATGGCCTGGTGTTTGGTGTTGATGACTTTCGAGAAATATTTGTCGGGGTCAATGCCGCGTTTGAAAAACTCATGTGACGGAATCAAATAACCGGATGTTGATCCCTTGTCGCCAAAGGCGAAGGTTTTACCCTTTAGATCGTTGATGCTGGTGATACCACTTTTTGGATTGGTCACCATGATGGCGAAATATTCGGGTTTTCCCTGATAGAGAATCGTCGAGACCACTTCCGCACCGGCATTGTGATTGGCCAATACATATCCCCACGGGCCCATCAGCGCCAGATCGGTTTCGCCTGATGCCAATGACTTCGCCAGGCCTTCCCAGCTATCCACTGTGCGCAACTTGACCGGACGCCCGAGTTTTTTCGACAGATATTCCGCCAGCGGCTTATAGGTCGCGTCGTTTTTCTCTTTGTCCGGCTGGAACAGTCCCACACCAAATTCAAGCGGTGCGGCGTTTTGTGCGGCAGCCGTCAGGGGGAGCCATGCGTTCAGGATTGCGACGCAGGCCACGAGTATGATTTTGGTCATGAGTTTTTCGGGAAGAAGGTTGTCGCCATTATGACGAGATAACTTTACCTACGCGCATCACAGGTCGGCGGATTCGATTCGTTTGACCGATGTCGATGTCGGCCATTGGTGGGCAAATAGCCAACCGCTGGTCCGCCGTTAGTCGGCAGTTTGCGGTGATGCTTACGCCATGTTTTCAAACACCGGGCAATCCACGCGCGTCAGCAAACGCAACCAAACCGAATGAAAAAAACACTTGACGACAAATATCATTTCGATAATACTAGAAATATGGAAACTAAAAACATTATTGCCGCGCTGGCGGCGTTGGCACAGGAATCCCGTCTGGCGATTTATCGGTTGTTGGTTGAAACCGGGCCGGAAGGGCTGCCGGTCGGGGCGATTGCAGAAAGGCTTGGTTTCGCCAATGCCACCCTGTCGTTTCACCTCAAAGAACTGACCAATGCGGGGCTGACGGTTGCCGCTCCAAATGGCCGCTCGATCATCTATTCAGCCAACTTCGCCACCATGAGCGGGCTCATCGAATACCTGACTGAGAATTGTTGTGCAGGTGCCAGTTGCGCCACCACGGTGAATTGCAAACCAAAAAAGTCCTCTATTGCAACCCAAAAAACCGCCAAAAGGAAAACAGTATGAAACGCTTTCATGTCCACGTCGCCGTGACGGATCTGGCGCAATCGACCCGCTTCTATTCCGCCATGTTTGGTGCTGCGCCAAGTGTGCAAAAGGATGACTATGCAAAGTGGATGCTCGATGATCCGCGCATCAATTTCGCCATTTCGTCGCGCGGCAATTCCGAAGGTGTGAATCATCTGGGGTTTCAAGCGGATGACGCTTCAGAATTAGCGGAAATCCATGCGCGATTACAGAACGCCGACAGCGCGGTGGTTGTGGAGCAAGGCGCAAGCTGTTGTTACGCCAAATCGGACAAATATTGGGTGACCGATCCTTCCGGTATTGCCTGGGAGAGTTTTCATACGCTTGATTCGATTCCAACCTTCAATGGAAACACGGCTGCACCGGCTACAAACACGTCTGAGGCGCAAATCGCTGCCGATGCGTGCTGCGCACCGGCGACGCAGGTGACCAAGGTAGCCATGCCAACGATTTCCGCCAAATCAACCAAAGGAGCTTGCTGTGGCTGATCGTATTTTTAACGTCCTGTTTCTCTGTACGCACAACTCCGCGCGGTCGGTAATGGCCGAAGCGATTTTGAACAAAATGGGTGCGGGTCGCTTTCACGCTTTTAGTGCGGGAAGCTATCCAAAGTCCTCGCCGAACCCGTTGGCGCTTGAGCAAGTCGAAAAACTCGGCTTTGATCGCAGCCAATTCAAGTCCAAGTCGTGGGACGATTTTGCCAAGCCCGGTGCGCCGGCGATGGACATCATCATTACCGTTTGTGACAACGCAGCAGGGGAAGTTTGTCCGGTCTGGATCGGGCATCCGGCCACCGCGCATTGGGGATTTCCCGACCCGTCGGACGCCGAAGGCGACAACCAAGCCAGACGCGCCGCCTTCGAAACTGTGTTTCAGTCGATCAAACACCGTATCCAGTTCCTTATCAGCCTGCCAATCGACAAATTGGAGCACTTGGCACTGACAAACGCGCTGAAGAAAATTCACGTTGATGCCGCAACGGCAGCAACGGAAACTACAGCGGGCACCAACGAAGCAACCACAGCCTGATGGCATTTTCACTTTCACAACGCCTCGCTGCTGAAGCGCTCGGTACGGCGTTTCTGCTCGCCATCGTGGTTGGCTCCGGCATCATGGCGGAGCGGCTGGCAGGTGGCAACATCGCCATCGCACTATTGGCCAACACACTTGCGACCGGTGCCGGCCTGATCGCGTTGATCCTGACGTTTGGTCCGGTATCGTCGCATTTCAATCCCGTTGTCACCCTCATGGATGCGGCGACCCAGGCCATGCCTTGGCGCGAGGTGCCGGCATATCTCGTCGCGCAAATCGTTGGCGCGGTCGTCGGTGTTTGGATGGCCCATGCCATGTTTGCCGTCGAGATTTTGCAAGTGTCGACCAGGGTGCGCAGTGGTGGCGCACAGATGTTTTCAGAATTTGTCGCCACATTCGGCCTTTTGGTAGTGATCGCAAGTGTCGCAAAACACCGTAAAGAAGCGATTCCCTATGCCGTCGGCTGCTACATCACTGCGGCGTATTGGTTTACCGCGTCGACTTCGTTCGCCAATCCTGCGGTCACGCTTGCGCGGTCACTCACGGAATCGTTTGCCGGAATTCGTCCGGCTGACGCGCCGTGGTTCATTGCGGCGCAGTTATGCGCAGTGGTGGTGGCGTTGTTCGTCGTGCCAAGATTGTTCGGCCAAAACGCAAAAGTCCAATAAGGACGGGAAGTTTCAGGCAAAAAGTGCTGGAGATGCCCGTAATTAATTGGGTTTGTGATATTTCATTGCATATCTAAGCCCTTCGGTCTGCGGGCTGCAACGCCGACATTGACACGCTGATGTAGTGTTGTCATTATGTCCAACATGAAAGCAACCGCGCTTATTCAGACTCGATTGATCTACTCGGAAAACACCTTTGCGGAATTGGTGCTTTGGCAGTTGCCGAAGCCGCTGCCGGGTTCAATCCATCCCTTCAAATACCGGCTGGCCTATGTTGTTGATAGCGTGTGCGTCATTCGTTATGACAATGAGGCAGGCAAGGGCGACCACCGGCACTTCGGGAAGCGGGAATCAACCTATCTATTCACCACACCCGAAAATCTATTGAGCGATTTTCAGCAAGACATCAGGAGGCATCAACGTGAAAACAATCACCCTTGAAGTGCGCGAACCAGAAGCCGTCTACGGAGATTTTGCGCAGGCGTGGAAGTCCGGCAAGCCCAAGCCCGCCACGATCGCATTTGCATCACCTGAGCTACTGTGGAAAGTGTTATCGGCGAAGCGCTGGGAGCTGCTCAAAGCGCTTTGCGGCGCAGGGCCGATGTCGATTCGCGAAGCCGCGCGACGGGTCGGGCGCGATGTAAAAGCCGTGCACAGCGACATTACCGCCTTGCTGAATGCCGGATTGCTTAACCGCGTGGACGGCGAGGGAATCGAGTTTCCGTATGACGCGGTGAAGGTGGAGTTTCTGTTGAATGCAGCGTGAGACTTACAAGATCCACATCTAAGCTTGTCGTACCGGCGAAGGCCGGCACCCAAGTTCCTACCTCACAGGCCGACGGCGGCCAGAACTTCTCTGACTAGCTTTGTCGCCAATTTGCTGTTGTCAGAATCCTGCTGCGTGCTAGTTGTGCCCGCCTTGTCCATTCGTTCTAACTCAAACCCGTTAAGTTCTGCGAAGCGCTTTACCGCTTGATCAGTCTCGCCCCGAGACCGTGTCGCACAGACAATCACTGCGCATCCTTGCTTAGCGAAGAGCTTTAGTGCGGCTTTGACGAATTCTGCGTTGTCCCCCCGACTTTCAATTCCAATTAACTTTCTATTGATCTTGAGAATGGCCTGCACTTCTTTACGCAAAGAGGCGTTGCTGAGCACTTCTGCATCAGCATGTTTGTCCCGCAGCCGTTCATATGCGAGCCTGATAGTCGTGCTCTTGCCGACACTTGCGGGACCGGCCACCTGAAAAATTATCTTCATCCGCTGTTCCTTTATTGTGACTTGGAAACGGTTGCGCTTCTAGATTGCATCAAGTCGATTTCGTGTAAAAAGCCAGTTCTCAGGAATTTTGTGGCTGTACTTTGACTTTGGATGGTCTCGTTTGTAGTCCTCCTGAAGCGACCCATGTCCACGTCCATCGCATTGGGTTTTCATGTGCACAGCGATCTCGTTGGGTCGCGCCAGGTGCACCCGCGGCGACTCGCCAAACGGAATGTGAATGAACTGCACGAAAACGTAGACCACGTCATTCCGTTGTGCGGCGAGCCACTTGTCGATTGCCTGAGCATAGTTGACGCCGGGCTCTACAAATCGAACGGCGAGCATCCAACCGCCGTCTTGACTACCCTTCACTGAAATGGGGAGAAAGCGTTTGTCCTTTTCTGCAACAAGGTCGTAGTGCGGCTGATTCGCACCGTATTGAACTAGAACGTCATAACCGCATTGCGCGAGAAGGCAGGCGGTATACGATTCAGCAGCGATTTCGCATTGTCGCGGCGTCATCACTTTGATTCCTTTGCCTGAAGGTTAGGGAGATAGTCACTCACCAAACAAATCCTTCTGCTTCCCACGCCTCGCTTCCGCCTTCGCCTTCTTGAAATTCTGCCCACCCGCCGCAAGGTCGGGCCAATGCGGCCGCTGGGTGCCGTCGAGCAATCCCGCGATGGTGAGTATTTGAATTTTTGGGAATGCGCCGTGCAGCGGACTTTCATAGTGCCCTGCGCTGGCGGCTTCGGTCAGCATCGGCTTGGTAGGTTCAGTGAGGGTGACGAACAGGCCGATGGCGGCTTTCTCGCGCTCGACGGTGCCTTTCAAATCGCGAATCATTGAAGCACCGATGTTCTCGCCGCCCTTCACCGATACCAGCACCTTCTCGCTTTTGCCGCGATCGACTTCGATAAAGCCCAGCCCATCAATACCTTGGTCCGCCCCCTTTTTGCCACCGCGATACGGCTGCACGCCGACGAGTGAGCACGCCCACAGCTGAAACTGATGTTTGTCGCGTTCAGCCAGATTGCGCGCGCCGGCAAAGTCTTCAGGGACACCCTCGACGATGAAGGCACCTTTGGCTTGCAACTCAGGGTAACGATCTTTCAGGCGCTTCTCGATGAGTGAGACTGCCAGATGCGTGATGTCGATGCCGATCCAATCGCGCTTGAGCTTTTGCGCCGCATCGAGTGCGGTGCCGCAGCCGCAGAAGGGGTCGAGCACCACGTCGCCTTCGTTGGAGGACGCGCTAATGATGCGTTCGAGCAGGGCGAGCGGTTTTTGAGTTGGGTAACCCAATATCTCCGCGTTTTTCCCCTTCAACGTCGCGATGTCAGTCCAAAGGTTGTTTGCAGGCTGTCCGGGATACTCGTCCAGATAAATCTTGCGATAGATTTGCTTGGTTTTTTCGTCAGGGAAATAGATTTGTCCCTCGCGATCTAGTTGCTCCATACGCTCTCGCGATACTGCCCATCCGTTTGGCGGCGTCTTGTATCCCTTGTAGTCATACATTAGGTTTGGTCGGGGATTTGGACTTCGCATCACTGTTGCTTGGAAGCGACGCCCAGTTTCGTCAAATTTAGTGAAGTGCTCTTCGATGTATTCTTCGTCCAACGGCATGTGGACCGTGTTGAAAAGATACTTTGAAGATTTCGCGTAAAAGAAAATTGTATCTGTGGCATTGGAAAAGTGGCGCATTCCTTTGAGCGCTGAGCCACCTTTGCGGCGCCAGATTATCTCGTTGACGTAGTTTTCCTTCCCAAACACCCCATCCAGCACAATCTTCAAGTAATGACTTGCCGTCGGGTCGCAGTGCAAGTACAGACTGCCGGTCGGTTTCAACACACGATGCATTTCGAGCAAACGATTCGCCATCATGGTGAGGTAGGCCATCATGTCGTTCTCACCGAGAAACTTGCGCAGCGCTTCCATCATCTCGGCGACGTCGCTATTGCCGCATTTCAAAATCTCGCGGAATTCATCTTGCGCCTGCCCACCCCAATGCCACGTGTCTTCAAAGGCGGTGATTTGCGCGTCGGATTCGTGGCCCTTTGGCGTTTTGAAGAGCAGGTTGTAATCGCGCTTGGAGTTAAATGGCGGGTCGAGGTAGATGAGGTCGACCGATTCATCACGAACGTGGTCACGCAGGATTTGCAGGTTGTCGCCGAAGTAGAGCTGTTTGGTCATGGACAGTGAGGAGAGGAATTTGTTGCGAGTCTAGCAGCATCACTGCGGGACACGGTTCGCCATTGCCAATAGTCGAATGAAATTTGAATGCCTAATAGGCGCGGGCGTTTTCACGGCATTTTGCTTCGAACGCCTTGTCTTGCCTAGCGTTTGATCCTTTGCGCCGTCGAAAAGTCTCCAGAAGGAAGCTGCTATTTTTGGTGAATGACGTGGGCTAATTTCCTGCTGAAGCATCCGCGAATTGGGCCCCGGCCTACGCCGGGGAGACGCAGGCGGAATCGCATGACACCTTCACCGTGAAATTATTCGGACGCCATGCCGCGCGCCGCCTTAAACATCGCCAGCGCCTTGTCGCGCTGTATGGCATGGTCCACCACCGGCGCAGGGTAATCGCGACCGATCACAAAACCACTTGCCTGCGCGTCAATCGGTGGCAGCGTCCACGGCGCGTGGATGTACTTGTCCGGAATGTTTTGCAGCTCAGGGCAATATTTACGAATGAACTTGCCCTGTGGATCGAAGCGTTCGCTTTGGGTGATAGGGTTAAAAATTCGAAAATACGGCTGCGCATCACAACCGGTGGATGCCGCCCACTGCCAGCCGCCATTGTTGGCGCTCAGATCAAAATCGTTCAGGTTGTCGGCGAAATATTTTTCACCCCAACGCCAATCGACCAACAGGTCTTTAGTCAAAAAGCTGGCGACGATCATGCGCAGGCGATTGTGCATGTAGCCGGTATGGTTGATCTGCCGCATCGCCGCATCGATGATCGGGTAACCGGTTCGCGCCTGACACCAGGCGCTGAACAATTCCGGGTCATTCTGCCAGTTGAGTGCGGCGTAATCCGCTTTGTAGGCACGCGCCACCACATGCGGGTTGTGCCACAGAATCTGCACATAAAAATCGCGCCAGATCAGTTCCGCCAACCACGTCTCGGCGCCGATATTTTTTCGCTTCAGCGTCTCGGCATAAGCAATGGTCGCGAGTTCGCGAATTGAAATGGTACCGAAACGATTGTGGATGCTGAGATACGACACCCCTCTGATTGCCGGGAAATCACGTGTGTCTTTGTAGTCGGCCATGCGCCCGATAAAATCGTCGCGCAGCGCTGCCGCACCGGCCGCGCCGCATGTCACCATCGACAAGATATTGGTGCGTA
>JANPDI010000170.1:0-4449 GCA_031431435.1 Burkholderiales bacterium
CCGTAAAAAGTGTGTGGCGGCGTCGGGTGAAAAATTACCGATTGACGACCCCGGATAAAAAACCGTTAATTTCCCGGACAACAACTCGTTCGGAATGACCAACTGTTGCGAAAAATCCGTCGCCAAGCCAACCATTTCGGTTTCCGGAAAATCCGCCGCCATGTTGCCCAATGCGGACGCAAGTGATGGACCGGCAATATCAACCGCAAGATAGCGCTGCGGCGAAAAATAAGGCAACCATCCCAACGCCTTGCTGCAGTCACCCGCACCCAGATCGATTAAGGTCCCGCCTTTACCAACCAAACCGGCGATTTCGCGGCGGAATTGCTGGAAAATGGCGCGTTCGGTTCGCGTCGGGTAATACTCATCCAGTTGGCAAATCGCCCCGTATAGCGCACAACCCAGCTCGTCGTAGAAATATTTGGGCTCAATCGATGCCGACGGCGCGCGCAGCCCTTCGACCAGCCGCAAGCGTTCGGCAGCGTGGTCAACGGTCAATTGATCGATAATACGAATGCCCGCCACGCTCATTGTTTCGCTGCCATGTTTTGGTAAGTTATCCGCTGCAAGTATCGACTAATATAAATGTAAGTCGGGCAATTGCGTAATTGTGATTTCTTTCTTGTAAGTTACATTCGTTGTTCAACAATGTTTTGGAGACTCCCATGGTCAGCTTTTCTTCCTCAAGGACATTCAAGTCGATTTTGACTTGCGCATTGTTCGCATTTGGCACCAGCGCATTTGCACAACAGGTATTTCGCGTAACAACCATTCCCGAAGAAGTCGCAACCGAGCAAATCCGCAAGTTCACCCCTATTGCGCAGTATCTTGAGAAAAAACTCGGCGTCAAAGTTGAATTCATTCCAGTTACCGACTATCCGGCGGCCGTTGAGGCAATGGTCAACAAAAAAGTCGATCTCGTCTGGTTCGGTGGATTCACCTATGTGCAGGCCAGCATCCGATCCAAGGGAAAGGTCATTCCCATCGCCCAACGCGAGGAAGACACCAAATTTCAGTCGGTGTTTATCACTAAAACCGACTCCGGCATCAAGAAACTAGATGATTTGAAGGGCAAACAAGTCTCGTTCGGTTCCGCATCATCAACCTCAGGCCATTTGATGCCGCGTAGTTTTTTGTTGCAGGCTAAGATCGACCCTGAAAAAGACTTCAAACGCATCGCCTACTCAGGCGCACACGATGCAACAATTGCATCGGTCGTCAGCGGCAAGGTTGATGCCGCCGCGCTAGACATTACGGTCTGGAAGAAATTTGTTGCGGAAAACAAAGTTGATACCAAGGCTGTCGATGTTTTTTATACCACGCCGGGGTATTTCAACTACAACTGGGCGGTGCACGCCGACATGCCGGCAGACATGCGGGCAAAAGTCACTAAAGCATTGCTTGACCTTGATCCGGCCACGCCTGAAGGCGCGGAAATCCTCAAACTCAACCGCGCAACACGTTATATTCCGACCAAGGCCGACAATTACAAAGGCATTGAAGACGCCGCCCGCAATGCCGGTCTTTTGTAATTGAATCTAACCACTAAACGCCTCGGCGCGCGCCACCCGGCGGCGCGCGCCGGTACGCCCGACGCGTTGCGCGATGCCTCAATTGGCATCGCAGCCGGCGAACAAGTCGCGATCATCGGTCCCTCGGGCGCAGGCAAGACCACCCTGCTGCACGCGCTCGCCTGCGCGTTGCGACCAAGCACAGGAAGCGTGCTTGTCGACAATATCGACCCGTGGCAACTGCCACGATCAGACCTGCAAACAATGCGCGGCCGGCTCTATCTGGCGCCGCAGGTTCCACCACTGCCACCCCGCCAGCGCGTGGTGACATCGGTACTCGCGGGCAGTTTGCCGGCAATGGGATTTTGGAAAAGCATCCGCTCGTTGCTGTACCCGCAAAACATTGCCGGGGCGTACGCCGCGCTTGAAAAATTCGACCTGAGCGAAAAGATTTTTGACCGCGTTGATCGCCTGTCGGGTGGTGAACGGCAACGGGTTGGTTTGGCGCGTGCCATCGTTTCCCCGGCCAAATTGTGGTTAATTGATGAACCGCTCTCCGCGCTTGACCCAACACGCGCCAAGCAGGTGATGGACACGTTGATCGGTGAAGCGCGCGATCGCAACGTCACCTTGGTCATGACGTTGCATCAGGTTGATGTGGCGCTTACCCGCTTTGATCGAATCATTGGTTTGCGCGACGGCAGCGTCGCGTTTGATTTGCCGGCAAGCCAAGTGACGCCCCAACGACTGACCGAACTTTATGCACAGCACGAGGACGAACTGCATGGCCCCGCCCCGGTAAGTGACCGCGTGGACGAAGCCCCGCCCAATCCGCCTGTGATGCATTGTCGCTAGCGTATATGTCAACTGCACCGCCGTCATTTTCCAGACCCGCCGCACCAAACCGGGACCCGGCGTGGGTTGGACGGATTTTCTGGTTGTCACTTGCGGTTGTGCTGCTGTGGCCTTTAATGGTGGCGACCGAATTTAAACCATGGGCGCTGTTTGACGCGCAAAGCCGCAAGTCATCGCTACGCTTTCTCATGGACTTTTTCCCGCCGGTCGCCAATCGCGAATTCCTGACATTGGTGGCGAAGGAAACGTGGCGCACGGTCGCCATCGCGACTGCAGGCATGGCGCTTGCCATGCTGCTCGCCATCCCATTCACGCTGCTGTCAACCAGCGCGTTATCGATATCGGCATTGACCGGCAAGATGGCCGCGCTACCGTTTGTGTTCCGGCAGACTATCCGCTTGGTATTGATCCTGTTGCGCAGTGTCCCGGAACTCGTTTGGGCGCTCATTTTTGTGCGTGTTGTCGGTCTCGGCCCGACGGCGGGTGTGTTGGCGATCGCATTGACCTACGGCGGCATGCTGGGCAAGGTCTACGCGGAGATTCTGGAGAGCGGTGACGCCCATGCCACCCAGACGTTGATGCGCAACGGCAGCGGCCGGTTGCAGGCATTTTTTTATGGCTTGCTGCCGCAAAATGCCGCCGAAATCACCTCCTACACCGTCTATCGTTGGGAATGCGCCATCCGCTCGTCGGTGGTGTTGGGATTTGTCGGTGCAGGCGGTCTCGGGCAGCAAATGGACAACTCGATGAAAATGTTCAACGGCGGCGAAGTTGCCACCATGTTGATCGTATTTATTCTCTTGGTCGCACTGGCCGATCGCGTGAGTAGCTGGTTGCGCAAGGAGATTGGCTGATGTCCGCACCTCCCTCGTCACCTGGATTGCGTCCGAACCCGATTTTTGACGCGCGTTGCCGCGCCTGCTGGTTCAGTGGCGCCTTGATTGTGCTGGTTGTTGCGAGTTTTTGGAGTTTGAATCTCGACTGGGGCGCATTTTTTTCGCGCGAAGCGGCGGCAAGCATGGCGGCGTTTGTCAGCGAATTTTTTCCACCCGATTTGACAACGCCGTTTCTGGCAAAGGTCTGGGTCGGCGTGATTGAAACGTTTTCCATGTCACTGCTCGGGACGGTGCTGGCAATGTTGATGGGAATTGCCATCGCCCTGCCGGCGAGCACCATTCGCCGACCGGAGGAGGATGCCGGTGAAATTGCATGGGCATGGGCATGGGCGCGGCAACCAACGCGTCTGCTGTTGAACGTATTACGGTCGATCCCCGAGCTTGTCTGGGCGGCGCTGCTGTTGATCTCCGCCGGGTTGGGGCCATTCGCCGGCACACTTGCGCTGGCGTTTCACACCACCGGTGTGTTGGGCCGGTTATTTGCCGAGGCAATTGAAAATGCGCCGCCCGGCCCGGCATTTGCATTGCGCGCGCAGGGCGTTTCAAACACCCGGATTTTTTTCTATGCGACCCTGCCGCAGGTGTTGCCGCAAATCATGTCCTACACCCTGTATCGCTGGGAAAACAATATCCGCGCAGCTGCCGTGCTGGGTGTTGTGGGTGCCGGTGGATTGGGCCAGTTGCTGTCGTTTCACATGGGTTTGTTTCATATGAACAAGACCGCGACAATTTTGATTGCCATGATTGCCTTGGTGGCATTGGTTGATCTGGCGAGTTATGTGTTGCGGCGAATGATGGCGCGGTAGGCGTCTGTCATATCAGCAAACACCAGCATTGACGGGTCTTTTCAGCGGTTTTTGCCTGAAAATGCCCGCCGATAAAGGTGTTTTAGTTTTAGAATGGCGGGTTTTGGGATTCGGTCACGTTCCGCGTCGGCGGACCTGGAAGTCCTTCGGTTCGCGCGGCACAAACCGAAACCGTTCGGTTCGCGAAACCCCGCACTCACCCCACAGCGCGGCGGCCTGCGGCATCGCCGGCACCTTTCGAATCCCGCCCGCGAGCCAAACTATTGGCTCGCATTGCTTCGACGACCGCCAATAAAAAAGCCCCTCGCGGGGCTTATTTATTGGCGGAGAAGGCGACATTCACACTTTGAATCTATGTAACTGATTGATTTACTTAAAAAT
>JANPDI010000171.1:0-2683 GCA_031431435.1 Burkholderiales bacterium
CAAGACGGCTGGTAAGCCGTCAAAGCTTGCCATCACGGCCTGCATGCGAAAGCTCCTGACGATTCTGAATGCAATGCTAAAAAACGATCAAACATGGAAAATTCAGCCTTCCGCTTGACACGGTTGCTGCGCTGGGACGACGGGCTTATCGCAGGGACAACGGCGGTTTCTTGAACGCACGGGCCGACCCGGGCAACGCGCAGACTAGCTCTTGATATAACTCTCAAGCTGGGCGATGGTGAATTCGTGGTCTTCGATGATGTCGTTCATCAAGTCGCGGATCGAAATCATGCCGACCACCTTGTTGCCGTCGAGCACCGGCAGGTGGCGAAAGCCCTTTTCACTCATCAACGCCATACATTCGCGGGTGCGGTTTTTGGGGCTCACATACAGCACCGGCGAGGTCATGATTTCAGACACCTTGGTCTCGCGCGAATTTTTGCCGACCAGGGCGATCTTGCGGGTGTAGTCGCGCTCGGAAAAGATACCGACGAGTTTTTCGCCTTCCATCACCATCACCGCGCCGATACTTTTATCGGCCAGCAATTGAATGGCTTCGAGCACAGTGTTGTCGGGTGAAACGGAGTGGATCACCGAATGCGCGCGCTTTTTGAGTAGTTCTGAAACCGGCTTCATGTTGTGGCTCCCCCCGATTGTGTTCGTTGGAATAGGTTACCGCATTCAGGTTTTGCTGTGAAGTTTGTTTTGCAACTCTAAATTTCCGGTCACATATTCGGATAATTCGGCCCGCCACCGCCCTCGGGCGTGACCCAGACAATATTCTGCGTCGGGTCTTTGATATCGCAAGTCTTGCAATGCACACAGTTTTGCGCATTGATTTGTAATTTTTTGCCGCCATCGGGCTTGTCGATGAATTCGTACACCCCGGCCGGGCAGTAACGCGCCTCGGGGCCGTCATAAAGCGCCAGATTGGTCGCCACCGGCACATCGGCATTTTTCAGCGTCAAATGTGCGGGCTGATCCTCTTCATGGTTGGTGCTCGACAAAAATACCGACGACAACCGGTCAAAGGTCAACACACCATCGGGCTTGGGATAGTTGATGGGTGGTGCTTCGGATGCCTTCATCAAGGTTTCATGATCGGCGTGCTGATGATGCAACGTCCACGGTGCTTTGCCACCAAACACAACCTGATCAATCCCCACCATCAAGGTACCGGTATAGAGACCTTTGGCCATGAATGGCTTGAAATTGCGTGCTTTGTACAATTCTTCGTGCAGCCAGGACGTTTTGAAGCTATCCGGATACTGCGTTAACTCGTCTTGTGAACGGCCGGCCTGCAACGCGGTAAACGCCGCATCGGCCGCCAACATGCCGGATTTAATCGCCGCGTGGCTGCCCTTGATGCGCGAAGCGTTGAGGAAGCCGGCGTTGTCACCAACCAGCATGCCGCCCGGAAAAACCAGCTTGGGCAGCGATTGCAATCCACCGGCCGCAATCGCGCGGGCGCCATAGGCAATCCGTTTGCCGCCCTCGAGGAAGGTGCGAATCGCCGGATGGGTTTTGTAGCGTTGAAATTCTTCAAACGGCGAGAGGTGCGGATTGCGGTAGCCCAGGCCAACCACAAAGCCGATCGACACCAGATTGTTTTCCATGTGATAGAGATACGAGCCGCCATAGGTGCTGGTATCAAGCGGCCAGCCGGCGGTGTGCACCACCAGGCCGGGCTGGTGTTTCTCCGGCGTCACTTCCCAAAGCTCTTTGAGGCCGAGGCCATAGACTTGCGGATCGTTGTCTTTATTTAGTTGATATCGCGCTTGTAGTTGTTTGCCCAGATTGCCGCGGCAGCCTTCGGCAAACACCGTGTACTTGGCGTGTAGCTCCATGCCGCGCTGGAAACGATCAGTCGCTTCGCCATTCTTGCCGATGCCCATGTCACCGGTGGCCACACCCTTGACGGCGCCGTTGTCATCAAACAACACTTCGGCGGCGGCAAAGCCGGGATAGATTTCCACGCCGAGTGCTTCGGCACGTGACCCCAACCATCGGCACACATTGGCCAGCGAAATGACGTAATAGCCGTGATTCTGAAAACAGCCCGGCAACATCCATGATGGCACCTTGCGCGACGACGTTTCGGTCAAAAACATAAACCGGTCTTCGGTCACCAGTTGATTCAACGGCGCACCTTCCTGCTTCCAATCCGGAATCAACTCGGTGAGGGCGCGTGGGTCCATCACCGCGCCGGACAAAATATGCGCGCCGACTTCCGAGCCTTTTTCAACAATACACACGCTGATGTCGGCATTGGCCTTTGCCGCTTGTTGTTTGAGATGGATCGCGGCAGCAAGCCCGGACGGACCGGCACCCACAATCACAACATCGTATTCCATGGCTTCGCGTGGTTCAGCTTGGGACATTTGGGACATATCAGTTTCCAGAATCGTTAAATGTTTCCACTATTATAGAGGAGCACACCGACGGGACCGTAAATTTGTCCGGACAAATTAGCTCTGTGGTGTCAGCGTCGTGGCAACCAACATTGGACGGCATGTATGCAAGTCTCATTCGCGGGATTTCTGGCAATTGGCATCGGTGCCGCCGTCGGCGCATGGTCACGTTTTGGCTTGACCGTCTGGCTTAACCAACGTCACCCACATTTTCCGCTGGGCACATTCGCGGCCAACGCCATCGGCGGATTGTTGGTCGGTATCGCCATTGC
>JANPDI010000172.1:0-2643 GCA_031431435.1 Burkholderiales bacterium
GTGACGGTTGGCGTCGCGGTTGGTAAAAACAACAATGAATCGCGCATGGGGGCGGTTGGCCAGTACGACCTGGACGAGACGGCGTTTTCGCTGTTTATGTCGGCCAAATCGGACGGGTTTTATGCCAACGGCACATTCAGCAATGCAGATTTGAAGTACAACAATGTCCGCCGCTTCGTCAGGCTTGGCTCGGTGACCCGCAATAACAACGCGTCAACCAATGGTTCGAATGTTTCGGCAAGCCTCACCGCCGGTTACGATTTCAAGGTTGGTGGACTCGCCGTTGGCCCGTTTATCGGCTATACCAGCCAGACTGTGTCGGTTGCACGTTTCCAGGAGAATGCCGGTGCGGCGGTGGTGCAGTCGACCGACCTGACGATTGAAGACCAGAATCGTACATCACGCGTCACCAGCATCGGTGTGCGTGCCAGCATGAATATCGGCAACTTCACACCGTTTGCGCGCGTGTCGATGGACAGCGAAGGCAATAACAACGAACGTTTTGTCACCGCCTCGCCATCCTCGGTTACGCAGAATATCAAGTACGATATTCCGGGTTATCTTGGTGACAACAAGTGGGTCACCGGCGTGATCGGTATTCGCGGCAACATCACACCACAAATCGGTCTGGGTGTCGCCTTCTCAACCGTCAGCAGCAAACAGGGTGTGAAGCAGGATGGCGTGACCGCCAACGTGAATTTCATGTTCTAACCCCGGACACCAGTAACGGTCTGCAACAAACCGCTGACGGCAACGTCAGCGGTTTTTTTTCGCCCGCGATTTGTGGACGGCGCACAATCGGCCGGACATTAAATATTGAGGCTTGCACTAGGGCGGGATTGCAGGCAACATGATTTGATGAAACGTGTTTACTCAGCCTTGCATCTGCCCGACGCCCACTTATTGCGCGACCTTTTGGAACACGCCGGTATTCCGGCGTTTGTGTTTAATGAGAACGCCGCATCGGCAATCGGGTTGGTGCCGGTTGGCACGGCGCAACCGCAGGTATGGATCGCACAGCCGCATCAGGAGCAACACGCCAGGGCCATCATTGCCGACTATCAAACACGGCCCGCGACCATCGATACCTGGACCTGCGGTCATTGCAACGAGGTGAATCCCGGCGAATTTGAGTCTTGCTGGCAATGCAGTGCCGTTCACGTATAACGTCAGCCGCAGCGCAAACGTTAAACAAAGCCAGGGAAGCTCTGATTAAGTACAGTTCTAAGTCAGACTAGGCGTGAATACAAAAATTTCGACGCGGCATATGTTTGATATGTCAGGCGGAATTTTTGTGTGTTTGCCAACTGCGGCAACAACGGATGGCGACGACCATCGGAAGTCCCTTTTCGGGACGAAATGGACTTAATCAGAGCTTCCCTAGCGCTGGAACGGATACACGTTACCCAGATTCAGGATTTGTGTCAGTTCATCAAGTGCGGCTCGCACCTCGCCGACAAGCTGCGGATCGGTCAATTCATCATCGCCCATCCGATCTCGATAGTGTTTGCCCACCCAGATGGTGAGCGACGAATAAAGCGCATCGGTGAATACCACCCCCGGATTGACCGCGCGCGCCTGCGTTGCATTGAGTTCGACACGCAGCCGCAGACACGCCGGCCCGCCACCGTTCATCATGCTCTCGCGCAAATCAAATATCAGCAATTCGTCGATCGGACCGCCACCATCGACCATGGTATTGAGATAGCGCCACACACTCGCCGTTTTGCGGCACTCTTCAGGCACGACAATTGCCAGCTTGCCACTTGGATCATCCGGCTTGGATAACAACTGGCTGTTAAACAAATAACTTGCCACCGCGTCGGCAACGGGTACGTCGGCATCATCGACCGTGACAATTCGAATACCGCCGCGGGACTTTGCCTGCAAATTTTCCATCACAACTTGCTGATTGAGAAAGGCGCGTTCGTGGCAGAACAATACATCGCGATGGCCGACGGCAATCACGTCGTTGTGAAAAACGCCCGCGTCAATCACATCCGGGTGTTGCTGGGCAAACACCGTGTGCGCGTCGTCGAGCCCGTGCAAACGCGCAACTGCCGCCGACGCTTCAAGCGTCTGACGGGCCGGATAACGTTTTGGCATCGGAGCCGACGGGTTGAAGCCTTCGGCACCATAAACAAAAAACTCCACCCCGCGATTGCCGATCACGTCGCAAAAACGCGTGTGATTGGCCGCCCCCTCGTCACCAAACTGCGGACAGGAAGGCAATGCCGCATGATGTACAAAATGTGATGGGTCGGCAAACATCGCCTGCAGCAATCGCGATGTCGTCGGGTACTCCATCGAGCGGTGAAACTTGTTGTTCAAGTTTGCCGCGGTGAAATGAACGCGTCGATCCGCCGTGTTGGCGCCTGGGCTGACCGTTGCTGCGTTAGCCGCCCACATCGACGAGGCCGACATGGCGCCGTTAAACATCTGCCGTGCATCACGCGCAGCGACGCTGATCACGCTGGCGTCGTCACCACTGAACCCTAGCGCACGCAGCGCGGCGAGGTTCGGCCTCTCCTGTGGCGCAAGTACACCCTGCTGCCAGCCACGATCGTGCAGCGCCTTCATTTTGGCGAGACCCTGCAGCGCCGCCAGTTTCGGATTGGCCACCACGCCTTGATTTTTTGCCGA
>JANPDI010000173.1:0-10485 GCA_031431435.1 Burkholderiales bacterium
GCCGACGCATAGGCCATGATGGTCGCGTGCAAATACGTTGCCAGCAACAGGATCATCAAGCCTGGCAGCACCCACAGCATGCCGATACCAAACGGGCGGTTAAGAAACAACATTACCAGGAAGAAGATGCCGACACCGATCACAAACGGCACACTCGCATTGACAATCACCCGCAGCACATAAATTTGTTTCGGATAGGTAAATTGTTTGATGTAGCCCTCGGCAAACACAAACGCGTTGCCGCCGTCTGTGATGGTTTGGGCAAGGTAGGTCCAGACGACAAATCCAATCGCCAGAAACGGCAAATAGGTGTCGAGCTTCTGGTTGAACAGCGTCCCGTAAATCAAACCAATGCCGCCAATCCAAAGGGCCAAATTCAGCAATATCCAGGTCGGGCCAACCACCGACTTGGCAAATTTATTGCGAACGTCCGCCATGCCCAGATGCCACCATACCCGCCAGTTGCGCAGTGCGGTCAGATTGTCCCGGGCCAGTTTGACAAAGGTGCTCATGACGGTTTTTTCATTTCCATCATGACCATGTCCGACATACCGTCGTTGGCCGGGCCGGCAAAAACCCCAAAACCGACAGAAGCGTACAGCCGGATTGCCCGCACATTGTCGGCAAACACCTCGAGGTAAAGCCGCGACAGCAACAACTCATTAAAGGCAAACTCGGTCAGCGCAATGATGGCCGCACGAATAAATCCCTTGCCGGATGCGTTGGGCGCGGCGATAAAGCGCCCCACTTCCGCCTCGCCGGTTTCGCGGTCAATGTGATAAATCGATACCTGGCCAACCGGTTGGCCCGTTTGACTTTCTTCAACCACAAACACCAGCACGTCGTCGGATAGCTGCTGTTGGTCAAACCACGCGCGGTGGGTTGTCATGTCGATTTCAGCCGATTGCCGGAACCAGCGGCGCACGTCGTCACGATTGCGCCACGCCAGCGTCATCGGCAGATCGTCCGCCGTCAACATTCGCAACCTGACCGAACCGCCGGTAATGGTGGTGTTTGCGGGTTTCATCGTTGTGCGTGTGCAACCACGGCCTGAATTACCCGATCAACGTCGGCGTCGGTCATGCGCAGGTGTAAGGGCAGCGAAATGATTTCGTCGGATGCGAGGCGTGCCGCCGGACAAGTGCCGTCGCCATAGGCAAACATACGGTAAAGCGTATTGTCGCGATAATGCACACCCGGGAAAATACCATCGTCATTCAGCTGCGCCATCAGTTCGTCGCGATTTTTAACGCGGATCTGGAACAAATGGGTGGCTGATTGGCAATCGGCGACCACCGGAATGGTGCGGATAAACGCATGCGCGGCGAACCCGTTGCGATAGCGCTGGGCAATGGCGCGCCGGCGATTGTTGTCCTCGTCCAGATATTTCAACTGCACCAGTGCAATCGCCGCCATGATTGAATTGCCGTGATACTTGTAGCCGACGAACTCAACGTCGTATTTCCATTTGTAGTTGCCTTGCGCGGCGGTCCGTGCATAGGTGTCTTTGTTGATGCCGAGCCAGGTTAATTTGCGCGCGAGTTCGTCATCGGCGGCGTCGTGAAAGCAGATCATGCCGGCATCGGCGGTAGGCAGGTTTTTCACCGCCTGGTAACTGAATACGGTGGCGTCGGCGTCGAAACCGACGTGGCGTTGATCGGCGCCGAGTTTGGTGCCGGCCATATGCGCCGCGTCTAGAATCATCGCCAGCCCGCGTTCGCGACACAATTTCAACACCGCGGTGTATTGGCCCGGGTTGCCGCCCATGCCGACAAACATGACGGCGCGTGTTTTTGACGTGATTTTTTTTGCCACATCGGCCGGATCCAGACACAACGAGGCATCCACATCCGCAAACACCGGCTTCATGTTGGCGTACAGAATGGTGTGGCTGTCCGATACAAAGGTCAGTGGCGTGGTGATGATTTCGTCGCCGTCCGCCCAGCCGTGTTTGCGTTTGAGAACCTCGACCGCCAGATGCAGGCCGACGGTTGCCGAATTCAGGAAGTGCGCGTGTGGCAGGCCGGTATATTGCTTCCACGCGGCTTCAAACGCCACCGTCTTGAAGCCGAGGCCGGTCCAGCCTTTTTCCAGGCACTCACGAATTTCGGCGAGGCACTCGTCAATGTGAAACGTCGGCACGAACAGCTGTACCGGTGGTGGTGCGGCAGATGCAACCGGCGCGTCGACCAGACTGCCGCGTTCGTCAAGGCAGTCGTGTAGTTGGGTTTGCCAGTCACGCATCTGAATGCCGGCGGCGGCAAGTTTGTCGTGCGCCAGCACCGAATAGGCGGGGCGTTTGGCCGGCGCATTGTATTGGGCGGTGGTGATGGCTTCAACGTCATTGGCACGCCGCAACGGGTCGGTTGTTTGGCGGATGATGGCGTCGGCAAAGCCATACCACGATGTCACACCGGTGGCGGTGACGTGATACACACCGCCGGCAACCGCGAGCTCGGCGTGATCGTTTCCAAACGTGACCATCTGTTGCGTGGCGCGCGCCACATCCCTGACCCAAGTGGGCGACCCCAGCTGGTCATTGACGATTTTTAACTGGTCGCGCTCGCGCGCCAGTCGCAGCACGGTCAACAAAAAATTATGCCGGCGGTTCGAATAGAGCCAGGCGGCCCGCAGGATCAGGTGCCGCTTTGCGATGGTTGACACCGCCAGCTCACCCGCCAATTTTGTCTTGCCGTAGACACTTTGCGGGCCGACCCCGTCGGTTTCTTGATACGGGATGCTGCCATCACCGGCAAACACATAGTCGGTCGAATAATGAATCATCACGGCATTGCAGCGATTGGCCTCTTCCGCCAGGATGCCCGGCGCAATCGCATTGACCTGCATCGCCAGCGCCGCCTCGGCCTCGGCCTGATCAACCGCGGTGTATGCCGCGGCATTGATGATCAGTGCCGGCTTGAGGTCGCGGACAACCGCGCGGATCTGGTCAGGCCTGGTCAGGTCGAGTTGGCTGCGGTCGAGGGCGACGACGTGATGGTTTCCGTCCGTCGCGAAGGTGCGCGCAAGTTCAAAACCAAGCTGGCCGTTCTTGCCGGTGATCAGGATGCGGGGTTGGCTCATGGCACTTAAAATGTTTCCACGTCTGCCAGCAGCGGTGCATTGGCATCGGCGGGTTTTAACTGTGGCGGGCCGGACTGATCAAGCGGCCAGATGATATTTAATGCCGGGTCGTTCCAGCGCAGACTGCGCTCATGCGCAGGTGCGTAATAGTCGGTTGTTTTGTACAAAAATTCAGCGTGTTCCGAGGTCACCAGGAAGCCATGCGCGAACCCTTTGGGGACCCACAACATTTTTTTGTTTTCCGCCGACAGATAGATGGCAACGTGTTGACCAAAGGTGGCGGATTGGCGGCGCAGATCAACCACGATGTCGAACACTTCGCCGGCCACCACGCGCACCAGTTTTCCCTGCGATTGTGCAATCTGATAATGCAGGCCGCGTAGCACACCACGCGCACTCTTGGAATGATTGTCCTGCACAAATCGATCTGTCACACCGGTCAGCTCGGCGAATTTTTTCTCGTTAAAACTCTCGAAAAAAAAGCCGCGGTCATCGCCATATACGGTGGGCTCGATAATCTTGACGCCGTCGATGGCAGTATCAATGGCGCGCATCAGTAGAGTGTCTCGGACAACATGCGGGTCAGGTACTGTCCGTAGGCGTTTTTGAGCATCGGTTTGGCGAGCGCCTCGACCGCCGCCGCATCAATCCAGCCCAGCCGAAATGCAATTTCCTCCGGACACGCGACCTTCAAGCCCTGTCGTCGTTCGATGGTCTCAATGTATTGCGACGCTTCCAGCAACGATTCGTGGGTGCCGGTATCGAGCCACGCCATGCCGCGCCCCATGGTTTCGCAATTGAGTTCGCCACGCTCAAGATAGAGCCGGTTCAAGTCGGTGATTTCGAGCTCGCCGCGTTTGGATGGTTTGAGCGTTTTTGCCAGTGCGGCGACTTGATTGTCGTAAAAATAGATGCCGGTCACCGCGTAGCGTGATTTCGGTTTTTCGGGTTTTTCTTCAAGCGAAATCACCCGTCCGGCGCGGTCAAACTCCGCCACGCCGTAACGCTCCGGGTCCTGCACCGGATAGGCAAAGACGGTCGCGCCGGATGGCCGCACCGCCGCGCGCTGCAACAGCCCCGACAAATCGTGGCCGTAAAAAATATTGTCACCCAAAATCAGCGCGGAGGGTGCGTCACCGATGAATTGTTCGCCGATCAGAAACGCCTGTGCCAGTCCATCCGGTGACGGCTGTACGGCATAGCGCAGGTTGAGTCCCCATTTCTTGCCGTCGCCCAACAACTCTTCAAAGCGCGGCGTGTCCTGCGGCGTCGAAATAACCAGGATGTCGCGGATGCCGGCCAGCATCAGCGTGGTTAGCGGGTAATACACCATCGGCTTGTCGTAAATCGGCAGCAATTGTTTCGAAACAACCTGCGTCACCGGATAAAGCCGCGTGCCCGAACCGCCGGCCAGAATAATGCCTTTACGATTCATGCCGCCCGCCCGTATTGTGTATTGATCCAGTCACGATAATGGCCGGAGGTCACATCGTTGACCCATTCCTGATTGTCAAGATACCAGCGGATGGTTTTTGCCAGTCCGCTTTCGAAGGTCTCTTGTGCATGCCAGCCGAGCTCGGCTTCGAGTTTGGTTGCATCGATCGCGTAGCGTTGATCATGCCCCGGCCGGTCTTTGACAAACTGGATTTGTGTCGCGTATTTGGCGCCATCGACGCGCGGCTGCAATTGGTCCAGCGTGTCACAGATGGCGTGGACAACATCGAGATTGTTGCGCTCATTGCGGCCGCCGACATTGTAGGTTTCGCCGATGCGGCCGTTCTCGAGCACCATGCGAATGGCGCGGCAGTGGTCGAGCACATACAACCAATCGCGCACATTGCGGCCGTCACCATAGACCGGCAGCGCCTTGCCGGCGAGGGCATTGGTAATCATTAACGGAATCAATTTTTCCGGAAAATGATACGGGCCGTAGTTGTTTGAGCAATTGGTCGTCAACGTCGGCAAACCATAGGTGTGTTGGTGCGAACGAACCAAATGGTCGGATGCCGCCTTCGACGCGGAATAGGGGCTGTTTGGCGCGTAGCGGTGGGTTTCGGCAAACGGTGCATCATCCATGCCGAGCGAGCCATACACTTCGTCGGTCGAGACGTGTAAAAAACGGAATGCCGTTTTTGCCGCAACATCGAGCGACGCAAAATAGCCGCGCGCCGCCTCGAGCAGGTTGAACGTGCCAACAACATTGGTGGCGATAAATTCGGCACCGCCCTGAATCGACCGATCGACGTGGCTTTCGGCGGCAAAATTAATAATCGCCCTTGGTTTGGCTTCAGCGAGCAACGCATCCAGCAGCGGCCGGTCGCCGATATCCGCTTTGACGAACCGGTAGCGCGGATCAGCGGCGACATCCGCAAGTGAATGCAAATTGCCCGCATAGGTCAGTTTGTCGAGATTGATCACCGGCTCGGCGCTCGTGGCGAGCCAGTCGCGGATAAAATTGGAGCCGATAAAGCCCGCACCGCCAGTGACAATAATCATGAAATGTTAGGCGTACCGCTGACATGCGCCTGGCGCAAACCGCGTACGATCAGGTGACTAAAGCACAACATTTTAGCAGTATGCCGCGACCGTCCCTACGATGACTTTTTGGTCAATTCGATCAATTTGGCGTATTTCGCAAATGCGGCAAAACAACCAATCGCGACATGGGCAAATCCCGGGCCGCCGTCGAGAAAACCGCGCCGCAGAAAATAGAACTTGATGAAGCGTGTCACCGGACTCAAAAAGAGCTTCCAGTAACCTGCGCGCACACCCTGTTCGTAGAGTGACTCGGCGTGGATCGATGAATAACGGTTTTGTTTGAGCAGGTAAGTCGAAATTTCTTCGGCGGATTCATGCAACAAATCGCCCTTTAGTTTGCCGACCGGCACCGTGGTGATAACCGCCTCGTGCACCGGATCGTTGCTCCAGCTGGCAAATTGGCGGTGAAATAATCGCAGCGACCAGTCGGGATAACCTTCGCCATGGTTCAGCCAGCGCCCAAAAAAGCGGTTGCGGCGCGGCATTTGGTACGCCTTGAACGCCGGTGCCGCCAATGCGGCGCGAATGCTGGCCTCCAGCGCCGGGGTTGCCCGCTCATCGGTATCCAGACACAACACCCAATCGTATTTGGCCTCGGTGACGGCGAACTGTTTTTGTTTGCCAAAGCCCAGCCATTCTTTTTCGATCACGCGACAGCCGCGCACCGCCGCAATCGCGCGGGTTTCATCGTCGGAGCCGGAGTCAACCACCAGAATGTCATCTGCAAACGCCACGCTATCGATGCAATCGGCAATTTGCCCTGCCGCATTTTTGGCGATGATGCAGACGGATATCGGAAATTTTGGGGTCATCGTGTCTGAAATTCTACGCGAACGCCGCCGCCGCGGTGTTTGTCTGCATGGTTGCCGCGACTTGCGGTACGTATGCACGTAAAATCAGCCAATGCGCATCCTGCTTGTCAAACTTTCATCACTCGGCGACGTGGTTCATAACTTCCCGGTCGCCAGTGACATCCGGCGGGCCTTCCCCGACGCGATCATTGATTGGGTGACCGAGGCGCAATACGCACCATTGGTCGCGTTACACCCCGCCATCCACGCCGTTTACCCGGTGCATTTGCGGGCATTAAAAAAAGCCTGGTGGCAGGCATCGCGCTGGTCGCTTTTTTTTGACGACAAGGCGAGGCTGGGCGCGCAGCGATATGACGCGATCATCGACACGCAGGGGCTGGTCAAAAGCGCGCTGGTTGCGCGTTGGGCAAACGGCCCGATTGCCGGTTTTGACCGAAACAGCGTGCGCGAGCCGTTTGCCACGCGCTGGTATCAACAAATGGTTGCGGTCGCGCGTGAACAGCACGCGGTGGTGCGTAATCGCGCACTTGCGGCTGGTGTGTTGAAGATGGATATCACCCCGGCGTGTGATTACGGTCTGACCGTCCCTGCGCCGCCACCAATTGAGCAGACAACGGGTTTGACCAAGCCGTACGTGATACTGATGCACGCCACCAGCCGGCCCGACAAAACCTGGCCGGTCGCGTCATGGGTGGCATTGGGCCGGGCACTAAATGATCGCGGTTGGCAAGTCGTATTGTTGTCCGGCAATGTCGATGAACACCGCCGAAGTGGTGAAATTGCCGCAGGGTTGACCAATGCGCGCGCTGTCGAAGCCATGCCATTAAATGACGTTGCGATGTTGCTCGCCGGTGCGCACGCCGTCGTCGGGGTTGATACCGGACTGGCCCATTTGGCGGTGGCGCTTAACCGTCCGACCGTCGGTATTTATCTGACCACCCGCCCGGCGCTGACCGGGTTGTATGACGGCACAAACCCGCCCACGCGCATCAACAGTCTCGGCGGCGGGTCTGTTACCCAACCGGCGCACGTTTCGGTGGATGCGGTGATCAACGCGGTTGATGCGGTGTTGCGCTGATGTGGCGTTTTTTATATAGCGCGATGTTTTTTCTGGCGATGCCGCTGGTGTTGTTGCGTCTTTGGTGGCGCGGACGCTCGGAGCGTGGCTATCGAAAAAATATCGGCGAACGTTTTGGTTTTGCCGGCGCGTCACCGGCAAAACAAAACGTGATGTGGATTCACGCGGTGTCGGTTGGCGAAGTGCGTGCTGCGCTGCCGTTGATCGGCAAATTGCGCATTGCGTTTCCGCACAGCCCGGTGATGCTGACCTGTATGACGCCGACCGGCAGACGCACCGCGCGCGAGTTGCTGGCGGATGATATCGATGTGCGTTACGTGCCATACGATCTGCCGTGGGCGCTGGCCCTGTTCATTCGCCGCATCCGGCCACGCATGTTGATTGTGATGGAAACCGAGTTGTGGCCGAACTTGATTCATGCCTGTCATGCGAATGCCGTTCCGGCGTTTCTGGTCAATGCGCGGCTGTCGGCAAAATCACAGCAGGGTTATCTCAAATTTGCCCCGGTCCGGTCACTTGTGCGTGACGCATTGCAATCATTCGCGGCGGTGATGGCACAGTCGGAAGATGATGCGACGCGTCTCAAATCGCTCGGCGCGCACGACGTACACGTCACCGGCAACATGAAGTTTGATTTGACGCTCGATGATGCGGCAGTGGCCCGCGGGCTTGTGTGGCACCGCGCGATGAACGGACGCCGCGTGATTCTGCTGGCAAGCACGCGCGACAACGAGGAATTGTCGCTGGCACGGGCGTTCAAGCAGGTGACAGATTGGCCGGCTGATCCCGACAGCAATCAAGACGGCGACAAGCGCCAACGACCGCTGCTGGTGATCGTGCCGCGTCACCCGACACGTTTTGATCATGTTTTTGAACAGCTGCAAAACGACGGCTTCGAGGTGCGGCGCCGGCGTGCACTTGACGACAATGCGTCGACACCGGCGGCCGCACTGGCGCACGCAGACGTCTGGCTGGGCGACTCGATGGGCGAAATGCATGCGTACTACGCGATGTGCGATATCGCCATCATCGGCGGCAGTTTTCAGCCGCTTGGCGGACAAAACCTGATCGAAGCCGCTGCGTTGGGCAAGGCCATTATCATGGGGCCGTCAACCTACAATTTCAGCGAGGCGGTGCAATTGGCGACAGCGGCAAATGCGATGTTGTCGGTGGCCGATTCGGTCGGGGCGATCGCGGCGGCCAAGGCGTTACTGGCGGATGCCACACGCCTGCGGCAAATCGGCGCAAATGCGCAGGCATTTGCACAGGCACACGGCGGCGCAACCGACCGCACGCTCGCTGTCATCGAATCAAAACTAGAATAGAAAACGCCATTATCGGCGGGGCTTTTCAGGCATTTTTGCCCCAAGAGCCCCGCCGATAATGGCGTTTGAATATTGTTTCGCTGCTTCTATGCCACGATGGCGGACTAGTTTTGCAGCAGCCGGTTTACTTCGAGCAAATCGTCTTCCGTCAAACGACCGGCGGCGGACTTCAAGCGTAGCTGCGACAACACGGTGTTGTAACGCGCCTGCTGCAAATCGCGACGGGTTTGAAATAAACGTTGTTGCGCGTTCAGCACGTCAACGTTGGTTCGTACACCGACATCCTTGCCCAACAGGGTTGAATCGAGTGAGGACTTTGACGAGACCAGCGACGCTTCAAGCGCCTTGACCTGCGCCACACCGCTGGTGACATTCAGAAATGAGGTGCGGACGTTTTGGCCGACGGTGCGTTTGATGTTTTCCAAATCCTGCTCGGCGCGGTCGCGGTTCGATAATGACTGACGGATGCGTGATTGTGTACCGCCACCCTGATACAGCGGAATATTCAACACCAGTCCGATGTTGGTTGACTTTGAGGTGAACGGAATGCCTGTTGACGGTGCATCGATATAACCGTAACTGCCGGTCAAATCGAGCGTCGGCAGATGGCCTGACTTGCTGCGATCAACTTCCTTCATTGCAATTTCATAAACGGCGCGCAATTGGGCGATGGTCGGGCTCGCTTCTTCGGCGCCTTTTACCCACGCCAGCGGATCTGCCGGTGATGGCAGCGCGAGTGCGGCATTGTCACGCAATGGTGAAAGCGAAGGGGCGTTTTTGCCGATCAATTGCTGCAGGGCATTCTTTTTGATTTCCAAATCATTCTGGTCGGCAATTTCACGTGATACCGCCAGATCAAAGGCGGCCTGTGCTTCGTAGGTGTCGACAATGGTCGAGGTGCCGACTTCAAAGGTGCGCTTCGCTTGCGCAAGCTGCTCGGCAAAGGCTTTTTTCTGGGCTGCGGACAAGGCGACGTTGTCCTGCGCCAACAGCACATCAAAATACGCCTGCGCCGCGCGGGTCACGATGTTTTGTTTGGCGTCGGCAAAGACCGCTTCGGCCTGCTTGACCTGCAGCCCGGCTTGGTCAACCGCAATCCAGCTTTGCATCCTGAACAATGGTTGCGTCAGCGTCAGGGAATAACCTTTTGACGTGTAATCAGTTGAGCGGTTGATGCCGGCGGTGTCGGTTTCGCTATTGATGCGATTGACGTTGCCCGACAGCGAAATCGCCGGCAATACGGCGGCACGCGCTTGTGGCGACGCTTCTTTGGCGGCTTCGTAGGTGGAACGCGCCGAGGCATAAACAGGGTCTTGTGATACCGCGTCACGATAAATTGACAGCAGGTCGGCGGCGGAAGCGGCACCAATCAGTGAGGTGGCAAACAGCCCGGCGATGGCGCGGCAAATAATTTGGTTTTTCATGTGTACTCAAAGACCTGAAGACAAAGGGAAAAAAGTGAAATTCGGCGGGACGGACAAACAGAGACAAACAGAAACCGGCAAAACCTGATAATCACGCAAAAGGACGGCCTTTAATAAACCGGCACCGAACGATCAACCGTCCGTGACCATGCGTCGATACCACCACTGAGATTATGCAAGTTATCAAAGCCCATGCGCTGCAAGTATGCGACGACCTGCAGACTTCG
>JANPDI010000174.1:0-5896 GCA_031431435.1 Burkholderiales bacterium
GGATGTTTAAGGGGTATGGCGCTTTGACGACGCGCAGCGCATCCCGCGGGACGCTGGAATGACGGATGTTTGAGGGGGTTGGGCAAATTGATGATCCGCCGCACGCATCTGCCAGATTATAATATTGTTGACAAGTCATCATAAAGAATGCACCATTTGCCAATGAATCCTGTTCGCCAGACAACAAAACCGCAACCGGCCAAAAGACCCGGCCGTCCCCGCACATCGTCATTGACCAGGCAGGAACAACTACGTGTGGCCAAGCGTGCACAGCGGGCGCGGGCAAAAGCACAGGGCGCAGAAACGGTTGAACTGCGCCTTGATCATGAACTTGCCACAATGCTTAAGGCTGCATTGTTGACGCGCACGTTCAAACAGGACTTCAACGCATTCCTGGCAAACGTCGTGGTCGATTTGAACGAATATCCCGCGCTGCGGGACATCGCGTGGAACCGTCGTGATCGATGGGTGCCGGCCGAAGAAGCCATGGCACTATACGAACGCAACTGGCGCTTTGTCGATACCGAAAAATTGCAGCCGACGGAGGCGCAGTTGATTGCCAATCTTGCCACCCGTTTTGGCAACGGGGTACTGAATGTCTAAAGCAATTTTCCAAAATCCGTTTCACCGACAGGTGCAGGAGATTCTTGCTGCCCTCGACAAAAAACTGTTGACCAACGCCTGCTGCTATTTCGGCGGTGGCACGCGTATCGTGCTCGAGCTGGGCGAGTACCGTGAGTCGCGCGACATCGATTTCTTATGCGCAAGTCAAGCAGGCTACCGGATGCTTCGTGAAACGGTCGGCGAACATTCGCTTGGTTCGGTTGTTGCCAAGCCGCTCAAACTTGCGCGTGAAGTACGTGCTGATCAATATGGCATTCGTACTTTCATCGATGCACCCTCAGGCACAAAGGTGAAATTTGAAATAATTCGAGAGGGGCGGATCCCCCTGACGGCCTCGCCAGGGCCGTCGATACCCGGCGTGGCGGTACCGATGCTAAGCCACATCGATGCGTTTGCAGAAAAGTTTTTGGCCAATGCCGACCGCGGTTTGGATGTTGCAACCAGTTCACGCGATATTGTCGACTTGGCGTTTATGCTGCAAGGCTGGGACAGCAACGCTGCGGTTGCCGGCCTGCAGCTCGCGAAGGACGCCTATGGCAAAACCATCGAGAAATCGTTAAAGGCCGTCGCCGCCAAAATGAAAGGCGATCTCGCCTATCGCAAAAAATGTTTTGAGACGTTGCAGGTCACTGATACCAAGCGATGCATTGTTGGCATTGATTTGCTCGCGAGTGATAAATGGCGGCGCTAATGCCGTTGCCGATTTAGACGTTTATTTGTTTCAAATTCAACACGCCGTCGCGCCACAATGCCCCGTCATTCCACATTGCCCCGTCATTCCAGCCCGCGCTGGAATGACGGATGTTTGTGCGCTGCGTACTACCGATTTCGGTACTAATCGAAAACGCCCCTTCTCAGGCAAGAGTCTTAAAGACGATGCCGGGTATGACTTGCGATACCAATCCACAAACCGCGCCACACCATGCGCTACGTTAGTCTGCGGCCCAATGCCATTCGCAGATTAAATTGATTTAAGTAATTGATTAATATAGTTTTACCGTATTTATTGAAATTATTGAGTATTTACGGTAAATTGCCCTCATCATGGAATTTAGTTCAGAACAGCTTAGGGGACTAGTCAACGCGAGCCAGCTCTACGACGAGCTGAAAGCCGTTCAGGTGCCGTTGTCCAAATTACCGGGAGGGATGTATTGGCGCGTGATTAACAGTCGCGAATACCTCTACCAATATTACCGGGTCCAAAGCGGCAAGCAGCACACAAAATCGTTGGGCCCTCGTTCCGAGACCACCGAATCTTTACATGCAGAATTCAGCACAACCAAACAGGATTTGGCAGCCAGATGTGACGGCATCGAAGCCCGCATTAAGGAGCTAGCCCCGGTCTGGCGCGCACTGCGCTTGCCATCAATTGATCGTCTGGCGGGCAACATACTTCGCGCGTTCGATCAAACGAATTTTGGTCGCCATGTGCTGACGATCGGCACCTATGCCTTGAAGGCCTATGAAGTGGAGGCCAACACGATTTTCTCGACGGGGTTGGATGCAACCGATGATTTGGATTTCACCATATTTCTTGGCGCGCCGGCCGGCGCACAATTCAGCCCAGACTCATTGGCTGATGCAAGTGGACTGCCGCGTCAACTACTATTGACCCTGAAGCAGGTTGACCCGAGCTTTATCGTCTCGACGACCAGTGCCAAAACAGTGGTGAATAACAGAGGCTATTTGGTTGATCTGCTGTGTACCGAGGCGGACGCGCGGTTGATGAGTGGGGCAATGCCGTGGAAGCCTGAAAGCCTCATCGGCCAGGACTGGCTACAGCTTGGCCGCCCGGTTCGCCAAACAGTGATCGATTTTCAGGGTTGGCCAGTCCCGCTTGACGTGCCAGACCCGCGCTACTTCGCGTTGCATAAATTGTGGCTGGGCAAGCAATCGACCAGATCAGCCGCCAAGCGGCCGAAGGATCAGCGTCAAGGTGCCGCACTGCTGCGCGTGGTGAAAGACCACATGCCTCACTACCCGCTTGACGAAGCGTTTGTGAACCAATTGCCAGCAGCCTTGCGGAACGAGCTGGAAGCACAGCGCAACGATTGACCACCGACAAATTAGTTGAACGATGGGCTGGATTCCAGCCTATATCGAAGAGTATCCCGCGGGACGCTGGAATGACGAGCTGGCAAAGGTGTTGACACGTTCGCCGCCCGGCAAGTTGAACAACCCCCAACCCCCTACATCGTCGTCACACCCATCACACTATGCTGCGGCATGGTGTGAAATGCTTTTTGCATGTGCCGGTGATACACCACAAAAAACACCACAAACGCGCCAAACATCGCCGGCTCCGGCACGCCGAATTTCCAGCCGGCGAGACCAACGGCTGCACACGACAAGCTACCCAACGCACTCACGGCACTGGCCTTGCCGACACTCAAACCGCGATTCAACAAATAGTGATGCCAATGCTGCCGGTCGGCGACAAACATGCTGCGGTGGGCGCGTTTGCGGCGGATCATCAGCGACACACAATCACACAGCGGCAGCATGATGACCCACAGCGCGCAAATGGCCGGAAAGGTGCGGGTGGCGATATCGGTATCGACGGGTGAGCCGTTGCCGACCGTCAAATTAATGGCAAACCAGCCGATCAGAAAGCCCAACAACATACTGCCCGCATCTCCCAGAAAAGTCCGGGCGCGTTTATTCCACGGCCAGCGTGCATTGAGCAACAGAAAGCCGCTGGTCGCGCCCGCCAGCACCACCAACACCTTGTATTGTTCCCACAGCCCGCTTTCGCGCGCAACGATGGCAAAGGCGACAAACGCGATCAAGCCGATGCCCCCGGCGTGACCATCAATGCCATCGGCCATGTTGATGGCGTTGATGACACCGATCACGGCAAAGACTGTCATGGGCATCACAAATACCGACATGCCGATGGCGCCAAGCCCCAGCAGATTGCCGACAGTATGTAACTTCACCCCGACAAAAAAAATCATCAACAAACACGCCGCCGCCTGCGCAAGAAATTTTGGCAGTGGTGCGATCTCATGGATGTCATCGGCGATGCCAATACCCAATATCGCCAGCACCGGCAGGCTAAAGACAAACGCGTGCGGCAATTGCAGCACAAACACCGCCACCAACACCACCAGCGCAATACCCAAGCCACCAATCACCGGTGTGGTCTGCGCGTGTTCCTTGCGCCCGCCGGGGTGGTCGAGCAAACGCAATATCGGCGCAAGCCGGATTAGCGCCAGCATGACAAGCAGGGCGGCGGCGGCAGATGCAGCGAAGATGTTAAGAGTGATCATATTGATTCGAATACGCCTGATTTTTGAATACCGGATTCGCCATTTGCCGAGACAGTCTCGCTACCGATAGCCTGTTGTTTCAAAAGCGCCCTTTATTTCTGCAGGAAACTTCAAAATCTTCAAAATTCCCTTCCCCTGCGAAGGCAGGGGCCCAATTTTCTTGATGTCAATTGTATTCAGAAATTGGATCTCCAAAATTCCCTTCCCCTGCGCAGGCAGGGGCCCAATTTTTGTGTTGCCCTGATGCTGAAATAAAAATTAGGCCCCTGCCTGCGCAGGGGAAGGGAATGATCACCATCTTACAGATACCATTATGTAAAAGCCTTCAAGTGCGGTGCTGCTCTGGCGACTCAAACCTCTTTGATATGGCTTAGTCCCAACGACAACAGTCGGGCGTCTTTGGTCAGAAGCGTCATCCTTTCAATATCAGCCGTGGCGGCAAGCAATAAATCAAAGGGATCACCTGTTAGGCCGCCAATTTCACGCGCCCGATCAACATGCGCCGCATTGATGGGCAGGATACCGAAGCCTTCACTAGCCAGATGTGATGATAGTGCGCCAGGCGGCAACGCCAATTTGCCGACAGAATTTTTTAATTGCATTTCCCAAACGCTGGCGACACTGACAAAACACGATTCTTGACGGATTAGAGAAGTGGCCGTTTTGGAAAGGCGCGCACTTTTTGTCATCCACCAATAAACAATGTGGGTATCCAGAAGATAACGTGTCATTTCTTGTTTCTTGGCCGGCTCACTTTCTCCGACAGCTTGCGCTTGCCGCCCGCGCGAATTGTTGCGGCCGACAGATGCGGGCTTTCAACATCAAAAAGCCTTGTTATCGCGGCATCGGTCACTGCGCTGAATGCGTCCGTGATTTGTGCTTCGGTCATATTGAGATGTGCCCACGCGCCCGGCTTGCGACTCGGTTGCGGCGTCGATACTGGTACCAGCCGCACTGCGGGGGTACCCTTGTTGGCGATGATCACATCTTCACCCGCAAGGGCGGCCTTGACCAATTTTGAAAGCTGACTTTTTGCGTCGAGCATATTGACTTGCATGATTATTCTCCACGGAAGGCCAAAGGCTACCATAACTTAGCTAAGTTAGCTAACAAAACGCTATTTGCCCAGACACCGTTGTCCCATCCCCGTCATTCCACCCCCCCCGTCGTCCCAGCGCAGAGCCTGCCCCAGCATGCTTAAAGGTGGGGCTGGGACCCAGTCCCTCGTACATCTAACTGGTGGGTGAACGTACTGGATCCCTGCCTTTATCGAAGTGTATCCCGCGGGACGCAGGGATGACGGCTTTTCTTGAACGCCCAATTATAAAACGCGCCATCTGGTGCGGCGTTCAGAGTGGAAATGCCTGAAAAGGCGCGCCAGTGGCTAACCTGGCAAAAAATATCGCAGCTTCTAACGTGTTCGAAGCCTAAATCAGGGTACCCGTTATCCCGAAACAATCACCGCCAAATGCGCTTGACTGAGTATTTGCTAAAGATTTTATCGGCGCTGATGAGCGGCTCTTCCCGCACCAGGCATTCGGCGGCGAGCAATCGATCAAACGGGTCGCCGTGATGACGGGACAGGCGCTCTACCCGGCCAATCGCACTCAGGGAAATCGGCAATAGTTGGATGCGATTTTTGCGGCATTCGTCTTGCACAAAGTCCAATACGGGGGTGGAAAGGCTCAACTTGCCCAGCCCTGCCTTGATCGACATTTCCCACACGCTGGCGTGGCTTAACTGGATGGTATTCGTGTCGTCCTCAATCATCCGGCGTGCGCGCGGCGGTAGCGCTTTATCGTTAGTCACCCACCACAAAAATGCGTGGGTATCCAGCAACAGTGCCGCCATGCTTAGCGGTACCCCGCAAAGTCGTCAAGCGGTGCATCGAAATCCGGCGAGATGATGACCTTGCCAGCCGCCGTGCCTGGCTTGCGAGGGGACGACATGACCGGAACAAGTTTGACTAATGGGGTGCCCCGCTTGGCAATGACAATGTC
>JANPDI010000175.1:0-2695 GCA_031431435.1 Burkholderiales bacterium
ACGTACATCATCAAACAACAAAACACCTTTCCTTGCCGGCAAGTTACGTCCGACCTTCTTGTTGGCAACCCCACGCAAGTTGCTCAGCCATGAGGGTCGCCCGACCTGTCACGGCGCGGTGGATATCATCAGCGGCCCGGAGCGGATTGAAACCGGCTGGTGGGACGGGCAACCCGCCTCGCGGGATTATTTTGTGGGTCGCAACCGGCACGGTGAAACCATGTGGCTCTACCGTAATCATCAGGTTAACCAAGCCGCCGGTGCCGATTGGTATTTACAAGGCTATTTTGCTTGAGTCAATTAAAGAATAGACGCCAGCCATGCTGCCGAGTTATGCCGAATTACACTGCCTGACCAACTACACATTTTTGCGTGGCGCGTCACACGCCGAAGAATTGGTCCGGCAAGCCTGGAAGCTGGGCTACAGCGCATTGGCCATCACTGATGAATGCACCATGGCGGGTGTGGTGCGTGCGCATACCGAAGCCAAAGCGTTGGGCTTGCAGCTGCTCATTGGCAGCGAATTCAAGCTCGACGATGGCTTAAAAATTGTCTTGATCGCCGAGAACCTCAATGGTTATGGCAATTTATGTGAACTGATCACGCTGGCGCGCGGCCGCGCCGAAAAGGGCCGTTATTCGCTTTGCCGCACAGACTTGATCGCCGCCACCGACAATTGTCTGCTGCTGTGGTTTCCCGGCAATGATACCGGCCAACACGATGAACAAGCTGGTTGGCTGGCCACACATTTTGCCGCGCGCTGCTGGATCGCCATTGAGTTATTACGCGGGCGTGATGATTTGTATTGGTTAAGCCGGCTGCAACAATGCGCCAAACAATACGGCTTGCGTTGTCTGGCGGCCGGAGACGTACACATGCACACCCGCAAGCGCCGCCGGTTGCAGGATGTCTTGACCGCCATCCGTGTCGGCAAGCCGGTTGCCGAATGCGGCTCGGTGTTGTATCCCAATGGTGAACGTTATTTACGCCCCATCGGGCGGCTCGGCAAAATTTACCCGCCGGAACTACTCATCGAAACACTCGCCGTGGTTCGTCGTTGCACGTTTTCGCTGGATGAAATCAAGTATGAATATCCCGATGAGATTGTGCCGCCCGGTCAGACCCCGGCGACCTACCTGCGCCAACTGACCTACGAGGGTGTGAACGTCCGTTACCCAAATGGACTGCCGGCAAAAGTGCAAAGTATCATCGAGCACGAGTTATCACTCATCAGCGAGATGCGCTACGAGCCGTATTTTTTGACGGTGTTTGATATCGTCAAATTTGCCCGTGACCGCCATATTTTGTGTCAGGGGCGCGGCTCGGCGGCCAACTCCGCCGTTTGTTATTGCCTGGGCATCACCGAGGTGGACCCGGATCGCATGTCGGTGTTGTTTGAACGTTTTATTTCCAAAGAGCGCAACGAGCCGCCGGATATCGATGTTGATTTTGAGCACGAACGCCGCGAAGAGGTGATGCAGTATTTGTTTCAAAAATACGGGCGCGATCGTGCCGCCATCACCGCCACCGTCTCGACGTATCACACCAAGGGTGCGATGCGTGATGTCGGCAAGGCGCTGGGATTTTCACTCGATCAGGTTGACAAGTTATCGGCGGCCATGACCCTGCGGTTTGACGCCGGTATACCGGCAGATCGACTGCACGAAGCCGGCTTTGATGCCAACAATGAAAAAGTCAAAACGTTGATCGAACTGGCCGGCGATATTCGCGGCTTTCCACGTCATCAATCGCAGCACTCGGGCGGCTTTGTGCTCGACAACCGCAAGTTAACGCGGCTGGTGCCGGTGGAGCCGGCACGCATGGATGGCCGCACCATTATTCAATGGGACAAATACGATCTCGATGCGCTGGGACTGCTGAAAGTTGACGTGTTGGCGTTGGGCATATTGACTTGTATTCGCAAATCCATTGACCTCATCAACGATTTTCACGGCACCACAATGTGCCTGCAGGATATTCCCGCCGAAGATCCGAAGGTCTACGACATGTTGTGTGTCGCTGATACGGTGGGTTTGTTTCAGGTCGAGAGCCGCGCACAGATGGCGCGTCTGCCGACGTTGAAACCACGTGCGTTTTACGACATTGTGGTGCAGGTGGCGATTGTGCGGCCCGGCCCGATCAAGGGTGGCATGGTGCACCCTTATCTGAACCGCCGGTCTGGCAAGGAGCCGGTTACCTACCCTTCGCCACAAATCAAGGCGGTATTGGAACGCACCCTTGGTGTGACTATTTTTCAGGAACAGGTCATGCAGATTGCCATTGTCGCCGCCGGCTTCACACCGGGTGATGCCGACCGGCTGCGGCGTGCGATGGCAGCGTGGAAACGCAAAGGCGGGCTGGAGCCCTTCAAGGAAAAATTGATTGACGGCATGCTTGCACGTGGCTACACCGAAACCTATGCCGCGCAAATTTTTGAGATGGTCAAAGGATTTGGTGAATACGGGTTTCCGGAAAGTCACGCCGCCAGCTTTGCGCTGCTGGTATATGTTTCTGCGTGGTTGAAATGTCATCACCCGGCCGGATTTGCGGCGGGATTACTCAACAGCCAGCCGTTGGGGTTTTATGCCCCGGCGCAAATCGTGTACGACGCCAAACGCCACGGCGTGGTGGTACATGCGGTCGATGTGATGCACAGCGATTGGCTTAGCCGCCTGGTGGTGGATAAATTGCCTGG
>JANPDI010000176.1:0-2305 GCA_031431435.1 Burkholderiales bacterium
TTGAAGTGGTGAATCAACTCTTCCATGTTGGCTTTCATGCCTTCACGCGACGGCGGCGCAACCTTGTGGTCGGTCGAGATGACCGGGCCGGGGTTTTTGCGCAGCCAATCAACACATTGTTTGATAATCCGGTTGGATTCGCGGAACTCCTGCACACGCACCAAATAACGGTCGTACGAGTCACCGTTGGTGCCGACCGGAATATCAAAGTCCATCCGGTCATAAACTTCGTAAGGTTGTTTTTTGCGCAAATCCCAGGCAATACCCGAGCCACGCAACATCGGCCCGGTAAAGCCCAGTTGCAGCGCGCGTTCCGGCGTAACGATTCCAATATCAACCAGACGCTGTTTCCAAATGCGGTTATCCGTCAACAACGTTTCGTATTCATCAACGTAGCGCGGGAAACGGTTGGTGAAATCCTCAATAAAATCAAGCAACGAACCGGTGCGGTTCTCATTCAGCTTTTTCATCGACTCAGCGTTACGGCCGTTCATTGCCTCGTATTGCGGCATGCGATCTGGCAGATCGCGATACACACCACCGGGACGGTAGTATGCGGCGTGCAAACGCGCACCCGACACCGCCTCGTAGCAATCCATCAGGTCTTCGCGCTCACGGAACGCATACAAAAACACCGTCATCGCACCGACGTCGAGCGCGTGTGCGCCAATCCATAACAGGTGGTTCAGAATGCGCGTGATTTCATCAAACATCACTCGAATGTATTGCGCGCGTTCCGGCACCTCGACATTCAGCAATTTTTCAATCGCCATCACATAGGCGTGTTCGTTGACCATCATCGACACATAGTCAAGACGGTCCATGTACGGCACGCTTTGAATGTAGGTGCGGGTTTCAGCCAACTTTTCGGTTGCGCGGTGCAAAAGTCCGATATGCGGATCCGCGCGCTGCACGACTTCACCGTCGAGCTCCAGCACCAGACGCAACACACCATGTGCCGCCGGATGCTGGGGGCCGAAATTCATGGTGTAGTTCTTGATTTCGTTCATTGCTTCAGCCCGCGTTGCCCGCCACCGGCACTACCGACACCGCTGGCATAACTCTCTTCGCGAATTATCCGCGGCACGATTTCGCGCGGCTCGATGGTGACCGGCTGGTAGATCACGCGCTTTTGTGCCGCGTCGTAACGCATTTCGACATTACCGGCAATAGGGAAGTCTTTGCGGAACGGGTGTCCGACAAATCCGTAGTCCGTAAGAATCCGGCGCAAATCCGGGTGTCCGTCAAACACGATGCCGTAAAGGTCAAACGCTTCACGCTCGTACCAATTTGCCGATGACCATACCGGGATCAGCGAATCCACAATCGGGAAACTTTCATCTGCGCAAAACACCCGCAGGCGCACGCGCCAATTATGATTAATCGACAACAATTGCGAGGTTGCTGCAAATCGCAGGCCATGCCATTTGCCCGCACCCCAATCGGCATAGTCAACACCACAAAGGTCGATCAGTTGTGAAAAATCGAGCGTCTTGTCGTCACGGAGGATCAACGCGGCGGCGGCGTAATCAGCGGCGGCAACCTCGATGATTACCTGACCATGGTCTACGATCAGATTGGCAACCCTGGCACCCAGTGCCGCGGTGATCGCCGATTGCAGTTGTTGCAATTTTGCGGACATTGCGATCTATGCCCTCGCAATGGTGTTGGTGCGCTTGATCTTGTTTTGCAACTGGATCAACCCGTAAAGGAGCGCCTCGGCGGTAGGCGGGCATCCCGGGACGTAAATATCGACCGGCACGATACGATCACAGCCACGCACCACCGAATACGAATAATGGTAATAACCGCCGCCGTTGGCACAGGAGCCCATCGAGACAACCCAACGCGGCTCCGACATCTGGTCGTAAACCTTGCGTAGCGCGGGCGCCATTTTGTTGCACAACGTGCCGGCCACAATCATGACGTCCGACTGGCGCGGACTCGGCCGAAACACAATTCCAAAACGATCCAAATCGTAGCGCGACGCGCCAGCGTGCATCATCTCAACCGCGCAACAGGCCAGACCAAACGTCATCGGCCACATTGAGCCGGTACGCGCCCAATTGAGCAGCGAATCGACCGACGTGGTCACAAATCCTTGCGTTGAAACGCCACCTTCCGGCATCGTAAATCTCCAATAGACAGACACACTTCTAAAACAATCACAAACCGACTACCCGTATTGTCACGTCGTTTCGTAAGCCAAGCGAATCTCACCGGCCAATTCGGCAATCCGTTATTCCCAATCCAACGCGCCTTTTTTCCACTCGTAGATAAAGCCCATGACGAGAATACCCAGGAA
>JANPDI010000177.1:0-14915 GCA_031431435.1 Burkholderiales bacterium
TGCTTTGCCGCGCCGGAGCACATCCCATTTACCGTATAGCTGGTTGTGGCTATAAATGGTTTGCCCGCCGGCAAAACTGATGAGCATCGCCTTGCCGCGCGGGTTCACCGACAAAACTTTTCTGCCGCAAAGCGAGCGGCCATGGTCATGCAGGTGCGGGAACGCAAATTCCACCAGCAGCGCATCGTTGCCGACAAGAGCGACTGACAACGTATCCGCCTCGCGCTTGATTTCCGGGCCTTCAGGCATCGTTCGATCGATTCACTATTTTGCTAAATTTGGTTCACGAAAGTCAGCGTTATTTTTTTCAAAACAATTGATGCTGACCCGGCTGATTCCACAATGAATCACCCTGGCGCGATTTTTTGATTCCACATTTTCGGGTTCCACCGGCTATTTCTACATTGACGTTTATATTGGCTTTGACGGCTTTTTCCGCAGCGCTTCCGGCATTAAAAGTGAGTTTTTGTCCCAGCCTTCTATTTCCAGAATCTGGCTTAAACACGCCTCCATCAACGCGTGCGCGTTTTCTGTTGCCTCGGCGATTGTGGTGTGCACCAGCTTGTCATTCACGGAATCATTGGCACAATTCATCTGGTACTCATACAACTCTCGCAGCTCAAAAATTGCCCGGCAAACCTGCGCAGGGCAGGCGCACTGATAGACCAGCGCCTGATCAATGACCTTGCTGATCTGCGACGCATTAAACTGTTCTTTCATACTCGCTGCTCCTGATGTTCTCGTTAGATGGGTTGAATGCGACACATTCAATCGCCGTGTCAAAGCCCTTGATTGAAACACTACCGATCGCGCGCGGTTCCGGACGACTGACTCTCGCAACCACGTTGATACTCTTGGTCGCGATTACCTCGCCCGCACCGGCCATGCCGCATAAGCGCGCCGCCAAATTCGCCGTGGCCCCAATCACGTCATATTGACGTCGTTTGCCGGCTTGATTGAAATCGCCAATCAGTCCTGCCAGCAGCAGTCCCTCGGCGACGCCAACACCGAACGGCACTTTCTGCCTGCCGCTGAGGCTGGCCAGTGCCAACGCACACCGCAGCGCCAGATAGGATCTTCCCATGCCGCGGAATACCGCCATCACGCCGTCGCCGGTGTATTTGACGACGGAACCCTGATGCTGCGCGATCTGGCCTGCCTGCGCACTCAGCACGCCATTCAGCAATTGAAAAAAGTCACGCGGCGGCATTTCTCGAATCAGTTGCGATGATCCGCGAATGTCCGTGAAAAGCACCACACCCTCAAACAATTCAGCTTCGGAATGCAGCCCGCCTTCAACAACCGACATCGCCCCTTCCGGCACCAGATTGGCAAGCCGCTGCGTCTTGGTTTGCAAATCGCGCAACGATACTTTTACTTTAAGCATGTCATTGAGCGTCATGAAAAAGCGCTCGTCAGACAACGGCTTTTCGATAATGGCGTCGATGCACTGGGTTTGCGCCGACCATGCCCGCAACGTCCTTAGGGCCGGCCCCGGCGAGACAATCGCAATAATTGCCGCCTGTGGCGCCATCAGCCTGACAGTCGTACAGACGCTCAAACCGTCCGGTTTATCGGATTGAAAATTAAAAATTACCGCGTCCGGTCTGCTGACCCCGAGAAATTGTGGCAAATCGAGTGCGCCAGAGACAGACGCCGTATTGTCAAAACCACGGGTTGCCAATTCAGCCAACAGCACGGACGAGGTGTATTCATCGCTATCGATTAGCAGCAGCGTTGCATTTTTCACGTTCAAATTCTTTTCACTCTCATTCTGCCGCATTGGTATTGTCGGTTCGCATCGTGTGCTGTTTAGAAAGCACTTGAAACACCGTTTACGTAATCGGGGTTAATGAAGGATAACGCAGAATAATCGTCGCTGCCCCCTTTTGATTTCCGCTGAGGCTCCGCTGCTTGCGCCGCCGACTAGCGGGGTCGGGTTGGCGAGAGGGGGAACACGGAACGACTGCCACCCCCCATCCCGCGTTTGGGGCGCTAGCGCAGGACGATGCCTAAGGTCGTGCCAATCGATCGCGCCATCCGGGTCGGACCCTGTTACCGCTGGGAAGTTTAATTAGATTCCGCTTTTCATTAGCCCGACACCAGCACCACATCCCAGCGCAGGCTAAGCGCGCCCTTCTCGACCGCACCGCTTGGCGCATCGAGCTTGGCGATGACCGTTTCCTTGAGCCGAATGTTGTTGAGGATAAGGTCCTTGGCGTTGAGCGCCTCGCCTTCAAAATACATTTGTGTGATGGCACGGCTTTTGTTGCCGCGCACGTCGAAGTGAATATGCGGCGGACGAATCCAATCGCCACTGCCGGTCGGATACGCACCGGGCTTGATGCTCTTGAATTGGTAAGTCCCATCAGCAGCCGTACGAATGCGTGCGAATCCCTGAAAATTGGCGTCCAGCGGTGCCTTGTTCGCATCGGCCGGGTGGTCGTACCGGCCCGCCGCGTTGGCCTGCCAGATGTCGAGTGTGGCATTGCCCACCGGCGCACCATTGGTATCGATCACGCGGCCCGTCACATAGATGATGGTGCCTGCGGCGCGCGCCTTGTTGTTGCCGAGAATGGTCATATCGGCGTCTTGGTCGGCAGGCGCATCAACCGGGTAAAACGGCCCGACGGTCTGAAACGGCGTGGCGGGCAGCTTGCCGGCAATGGTCTGCGCCAGCGCGCTCATCGCACCACCGGCAAACGCCACACCTGTCAACGCGGCAGCGCTGGTGAGAATCCTGCGGCGCGATACCTGTACTACCGGCGTGTGATGATCCGCCTCGCCATGCAAATGAAAATCGGGAAGATTGGGTGTCGGTGTGCGCATCGATTGCTCCCTGGTTTGTGATGCTGGTGAAAAGCTTGAAGCGGTGGGTGAAGAACATCACGGCCTTGTTGTTCAGATGCTATCGCGGAACGCCTTTCACCATGTTTAGCTGATGCTTCGGCGGTTTCCCTAGGCGGATTTTGTTCGGATGAATGACGCCTTGGGTTAGAACCGACTGATACGTGTCGCGGCAACCGTTGCCGAGTCGGTCTCTTGACATCAAACCTGCTGGGCTCGTTTCAGCGTTTCTCGGTAAGGGCGCAGCCCATACGAAAGAAACGCAATTGCGGCCAGATTCGCGACGGTACCAACAATCAACATTGACCACTTCAGGGCCAGGTCGTCCGCAAAAACATAATCTGTGACAAGCGCGACCGCGGTTGGCCCGATACCCAGCCCAATCAAATTAACGATCAACAAATAGACCGCCGCCGTCTGCCCGCGCATTTGGTTAGGCACAATCGCCAGAATGGCGGCAGGCGCGGCACCAAATGGCATACCCAACGCGAACACCGCAGGCACCATGAGCACAGCTGCCAGTGCGCCGTTATTGACCATTAAATAACCACCGCCAAGTGTGGCAACAATCGCCGCACAAATACCCATGCGCAGGGCGGCGTCCGACTTACCTTGTTTTAGCCATCGATCGGTTATCCACCCACCAAACAGAATGCCAAGGCAGCCAAATATCATGACGATCAAACCATAAACAATACCCACTTGCGACGCTTCCCATTTGAACGTGCGCACAAAGAAACTGGGAATCCATGCAGAGGTGCCATAAGAGCTAAACGCCAGCATGGCAAAACCAAGGTTGTGACACAAAACGGTGCGGCGGTTTTGCCAGAGGTAAGCCACTACGTCGCGAAACGGCACGGCACCACCTGTTCCGCTGACACCGCCGCGTTGGGGCTCGCGCACCAAGAAAAAGATCAAACTAAAGAAGATGCCACTGACACCCAAGACTAAAAACACCAGTTGCCAGGGACGGATCTCGCCGACCAGCGGCAAAGTCACCGCGCCGGTCGCCATGGCGAACTTAATGACCAGCCCGCCGAGCAGAAACGCGATGCCCGAACCCAAAAAAATCCCCATCGAATAAACGCTAATGGCCGTGGCACGTCGCTCTGGCGGGAAGTAGTCGGCGATTATCGAATAGGCTGCCGGCGAAAGTGTTGCTTCACCAACACCGACCCCGACCCGATAAAGAAACAACTGCCAGTAAGTTTGCGCAAGCCCGCAAAGTGCGGTCATGGCGCTCCAGACCACCACACCGGCCGCGATCAAGCCGCGACGGCTACGGCTGTCGGCGAGCCTGCCCATCGGAATACCCAGGATCGTATAAAAGATCGCGAATGAGAATCCCATCAACAAGCTCATTTGTGTGTCGTTGATACCCAGATCACGTCGAATCGGCTCGACCAGCAAATTCATGATCTGCCGGTCGACAAATGACAACACATAGGCCGCCATCAGCACCGCCACAACAAACCATGGATACACCATCGACTTTGTGGGGGGTTGCGCGGGCGTATTCAATTGGCTGGTTCCTAATTCAATGGTTGGGGGCGGCGTTGCCAGACGTTACCCGAGTTTGTGTCTGGCGGGAAGGCCTGCCAGCGATGACAGCCGAATTTTATCTCAGCGGCTGGTGATCGTCTGCGCCAGCGTACTCATGGCACCACCGGCGAACGCCACACCGGTCAACGCGCCAGCGCTGGTGAGAATCCTGCGGCGTGCTACCTGTATCACCGGCGTGTGATGATCCGCCTCGCCATGCATATCTGGAAGGTTTGGTGCCGGTGTGCGCATCGGCTACTCACTGGTTTGTGATGGAATGGAAACGGATGACGCATTTAAACATCAACCTCGTCGTCCCTGCGAAGGCTGGGACCCAGTCCACCGTTTTACTGACAAACAATCGGACTGGGATCCAACCGGGCGCAACTACCGCCGTTTCGCATCCGCCGCGATATCGCTCCGCCATGCCAGCCCGTCCGGTCCGTTGCCGGTTTCAACCGAGCCAACCACTTCCAACTTGTCCATGTCGATGACATCGACGCGTTTGGCCAGGGTGCGCGAGATATAGGCGCGCTTGCCGTCGGCGGCAAACTGTATGCCCAACGGCACACCGGGCATCGCGATGCGCTTGATGGTCTTGCGGGTTGCCACATCAACCACCAACACCTCACCGGCATTGGGGCTCATCGCCTGCAGCGCCGTGAGATTGTTTGCGTCGGTACTGGTGCCGCCTCCACGCGGGTCGGAGACCAGCACCAGCTTGCCGTTTGGGCTGAATTTCAAGCGAATCGGCAGCGCGCCGACCTTGAAACTCTCTTTGACTTTGTTGGTGGCCGTATCGATGATCGAGATTCCCCCGTCCGCGTTTTGGCCGACCCACAACTCCGACCCATCGGGTGACACATCAATTGCCTCAGGCTGCGCACCGACGGCAATTTGCGTGATATTTGCGCGGTTGGGTGGGCCATCGAGGCGGATGACGGTGACGTCGTCGGAGGCAATGTTGCTGGTATATAACCGCTTGCCATCAGCGGAAACCACCAGCATATGCGTCGATGAGGCGCCGGTACCCATGATCCAATCGACGCTTTCGGTTGCCACATCGAAACGCGCCACGGCACGTGCAACTTCGGAAGTGAAATAGACCTTCCCGCCGACCAACTGCATGCCATGCGGTCGTCTCAGTGCGCCGAGGTCGATCCGCCGTAATGCCTTTGCGCCATCAATGTCGATGATCGACAACGTGTTGCCCGGTGTTTGCGCGCCATAGTTGGCGACAATGGCCAACCTGCCGTCGGCGGAAACCACCGCTTCGTGCGGACCTTCGCCGGTGGCTACCGTCGCGAGCAGTTTTAACGAGACGGGATCAACAATGGCCGCAGTGTTCGCTTGTTTGTTCAACACAATCAAACGGGGCTCCGCGATTGCGGTGCCGGCGACCAGCAGGGACATCGTGGTGGTTGCAGCGGCAGCAAGAAGAAAGTGATTTGTCATGTTGATTCCGGGTGGGCGTGGGATATCGCGATTGTGCAGCAAAAGTAATTTGCACCAGTCCCACCACCTGCCCAAGAACTTGAGTGAAAGTACACACGGTGCGCATTGGCCAAAAATGAACCGGCCAATTGGCCGGTTCATTTTTGCGTTACCGCATGCGGCGGTCGCTACCATTCACATCATGGCAGCTTGCAACCTGCGTCGCTCTTCTTGCAGGCATCCACCGCAGCCTTCATGGCAGCTGCATCCTTCAGCATCGGATCGCACCATTGCTTTTCACGGGATTCATTGCGGAGCGTGTTCTTGCACTCCAAGTATTCCTTGTCCCAGCGCGTCAGGAAGGTCCCGTTGACGCCCTTGTCCAGCAGCTTGGTGCCTTTTGCGGCAGCCAATGCTGCATCGGCCAAATCGAGATACTTCGCCTTCTGGTATTGCTTGTACTTGGCATCGAGAGCCTGGCCTACTTGCACCACCACATTGCCGCATTCAGCTACGTTGGCCGCCTTGATCAAGGCTGCGGCCTGTGCGTCGGTACAGGGGTGGGGAACGCCCATCTTTTTGGCCTCTTCCAGACCACCTGCCACCTGGCGGCAATCCCAACCCTTGCCGTCGATACCAGCCTTGGCCTTGCACGTGCCCATGTCGGCAGACGCACCCTTGAGCTTGTCGGCTGCGAGTTTATCCGCGGCAGCTTTATCCGCGGCAGCTTTGTCTGCAGCAGCTTTGTCGGTACCCGCCGCCTTGAGCTTGTCGGCTGCGAGTTTATCCGCGGCAGCTTTATCCGCCGCCGCTTTGTCCGCCGCAGCTTTATCGGCTGCCGCTTTTTGGGCTGCCCCTGAAGCCAGGTCAGCCCGGTGTTTCTGGGTAGCGGCGGCGATCTGTCTCGCCACATTGCTGCACACGCCGTCGTTCTTGGCCGCGATCAGCTCCTTCGCCTGTTCCGCCGAGCAAACCAAGTTGGCGGCAGGCACCTGATACTTCGCAGCCTCCGTCAGGAATGCATCGACCGCTGAACACGCAAAGCCGGTGTTCTCGAAGCCCGCTGCCGCCTTGCACTTGCCCATGAAGGCCTCCTTCACGGCCTTGGCCTTGTCGGCATACCCTTTGATCACGGCGTTGCGCTGTTCGATCACGTTGCTGCACACCGCGTCGTCCTTGGCCGTGACCAGGGCGTCGGCTTGCGCATCGGAACAGATCCTCCCCGCTGCCGGGATATTGAATGCATCGAACTGCGGAGCTTGGCCCTTCAATGCTTCGCAGCTCCAACCCTTACTCTGGAAGCTCGCGGAAGACTTGCAACTGCCCATGTCGATTTTCGGGGCGCGCGCAGCGGCCTCTGCTTTCGCCTTGACTTCGTTCGCGGCCGCGCGGAATTTCCTGACCACCGCGTCGCGCTGCGCAATCACGTTAGAGCAGTTGCCTGCATCAGCGAGGGCGGCCAGTGTCTTGGCTTGTTCGGGCGTGCAAATCCTCTGAGCCGCGGGTACTTTGAGCTCGTCCAGTTCGGCCTCCTGGCCCGGGACGCCGTTGCATGCCCATCCAGTGTTGGGGAAACCAGAGACCGGCTTGCACGAGCCCATATCGACTTTCTTCAAAGCAGCAAGATCGGCCGCTGCTTTCGCGTCCGCCGCTTTCTTGACGTATCCAGCGACCAGGGCGCTCACCTGATTGACGATGTTGCTGCAATTGCCGACGTCCTTGCGCTTAATCATCGTCGTTGCCTGGGCCTGCGTACAAATCTGCTCCGCCGCCGGTATCGTGTGCTTTTCGTACTCGCCAAATTGTCCTTTCACCGCGTCACACGTCCAACCGGTGTTGCTAACGCCCGACACGGGTTTGCACTTTCCCATCTCTATCTTGGCGTCCGCGTCGCGGTATTTTTTGATGACGGCTTCGCGTTGCTCAATGACGTTGGTGCAAACCCCATCATCCTTCGCGTTGGCGAGCGCCTCCGCCTGCGACGACGTGCAGACGTGCTCAGTGGCGGGAATATCGTACTGGGTAAACTGTTTTGCCTGGCCCACCAGGTCAGAACACTTCCAACCACTGTTCTTGAAATTGGCAGCAGACTTGCATGTGCCCATATCCGGGCCCGCTTTGACGGGGGCCGCGACCGGCGCCGTGGTCGCCGCCTTGGCCTGACCCGGGCAGTTAGTAGGCGTCCAGCCGGGAGGCGCGGCGATTCCTGCCGCACCGCCCCCGACCCCACCTTTGAAATTCAGGAGCTCCACGATCTCGGCATACGAGTATCCGCAGGCGGAGAGCCCGCAATACCGGTCATTCAGCCCTTGTAGACCTGAACGTGTAGTTATCAGCTCCTTCGCCGCACAAGCGCCGCGTCTTGCGTCGCCGCTCGCCATACAAGTGTTGTAGGTGGTGGTACCTTTTGCGTCTGCGGCCGATAAGCACGTGCGGTAGCCGCTAGCCTTGACGCCCATCTTCGAGCAGACGTCATAGTCCGGCTTGGTAACCCGTGACCGTTCGTTGGAGCAACGCTCGGCCAAATCCTTCAAGGCGGTTTGGGCAAATACATTGGTCGAAAAGAGCGCAGCAATGCTGCAAAACAGCAGCAAGGTGCGCGTAAACATGCCGATAGACGGCAAGGGCTGACGTATGATTTTCATCTAGGACTGCTCCCTAAGTGGGTTTGGGAATGAATGAATTGTTTGACGGCTGTTTTTTCAGAATATTCTTTTGCCACTAATCCACACTAACGCCTCTCGCTGTAGAACCTATTGGCTTCGCTCGTATCGTTGGATGATTTCAGGGTCTTGCCGCAATCCTTGACGGCTTGAGCACCTTTCATCACGTCGCTCCGTTTGGTTTGATCGTCAATGATGCACGCGCGGATGTCAGTCTGCGCAAAAGCCGCGCCCGCGCTTGCGAACAAAAGAACCGATGCGGCACCGATTGACAGCAGGCCGTTTGCGGTACGCCGATATTTCCGATTCCCATCTGCACGTTGTCTGGCGACAAAGGCGCTTGCACCCTGTAGCGGCTTGTTCATGTTGATCCACTTATTTGAATTCGGCAAAGCCAATTGTGGGTGAGTGCGTTGCCCATAAGGCGCTTGCGCGTTTGGATAGTGGATTGATTCTAACGCGTTTTAGGATGCTGCGTTTAACACCAGTTGGGGTCGTCGCCCAGCCCAATTCCCATGGCGGGATGACCGCGCGCGGCAGCGGTGTGGTTGCGCGGCCTGTGTTTGGAGAACTAAAGAGAATTAAAGGAAAATAATATGGTGTACACAATTAAAGGGGTCATATGTTTTCCGTAATCGGCACATTTGGAAAAATTAATCGTGGTCTGAGCTAACCCGCATTCCACGGCCAGTTAAATTAAGCACACGATTTTGTATAAAACCGTCTTTCGATTTCCACTGGCGTTTGATAGCCCAACGACTGATGAATGCGCTGAGTATTATAAAAGCACTCGATGTAATCGAATATCGCTAACTTCGCCTCCTCTCTGGTGTTGAAGTCATGGTGATGCACCCATTCATTCTTCAGGTTGGAGAAGAAGCTCTCTGCCACAGCATTGTCATAAGCTGTTTTTCTGCCGTTCATGCTGGGCTGTATCTTGGCTTGCGCCAGTTGTTCACGATAGGGTGCAGCGCTATAGACTGCGCCGCGATCCGTATGATGTATTAACCCTGCCGCCGGCTTGCGCTGCGTAATTGCCATCACTAACGCTGCTTGGTGCAATACTGTCGTCGCGCGATTGCCCATTGACCAACCCACCACCTTGCGTGAGAACAAATCCAGCAACACGAACAGATGCAGCCAGCCTTGCCGAGTGCGAATAAAGGTCATGTCGCCTACCCAGGCTTGATTGGGTGCACTAGTGTTGAATTGACGTTGCAACAGATCAGGCGCGGCTTGCGGTGTGTGGTGATGTTCTACGGTTAATCTGAAACGGCGCTTACGCTGCGCTTCTATTCCAGCCAATTTACGTAACCTTGCCACGCGATGCTTGCCGCAGGCAATGCCGGGTTGATTCAGGTGCCGCCATGTCTTGACGGCACCGTAGGCCTTGCGTGACTTGCCATGAACGATACGAATATGCTGTAGCAGGATGTTATTGGCGAGCTCACGCGTACCTGGCATACGCTTTAGCCAGTCATAGTAGCCACTGCGTGAGATTTGTAGCACTTTGCTCAACAATGGCAGGCTGAATTGCTGGCGCTGTTGCGTGATGAAAGCGTACTTCACTTGTGCGCTTTCGCAAAGTACGCTTCGGCTTTTTTTAGGATATCGCGCTCCTCAATGGCACGCTTGAGTTCACGTCTGAGCCTGGCGTTCTCGGCTTTGAGGCCGCCTGTGTGTGCTCCAAGCTTGTTGCGCCCGGGGCCATTGAAGACGGTTTCTGTATTGCCTTCATGCTGGCTTAATGTTTCGACCCACTTATAGAGCAGGTTGCGGCGTATGCCAAGTTCCAGGGCTAACTGTGTGGCAGGCTTTTGGCCTGCCTGTAGCAGTTGAACGGCTTTGAGCTTGAATTCCTTGCTGTAGCGTTGCCGTTGACGCTCTGTATTGATCTTGAGTAGTTCCTTGCCCATCTGACACCTCCCATAGTATTGTCTACTATTAAAAATGTCCGTCAAAGGCGGGTTAGCTCAGACACCATTTAACGCGGCTTCCCGCGCCCTACTGCCCAACCGGCACCAACCCCAACGGTGCACGCCCCACATCATTGAAGATCACCGGGAAGGCAACGTTCGTTGGGTTCGTGGCCCATAACACCAAGTTGCCATCAGACTTCAGCCACACAATATCCATCGCCCCATTGCCATCAAAGTCACCGGAAGCATAGAAGCTCCAAGCCTTGTCGACGGTTGGTAGGTCGTAGCTTTGCTTGATGGTGGTGCCGTTCATGAGCCAGACTCTGAGATTGCCGTTGGTGTCTCGTAGCAGGATGTCGGCCTTGCCGTCACCGTCCATGTCACCGAGTGCCAAGTTGCTAAAGCCCGTTGGCAATTGGCCGATGGCGATGTTGGTCCATGTGCGTCCGGGTTGGCCCATCAGCGCACGGACTTGGTTGGTTGGGCTCACCCAGATGATGTCGCCACGTTTGTCGCCGTCGAGGTCAACGACACCGATTAAGTTCCAATCGAGCGGTGCACCACCACGGTGTTTGACTTCGTTGACACTGGCGGTGGTGTCGCTGCCATCCATGAACCAAGCGAAGGTGACGCCAGAATCGTTCGTGCCCGGTTTCATGTAGCGCCAGAGGATGTCGGCTTTGCCGTCGCCATCTAAGTCACCGATGGCTTCAACCACCCAGTCGAGCTTGGCGTCACGCAAGATGATGCCGGGGATGGTCGGTGGCAGGTTTAGGTCGACACGGACGTTGCCTGCGGCGTTGCGTGAGACGAGTGCGGATTTGCCGCTGCCGGTGATGTCACCAATACCTTGGGCTGACCAGTCGATGCCGATGTCTCCGGTTGTTGAGAAAGTCAGTGTGCTGCCATTCCAATGTGCAATCTGCGACACGGCGGTGGTGGCTTTGTTGGTGCTGCCGTCACTGTTGGGGCTAGTAAAGAGGCCGCGTACGAGGATCTCGGCATAGCCGTTGCCGTCAAAGTCGAATTGACCACGTACTGCCAGGGGGATCACTTGTGGGGCGATCTGGATAAAGATCGGTGCACTTGAACCGGCTGAGCTTTGGGCAACAACGGAGCAGGTGTAGGTGCTGCCGGTAGCCAGTGGCGGTAGGCCGAGTGTGGCACTGGACGCAGTGGTGGTGACACTTTGTATGGTGACGGTCACACGGGTGGCGTTGTTGGTACAGCTGGCCTGGAAGCCGGTGACACTCGCCGTATTGGGGCCGGTGCTGCCCGTACCTGCGGTGATGCCACAGGCAATCTCTCCAGATGGTTTTATGACGCAGGCGACTGCTGCTGGTGGAACGGGAGGGGTCGGTTGCGGCGGTGGTGGCGGGTCGGCATTGGTAACGGAAATGCTGCGATTGACTGGTGTTGCAGCCACGTAGTTGGCATTGCCCGCCTGGTTGCCCACCAAGGTGCAGGTGCCAATCGTCAGGATGGTGAGGGTGTTCCCTGCTAGGGTACATACCGCCGTGGTGGTGCTGGTGAGTGTGACCGGTAGGCCAGATGTGGCGGTGGCACTGACGGTGAAAGGTGTGACACCGATGGTCACGGTGCTTGGGATGGTGGATGCGAAGGTGATTGTTTGGCTACCGATGGTCACATTGATGCCTTGCGTGACGGTCGGTGCGACGGTGAAGGCAGCTGTCGCGGCTTGATTCGCGGCAATCGTACAAGTACCCACGGTGATGCCAGTGACGGTGCCAGAGGTCGTGGTGGCGGCAACAACGCTACAAACGGCTGGCGTGTTGCTGGTGAAGATAACGGCATTACCTGAGCTGCCACCGATGGCCGTCACGGGGGTAGTGGCACCAACACTGAGTGCCGGGGCCGTGCCGAAGGTAATGGCTTGCGGCGCGACAGGCGTGACGCTGTTCGATGCCGATGAGGCCGACCCGTTACCCACCGCACTGGTGGCGGTGACGGTGAATGTGTAGGCCGTGCCGTTGATTAAGCCTGCGACAGTAATGCTGGTGCACGGTGCAGTGCAGGTTCCGGTGAGGTTACCGGGATTACTGGTGGCCGTGTAGCTGGCGATGGCACTTCCGCCATTCGACGCTGGTGCGGTGAAGGTGACCGTGGCTTGGGCGTTCCCAGCCGTTACGGTGCCAATCGTTGGTGCACCGGGGACGGTGGCGGGCGTGACGCTGGCAGTGGCTGATGCCGCACCGGAGCCGACGGCATTACGTGCTGTGACGCTACAGTTCACTGCCGTGCCGTTGGTCAAGCCTGTCACGGTGATAGGTGAGGCCGCTGCAGTTGCAGACTGTGCGCCGCAGGTGGCGGTGTAGTCGAGGATGGCGCTGCCGCCCGTTGAGCCTGCCGTAAACGCAACCGTGGCTTGCGTGTTACCAGGGGTGACTGTGCCAATTGTAGGTGCGCCGGGAACGGTGACGGGAGTGACGCTGGCAGTGGCTGATGCCGCACCGGAGCCGACGGCATTACGTGCTGTGACGCTACAGTTCACTGCCGTGCCGTTGGTCAAGCCTGTCACGGTGATAGGTGAGGCCGCTGCAGTTGCAGACTGTGCACCGCAGGTAGCGGTGTAATCAAGAATGGTGCTGCCACCGTTCACACCGGGAGCCGTGAAAGTGACCGTGGCTTGGGCGTTCCCAGCCGTTACGGTGCCAATCGTTGGTGCACCGGGGACGGTGGCGGGCGTGACGCTTGCCGTGCTCGACGCCGCGCCTGAGCCGACGGCATTGCGCGCGGTGACGCTACAGTTGACCGCAGCGCCGTTGGTGAGACCTGTGACTGTGATGGGTGATGCTGCTGCCGTCGCTGTCTGTGCACCGCAGGTAGCGGTGTAATCAAGAATGGTGCTGCCACCGTTCGAGCCGGGTGCGGTGAAGGTGACCGTGGCTTGGGCGTTCCCAGCCGTTACGGTGCCAATCGTTGGTGCACCGGGGGCAACTGCATTTACTGTGAAGATTTGCTGAACTTGCGGGGCAGCAGCGAAGGCTGCATTACCGGCTTGGTTTGCATTGATCGTGCAGCTACCCGTGGTGACAAATGTCAACACCCCGCCTGAGGTGATGGTACACACGCTAGTCGTGACGGAGGTGAAGGTCGGCGTCAAGCTCGAGGTGGCCGATGCGGTTAAGGTCGGGCTGGTGCCAAAGGGCTGTGCGCCGGGGTTATTGAAGGTAATGGTCTGCGCAATCGGAACAAAGTTGCTGACGGTGATGCCATTGCCAGTCAGATCAGCAACTATCACAGCCGTATCCGCGCCAGCTGCCCAGTCTTCCGCTGCCGCAAGGTTGTAGGTAGCCGCGCCGATTGAGCTAGTACCGTTCTTGTTCAAGCGGGAAGCGACGGCGGCTTTATCGGTGGCGTTCAGGGTGACTGTGAAGCTAGTGGCGCTGGTGATTTCCACGCTCGCGGTGGTGAGCGCATACGCGGTTGAGTCGCCGACGATGCTGAGTTTGGAGACATCAATGTCGTTGTTGGCGCCACTGAGTTTCAGGAAGTCGGTACCGGCGACGGTCAGCACACCGGAAGTGGCGTCGTAGGTGGCGCTGGTGATGGTGGGAAACTGCACGTTGCTGACGGTGATGCCATTCCCCGTGGTATCGGAAATATCACCATTGGTAATGACACTGTTCCAGTCGTCCGCCGCCGCGAGGTTGTAGATGGTGCCGCTGGTTGAACTAGTGTTGTTTTTGTTGGCAATCAGATTGAAAGCGGCTCGGTCGGTGGCGTTGAGGGTGACGCTAAACGAAGTCGCACTGGTGATCTCCACGTCCGTGCTGGTCAAGGCGACGGTGCTGCCGCCTTCGCCTGTCAGGGTGAGTTTGGAGACGGTGATGTCGTTGGTCGTACCGACGGTTCTGACCAGATTTGTGCCGGTCACGGTGAGCACGTTGCTGATGGCGTCATACGTGGCACTCGTAATCGTGGGGGCGGTGACGCTGCTGGCGGTGACGGCGTTGCCGGTCAAATCGGCGGTCGAAGCCGTCGTCGTATTCCAATTGGCGGCAGCGGCAAGGTTAAAAGCGGTGGTATCTACCGCGCTCGTACCATTTAGGTTCAAAAGTCCGTTTACAGCAATCCGGTCTGTGGCATTAAGCGTCACGGCAAATGCAGTCGCGCTGCTGGCGGTGACGTTGGATGAGGTCAGCGTATAGGTTAAGCCGCCCTGCCCCGTGACCGAAAGCTTGGTCACGTCAATCGTGTCGCCTGTGACCATATTTGCTGCCGTCACAATGAGAGCGCCGGTGCTGGCGTTGTAGGTGGCGTTGGTGATGGTGGGAGGGGTGGGGGGTATGTAGTTGGTGTTTTGTGTGCCGCCGCCGCCAGTGGTGATGACGGTGTTTGTTGCTGCGCCGTTTGCACCGGGGGGGAAGGGGCCTTGTGAACCCCCAGAACCTGCGCCACCCGTATTACCGGTGCTCAGTGTTGTGTTGGTTGACGCGTCCAGATTGAGCGTGCCGCCGTTATTCCAAATGCCGCCGACACCGCGCCC
>JANPDI010000178.1:0-26598 GCA_031431435.1 Burkholderiales bacterium
GGTGACAACACTCGGCACACCATTTGCGGGCGATCCCAAAGCCACCAACGCCTGGCGCTATTATCAATACGCCAGCGGTCACAAACTCAACAATCCCGAACTGCTGGCGCGGGTGAAGCAGGCCCCACCGGTGCCGACCACGTCGATTTATTCTCGCTCCGACGGTGTGGTGGCGTGGCAACTTTCACATCAGGATGAATCTGCGTATGCCGAAAATATTGAGGTGATTGCCAGCCACGTCGGTATGGGGCTGAATCCCATTTCGCTTTATGCCGTGGCCGACCGGCTCGCCCAGGCCGAGGGCGGATGGAAAAAATTTGACCGCAGCGGCTGGCGGCAATATTTTTATCGCGATACTTCGCGTGCCGAGGATAGTTGGTTTTGACGCGCGTCCTCACGCACGCCAAAATCAAATAGCCCCATGCCAGAGATCGCCGCAAACGGCCTGAATCTGCACTACGAATCGATCGGTCGCGAAACTGACCCGCCGATCGTGTTGGTCATGGGGCTGGCCGTGCAAATGATTCTTTGGCCTGACGGATTTTGCAAAATGCTCGCCGATCAGGGGTTTCGCGTTATTCGATTCGACAATCGGGATGTCGGTTTGTCGACCCAGCTCAATCATCTGGGTCGGCCGAATGTTCCGCTTGAATACGCCAAGTTCATGATGCGCATGCCGATCAAGGCGCAGTATCGGATCGATGATATGGCGGCGGATACCGCGGCGCTGATTGCCGCGCTCGAATTGCCGCGCGTGCATATTGTTGGCGCCAGCATGGGTGGCATGATCGCGCAGAATCTTGCCGCCTCGGTGCCGGCGCGCATTGCCAGCCTGACGTCGATCATGTCCACCACCGGTCGCCGCAGCCTGCCAAAGGCGTCTTGGCGCGCAATGAAGGCACTGTTGACACCGCCGGCAAAGCCGGGCGACATCGAAGGGGCGATCCAGCGTATGGCCAAGGTCATTCGTATCATTGGCAGCCGTTCACACCCGATGGATGAGCCGACGTTGCGTGCATTTTGTGAACGTCATGTGTTGCGTGCCAGCAATCCAGACGGCGCGGCGCGCCAATTGATGGCCATCGCCGCCAGTGATGATCGCACCGATATCGTCCGTCAGATCAAGGTGCCGACACTGGTGATTCATGGCGACGAGGACGAACTTGTCCCGTATGCCGCCGGGCTTGAGACCGCCCGTGTCATCCGCGAGGGTGGTGGTCAGGCAAATGCGCTGATCCTTGAAGGTATGGGCCATGATTTGCCGGAAATTTTCTGGCCGCGGTTGGCAGAGGAAATTGCGAACCACGCACGGGCACACCCCTGAGCGGTTAGAACAATAACCGCGGTTTGCGCCGGGACGGACGGTCGTCAATGTTAAAATTGATCCCTGTTCATGCTAGTCGCCAATGAGTTCACCCAATCCCTCTTCCGCAGCGCCCGCAGCCCGCTTTGTTCACCTGCGGATGCACTCCGAATTTTCCATCACCGATGGTATTGTTCGGATTGACGACGCCGTGGCAAAAGCCGCCGCCAGCAAGATGCCGGCGCTGGCCATTACCGATATCGGCAATTTGTTTGGTGCCGTCAAGTTTTTCCAGCGTGCGCGCGGCCGCGGTGTGCAGCCCATCATTGGTTGTGAAGTGGTCATTGAGAACCAAAAAAACCGCGACCAATCATCACGCTTGCTGCTGCTGTGCCGCAACGAAGCCGGCTATCTCAAGCTGTGCCAACTGCTGACACGCGCATATCGTGAAAACATGTGGCGCGGTCACGCCGAGATTCGCCGTGAATGGCTGAAAGCCCCCGCCACCGACGGCCTGATTGCCCTGTCGGGCGCGGCCTCCGGCGATATCGGCCAGGCGTTGCTGCAGTCTGATACCAAACGTGCCATGACGCTTGCCAATGCATGGGCCGACGATTTTAAAGGCGCGTTTTACATCGAGCTGCAACGCGCCGGTCGCGACAGTGATGAAGCCTATATTGCCGCCGCGCTCAATCTGGCGGGCGTGATTGATCTGCCGGTGGTGGCGACCCACCCGGTGCAGTTTACCGAGCGTGATGATTTCAAGGCACACGAGGCACGGGTGTGTATTGCGCGTGGTGAAGTACTTGGCGACAAGCGCCGCAGCGCCGACTTTACCGGGGAGCAATATTTCAAGTCGCCTGCCGAGATGGTCGCGCTGTTTGCCGATTTACCAGAGGCGATCGAAAACGCCGTTGAAATTGCCCGACGCTGCCATTTTGAATTTTCACTCGGCAAATCGCGGTTGCCAAATTTCCCGACGCCGAATGGCGAATCGGTTGACGCGTATTTGCTCGATACGGCCAGGGCCGGATTGGAAAAGCGTCTGTTGATGTTGTTTCCCGACACGTTGCAGCGCGATACGGTGCGGCCGAAATACACGGCGCGGCTTGAGTTTGAGGTAAAAACCATCATCCACATGGGTTTCCCGGGTTACTTTCTGATCGTGGCCGACTTTATCGGCTGGGCAAAAAACAATGGTGTGCCGGTGGGGCCCGGACGGGGTTCGGGCGCGGGATCACTGGTGGCGTATTCACTTGGCATCACCGATCTTGATCCGTTGCAATACGATTTATTGTTCGAGCGCTTTCTCAATCCCGAACGTGTTTCGATGCCCGACTTTGATATCGACTTTTGCCAGGAGGGCCGCGATCGTGTGATCGAGTACGTCAAAAACAAATACGGCCACGACTCAGTCTCACAAATCGCCACCTTTGGCACCATGGCCGCCAAGGCGGTGATCCGCGACGTTGGCCGCGTGTTGGGCATGGGTTACAACCATGTTGACGGCATCGCCAAGCTGATTCCGAATCAGTTGGGCATCACCTTAAGCGAGGCGATCAAACAAGAGGCGCAATTTAATGAGCGTATCAAGGCCGAGGAAGAAGTTGCCGAATTGATGACGCTGGCGTTAAAGCTCGAAGGCATTGCCCGTAACGTCGGTATGCACGCCGGCGGCGTGTTGATTGCGCCGGGGCCGTTGACCGACTTCACGCCGCTTTATGTGGCCGACGGTTCCGAATCGTTCATCAGCCAGTACGACAAGGACGATGTCGAAGCCGTCGGGTTGGTCAAATTCGACTTCCTGGGGTTGACGACATTGACCATCATCGAAGAGGCGCTGACATTGATCCGTCACGACCCGCTGCATCCTGAAAACAGCAACTTCGATCTGCAGACAATCCCACTCGACGACAAGCCGTCCTACGACGTTTTTGCGCGCGGCAGCACCACGGCGATTTTCCAGTTTGAAAGTCGCGGCATGCGTGACCTGATCAAGCAGGCCAAACCCACCTCGGTCGAAGACCTGACGGCACTCAATGCGTTGTACCGACCCGGCCCGATGGAACTGATCCCCGATTACATCCGCCGCAAGACCGGGCAGGAAGTGGTGACGTATCTCGATCCGCGTGTCGAGCCGTTGTTGTCACCGACTTGCGGCATCATGGTGTATCAAGAGCAGGTGATGCAAATCGCCCAGGTGATCGGCGGCTACTCGCTTGGCGGCGCGGATTTGTTGCGTCGGGCGATGGGCAAGAAAAAACCCGAAGAAATGGCGCAGCACCGCGACATCTTTAATGAAGGTGCGCAAAAGAACGGCGTCAAGGCAAGTGTCGCCAATGCGTTATTTGACTTCATGGAAAAGTTTGCCGGTTACGGATTCAACAAATCCCATTCGGCAGCGTACTCGCTGGTGGCGTTTCATACCGCGTATCTGAAGGCGCATTTTCCGGCGGCGTTTATGGCGGCCAATATGAGCTGCATCATGGACTTCACCGACAAGGTGCAGCAGATTGCCGACGACGCGCGCGCCATCGGCCTGACTCTGCTCGCGCCTGACATCAATGTCGGCACCTACCGGTTTTTCCCCACCGACGAGCGCACCATCCGTTATGGACTCGGTGCCGTCAAGGGAACCGGCCGATCGGCCATCGAGGCAATTGAGGCAGCACGAAAAGATGGTAACCCCTACCGCGACCTGCTCGATTTTGTCAAACGTGTCGACCGCAGCCGTGTTAACCGCCGCGCGATGGAGGCGTTGATCCGGGTCGGTGCGTTTGACATGCTCGAGCCCAACCGGGCGGCGTTGATTGCCTCGTTGCCACAAGCCGTCGAACTCGCCGATAAAGCCGAGCGTGACGCACAGCAGGTGAATCTATTTGGCGACGCCACACCCGAATCGGGCGGCGCACTGATGTTAGTGTCGGTGCCGATGTGGTCTGAGCGCGAGCGACTCAACAACGAAAAAATTTCACTTGGTTTTTATTTGTCAGGTCACCCGTTCACCACCTACGCGCGTGAAATCCGCCAATTTGCCAAGGCATTGCTGGCAGATTTGCAGCCGAAAAATGAATCGATCCTGATGGCGGGAATTCTCTACGAACAACGGGTGCGCAACGGCAAACGTGGTCGCATGTGTGTCATGACGCTGGATGACGGCAGCGCGCGCGCCGAGGTGGTGGCATACAGCGAGATCTTCGACAAACGCCGCCAGCTGATAGTCGACGACCAGCCGCTGATTGTGCGCGGCCGCGTTTCACACGACGATTTTTCCGGCGGCAACCGGGTGGTCGCGGATGATGTGATTTCGATCGACGAGGCACGCAAATTTATCCGCCAAATCACACTGACCATGAATGGCCGGGCCGATGGCGCCAAATTGCGGCGCGTGTTGTCGCCGCATCTGGCACCAGGTGAACGCGATGCCGCTGCGGTGAAAATTGCCTACAACAACGGTGATGCCGAAATACCGGTTTTGTTGCCTGATGCCTGGCGGGTGAGGGTGACGGAGACACTGGTCGATGCACTTACCGAATGGCTGGGCGCGGACAACATCAGCTTCGACTACGATGCATCCAACATGATGCCGGCCCCGCCGCCGCGCGGCTGGCGCGACAACTACCAGCCGCAATTTTCCGGTGCGGGTGAGTACTGATCCGTTGTTGGCGTTGCCGGCACAAAATTGAAACCCGCCATTCGGCGGGTGTTTTCAGGCAAAAATCATTGAAACACGCCGTCAAATGGCGAGTTTCAAATTCTGCCTGCGCTAATCTGAACGGCGCTTGAGGACAATAAAATCAACATCGTAGGGATTTTTTTCGTCGCGTGATCGATGCGCGCGCGACGTTTCCTGCCAGACGTCCATTGGCAGCGCGGGAAAATACGTATCACCGCTGATATCCGCGTCAATTGTGGTCAGATAGATTTGGTCCGCGTGGTCCAGTGCCTCAACATACAACGTTGCGCCGCCAATCACAAACGCGGCGGTATCGTTGGTGGCATCGACCCGCGCAATGGCCTCTGCCAATGAATGCACGACGTCGACACCCTGATGCTGCCATTGGCGGTTGTGGGTCACCACAATATTGCGCCGGCCCGGTAGCGGGCGACCGATCGACTCAAATGTCTTGCGCCCCATGATGATCGGATGCCCGGTCGTGATCTGTTTGAAATACGCCAACTCGGCGGGTAGATGCCATGGCATTTTCCCGCCAAGGCCGATGACATTGTTCCTGGCGACGGCAACAATCAGATTCAACCGGGGCGGCGTTTTCATACCGCGATCGGTGCCTTGATCGCAGGGTGCGGATCGTAGCCATTGAGTGTGAAATCTTCAAAGGTGAAATCAAACACCGATTTGATCGCGGGGTTCAGCGACATGGTCGGCATGGTGCGTGATGTGCGGGCCAATTGTTCGTGTGCCTGATCGAGGTGATTTGAATACAGATGGGCATCGCCGAGGGTATGCACAAATTCACCCACCTTCAGGCCGCATGCCTGCGCCACCATCATGGTCAGCAGGGCATACGAGGCAATATTAAACGGCACGCCCAGAAAGATATCAGCGCTGCGCTGGTACAGCTGACACGACAAGGTGCCGTTGGCCACGTAGAACTGGAAAAATGCGTGACACGGCGCCAGCGCCATCTTGGGAATATCGGCAACATTCCACGCCGAGACAATCATGCGGCGCGAATCCGGATTGGTTTTGAGTTGTGCGATCACATCGTTGATCTGGTCAATATGTTTGCCGTCGGGGGTTGGCCAGGCGCGCCATTGGAAACCATACACCGGCCCCAGATCACCCTTCTCATCAGCCCATTCGTCCCAGATGGTGACCTTGTTGTCGCGCAAATAGGCGATATTGGTGTCACCTTTCAAAAACCACAGCAGCTCGTGAATGATCGACCGCAGATGCAATTTTTTGGTCGTCAACAGCGGAAAGCCGCGCGCCAAGTCAAACCGCATCTGATAACCAAATACGGATCTTGTGCCGGTGCCGGTGCGATCGGATTTGTCGGCGCCGTGTTCAAGCACGTGACGCATCAGATCGTGGTAGGTCCGGTCGGCAGGGTTTTCGGCGAAAGTAGACATGGCGTCGGCGCGGGGGAGAATTTTGAACGGGGGGAATTGGGACGCAGAATCGTATAATTTCTATTTTACCGCTGCCAATGCCCGCGGGCGCACATCAACACGCTGCCGCCGGGGTGACGGCCAATGGTCAAACCGATGAGACTTCCCAGCCAATTTATCAAACTACCACTGCAATTCGACAGCGAGCGATTGGCTGCCGAGGTGGCCGCGCTGCCAGATTCCGCCTGGGTAAAGCATCCGACCGGATTTCAGGGCAACGGCGCGGTGCGGTTGATTTCGGCCGATGGTGGCGAAAACGATGACATGGGCGGCGCGATGCAGCCGACACCACACCTGTTGCGTTCGCCGTATATCCAGCAGGTGCTGGGGTCACTCAACACTGTTTTTGGCCGATCACGTTTGATGGGATTGGGACCACATTCCGAGGTGCCGGCGCATAGCGACGTCAATCATCATTGGTTCTACCGGGTGCGGGTGCATATTCCGATTCTGACCTACCCGGAAGTGAGATTTCATTGTGAGGACCGCGATGTTCACATGGCAGCCGGTGAGGCGTGGATATTTGACAATTGGCGCCGCCATTGGGTGATCAACCCGACCGACAAGTTGCGTGTCCATCTGGTCGCCGACACCACCGGATCAGCGTCTTTTTGGGACCTGGTCAGAAATGGCATCGACCCGTTTGCCGCCAACGCCGGGATGGCACTGCGACCGATACCATTTGATCCCGCCGGTCGGCCGCAACTGGCGACGGAAAAATTCAACATGGCGAGTGTCATGCCGCCGGCTGAAATGACGTTTCTGGTCGAAGACTTTCTGGCGGATCTGATGGCGGCAACCACACGCGGCGACAACGACCAACCAACCAGTCAAGCTTACGTCGCGGCTGCACGGCGGTTTGTGGCCGATTGGCGTGATACCTGGTCACAATACGGTGCCGAGCGCGGGCAGTGGCCGCGTTATCAGGCGCTTCGCCAGACGATTGCCGGCGCAATTGTGGGCAAGAAATTGCGCCTGGCGAGCAATGATTCGCCGGCCACCCCGGCGCTGATGGGGCGGGTGGTGTTGCCGTGTCTGGCGTTGCCGCTGGATGTGGCACCGCAACAGGTGATGACAAACACAACAAAGAACCCGGGTTTTTTTTCGGCCACGGAGGAGGGCGTCCATGCCGGGCGGAAATTGAATTCGCCATCCGCAAAATCAACCGGCGCAAATATGAGCCGCACACGTTTCGATCGTCCGCTCATCATTCTGTCGGCCCCGCGGTCCGGCAGTACACTGCTGTTTGAAACGCTGCAACAGTCAAACACGCTTGTCACCATCGGCGGCGAAAGTCATCGCATTATTGAGGCATTGCCGCAACTAAATCCCGCCAGCGGGGAGATCGATTCAAACCGGCTTGATCAATCACACGTGAATGACGATGTCGCCACCAATCTATACGCGCGATTTGGTGAGTTGGCGCGCGATGTCAACGGCCGGGCGCCGCAACCTGACGCAATTGTACGGTTGCTGGAAAAGACGCCGAAGAACGCGCTGCGCATCCCGTTTTTGGAACGGTTGTTTCCGGATGCACGTTATGTATTCCTCTACCGCGAGCCGCGTGCGGCAATATCGTCAATCATGGAAAGCTGGAACCACGGCAGCTGGGTGACGTATCCCGCGCTGCCAGGTTGGAATGGCCCGTGGTCGTTTCTGTTGCCGCCGGGCTGGCGGCAAATGGCCGGTAGACCGCTTGCCGAAATTGCCGCGTTTCAGTGGCGGCGCGCCAATGAATTTATTGTTGATGATATGACATCGGTTGACCGGGACCGCTGGATGGCGCTCGACTACGCTGACTTTCTGGCGGACCCCAAATTGTGGACCAGCCGGATTGCCGCGTTTGCCGACATTCCGTTTGATACCGGACTTTCCGCGCGGACGGCGGCACCACTGCCACACTCGCGTCTTACCCTGACGGCGCCCGAAAATGACAAGTGGCGGAAAAACGAGGCGGCAATGGCGCCGTATGTCGACGCGGTAGTGAAGCAATACCAGCACATCAAACAATATGTGGCGACGCACCACACCAATGTTGGTTATGCCGAACCGGCTTCGCCAGACCTGTTTGGCGCAACCGGCCGCAATGACGACTGTCCGTGCGGTTCCGGTCTGCGTTTTAAACACTGCCACGGAAAACTGTCATGACGACGGCAGGTACCCCGGTGATCTCGCGGCAGTCTATGATTGATGCCGCGCAAAGTGGACGCAGCCTCGAGGCGCTGGCCATCGCCCGCGCCTACGCGCCGCTGAAGCAGGATGCGGAAGCCTGGTACATGCTGGCCTCTTTGGAGGCTGAATGTGGCACGCCTGCCGGTATGGAAAAGGCGCTGGTCAAGGTGCTCGATATCCAGCCCGAAAACCGCGAAGCACGGTATAACTTCGGCGTGCTGCTGCAGGAGCAGCGCCGCTCGGTCGAGGCAATCGGCCAATACCAGTTGGTTCTCAAGGGTGGTGCTTATCCGCAGGCCAAATCAAATCTCGGTCTGCTGTATCTGGAAAACGGTGACGGGCTGCGCGCAATCGAGGTGCTTGAGGAGGCCGTCCGCGAAGCGCCATCGTTGGCGGCCGGTGCATTGAATCTCGGCCTGGCATATCTGCACCAGGCGAGATTTGACGAGGCCGAACGTATCCTGTCGCGTGCCGTTGAACTCGATCCATCGAGCGGTCGGGCGTGGCATTCACTCGGGCTGTGTGCTGAAACACGCAACGACGAGACCGCCGCGGTGGCGGCATTTTCACGCGGCATACACTACGCACCCAAGTTCACCGACAGCCATCTGCGGCTGGGACGTATTCTTGCCGGACGCGGTGACGTTGGCGCGGCAAAGCATCTGTATGAACAAGCATTGGCCGAGGCGCCGGATTTTTACGATCTGCACCTTGCACTGGGGCATCTGCTGTCGCAAATCGCCGCCAACGGCGGCGATTATCAACAGGCTTATGCGGTTTACGCCAAGGCGGAGGCGCTGCAACCCAACGATGCACGATTGCATTACGCATATGGCTGGTTAAAGTTCAGCGAGGGCAAGACCGGTGAAGCGATTGACCGATACCGGCGCGCACTCGACGTTGACCCCGGTTATCAGGAGGCCATGGCGGGCTACGCGACAGTACTTGAGCGCGAGGGTCGATTCGACGAGGCAAGGATGGTCTTGCAGCCGGCGCTCGGCGTCGAAACGCCGCATTCACTGGTGTTGCTTGCGGATTCACAACTGGCAAAAACCCCGGAACAAAAACAGCTTTCCGTCGCGCGTATGCAAGCGCGCGTGGCCGATGAACAAAATCGGCACTGGCGCTGCGATCTTTATTTTGCCATCGGAAAATTGTTGGATGAGTTGAAGCAGTATGACGCCGCATTTGCAAGTTTTGATGCCGGCAATGCGCTTGAACGAAAGCCGTTTGATGCCGCTGGCAACGCCGGCTTTTTTGCGCGCATTGAATCAACCTACCAAGCCGACCGGCTGCCGGCTCTGCCGTACGCGGGCAATCAAGCGTCGTTGCCGGTGTTTGTTGTCGGCATGCCGCGTTCAGGCACCAGCCTCGTCGAACAAATCATTGCAAGCCACCCGCAGGCGCATGGTGCCGGCGAACTGACCGCGGTCAACCACCTGATGACAAATTTTGACCGTTATACCGGTGCGGCCGCGTTCCCGGAAGGTGCGGCGGACGTTACCGCCGCGATGATGGAGATGCTCGGCAGCAAGCAACTGGAACATTTGCAACAACTTGGCGGTGATGCATTACGCGTCACCGACAAGATGCCGCACAATTTTATTTGTCTCGGCTTGATCGCACAAATATTGCCGGGTGCCCGCATCATCCATTGCCGCCGCGATCCGATCGACACTTGTCTGTCGATCTATTTCCAGCACTTCAATACACACCATCCCTACGCCAGCGATCTGGCCGCACTCGGCCGGTATTACCGGCAATACGAACGGCTGATGGCGCATTGGCGCGCGACATTACGGGTGCCGATGTTGGAAATTCAATATGAAGATTTGGTTGCCGACCAAGAGGCTTGGTCGCGCAAACTGATCGACTTTGTCGGACTGCCGTGGAACGATGCCTGTTTATCATTCTTCGACGCCAAACGTACCGTCAACACGCCAAGTTATGACCAGGTCCGCCGGCCGATTTACACACAATCAGTCAAGCGCTGGAAACATTACGAGAAGCATCTGGGACCGTTGATTGAGGCGCTTGGTGGGAATCAATGACGTTTCAGGAAGTTGTGTAGACCGATCGCATCTTCTGCATCACGGCGGCTAGTTCGTTCGCCGCAAGCCGGTCGATGCCGGCCGCGGCCTTGCGTCCGCCGCCGCCAAATGCAATCGCCACCTGGTCGGCAAACTGCGGATTGTTGATGGGCGCGCGAATGCTGACGGTGTACGTGCCAGATCGATTGCAGGTTGCAATCACATGCGCCCGATCGGCAGACCCAAGCGCGCATTGATTCGCAAACGTCCCGGAAATCCGCCTCGCCCATGCTGCGTCTGGCAGGATAAATGCCGCTACATGGTCGTCAACGTATTCAGGTTTGATGTTGTCTGTTTGGGCGATGTCGTCGGCAAAACCGCCTGCCAACGTTTTAAACGCCGCATCGCCGGCAATGAAGTCAAACGGACTTGTATAGGGCGCCATATTCGTCGCGAGAATGGCCGGCGCAATATGCAGATCGTCAACACATTCGCCATAGGCGTTGTAGTTGATGAGCTCGCCGAGCTGTTGCAACACGTCGCGTTGGCCGGCCGATATGCCTGCTTGATTCGCCAGCCGGTCAGCCAGCCCGACAAGATTGTCGCCATATGCGGCCGCAATCGCCCAATGGTGGAATGTCTTTCCCAACAACCCGTCGACAATGAGGCTGGTGCAACGATCCGCTGCGGTATCAATATGTGTTTTGAGAGCAGGGTGCGGCGCGAGTTTGTCGGCGCGATGATGATCGAACCAGGTGATTCCGACCCTGCGGTCGAGTAACGCGGCGGCGGCGCGGTGATTGGCATCATACGAAACGTCAAACACAAAAAACTGATCGCCAACCGTAATGTCGGCATTGTCGGCCGGCGACTCGAGCAGGGCAATATCGCGCTTGACGCCGGTGATCAGTGTTGACGCGCATGGATGGGCCAGCCGGTATTGATGCCTGGCAATAATGCCATCGGCATCGCCATTAAAAACATCAAATACGCGGGGTGCTCGCATGCGGAAATTCGACTTGATGAACTACGCGCGGTTGTTCGGTAAATATGACGGGTCGACACACGGCATCAATTGTTGCACGGCATCAGCAATCGAAATTGCCGTTGTGTCGATGGTAATTTCCGCATCGACAGGCGCTTCATAAGGGTCGGAAATGCCGGTAAACGTTTTGATCTCTCCGCGACGCGCTTTGGCATACAGCCCCTTGACGTCGCGCTGTTCACAAATTGACAGCGGCGTTGCCAGATGCACCAACACAAATCGCCCGTGTTGCTCAACCAAGGCGCGCGCGGCGCGTCGCGCTGAATCGTATGGCGCAATTGCGGCAGAAATGACAATGCCGCCGTGTTTAACAACCTCGGCAGCGACAAATCCAATGCGGCGGATGTTCAGGTCGCGGTGTTCGCGTGAGAACCCCAGATCGCTTGACAGGTGGGTTCGCACCACATCACCATCAAGCAGGGTGGTCGGGCGTTGATGTGTCTGTCGGATCGCCGTATCAAGCGCGTTGGCGATCGACGTTTTTCCGGATCCTGACAGGCCGGTAAAGAAAAAACAAATGCCCCGACGTACCGGCAGGGCTGCAACCCTCTCTGAATCGAATGCGGTCGGATTCATGGCCACTTTTTGATGGACGATCGGTTGGGATGGTGGCTACGACGGTGCTTCTCCCCGCCAGCCTCGCGGCGCCGTCCGGGCGACACAAAAAACCCCGCCGCAGCGGGGTTTTTTGCCGACAAATAAGTCAAATTACTCTTCACCTTCGCCGGACAACTTGTACGAAATGGCGAGTTGTGCGGTATAGCCGGCGGTGTCAGTCTCAAACCTGCAGGAGCCGGCGCTGATCACACCCATCGCCGCCCGATCAAACACGCGGCGTGGATTGGAATTCACCACCTCCACACCGGTTGCCTTGCCATCCGGACCAACCGTGACCGCAAGCGTTACCGAGCCCTCCTGACCACCGCGGCGTGCTTCGCGCGGGAATGACGCCTGGAATGCCGCAACACAATCCTTACGGTTTGTAATCGAGCCGAAGCCACGCGGACCGGCCGGTCGGGCTGGTGCTGGCGGCGCCGGCACATAAACGGCCTGCGGCGGCGGCGCCACCGAAGTGGCCGTAATCACCGGCGCATTGGATGTCACCGTCGGTGCCACTTCAGGCGGCGGAACGTAGGTGTCCGGCGGCGGCGGCGGCGTATCGAGCTTGGGCTGCACTTTTGGCGGTGGTGGTGGTGGTGGTGGCGGCTCAGGTGGCAGGATCACCTCGACAATCGACTTGGGCACCACTTTTTTCATAAACGTCTGCCCGGCACCGGTCAGGATCATCCACAGCACCAGGGCGTGGATGCCGACAACAAAAATAATGCCAGCCAGATGCTTGCGCGGGTTGCGCTGCTTTTGCGCCCAGCCGGACATCACGATCATACCTTCTGTTTCTAAATTGGCCGAACTCATGAACTGGTCTCCACCATTGATTCTTTGCGCTTCGGTCTTGCCGGATGCCCGCGAAACCGCCGAATGACGTTGCTATTCAAAAAAACGATCAGCGGTACTGCTCGCTGCCGATAATTGCCAATTTGTTCAGCCCGCGCCGTTGCGAGTTGGCGAGGACAAACGCCACATTGTCGTATTTGGCTGCCTTATCCGGTCGAATCAACAAATTAGGCTGCGGTGAAATTTTTGCCGTTTCAACCATGTTTGCATCCAGCGTTTCACGGTCAACGACGACGCCATTCCAGTAAATTAATCCGGATTTGTCGATATCGACCCTGACTTCCTGTGGTTTATCTGCAGTCGGCGGCGTGCCAACAGGCATTTCCATGTTTACCGAATGCAATTGAATCGGAATGGTAATGATCAACATGATGATCAATACCAACATCACGTCGATCAGCGGCGTGGTGTTGATATCCATCATCGGTTCTGGATCTGCCGAACCGCTACTTGGGCCTACATTCATCCCCATGGTGTTTCTCCGGGTTCATTGCAGGACAGGCAACGATGCCCGCCCCGTCTGACTAGTTGGTTGTAGGGTCGGTGACAAATGAAACCTTGGTCAAGCCGACTTCCTGAATCGCCAGAATTGCACGACCGATCGGTTCATACGGTGTGTTTGCATCACCACGAATATGTATTTCAGGTTGTGGCTTGTCGGCCCGTTTTGCGTCGTCACGGGCACGGCGAAGTTTTTCCTTCAAGTCCTCAGAACTCTTGACCGCGGCGTCGTAATAAAACAGCCGGCCATCGACGCCGACCGACAGGACAATATTTTCCGGCTTGGTTTCACGCAGCGCATTTTTTTCAAGCGGCAACGTCACCTTCACCGAGGTTGTCACGACCGGAATTGTAATCAGGAAAATAATCAACAACACCAACATCACGTCAACCAGCGGCGTGGTGTTGATGGTTGAGTTCAGTTCCTCATCGCCTTCGGAAGAACCAATCTGCATGCCCATGTTGGCGCCTTACTTCTTGAGGTTTGCAGACGCGACCAATACCGCATGAACGTCGGCACCAAACGCGCGAACGGCGTCCATGCTGGTTTTGTTTTTGCGGACGATGAAGTTATATCCAAGCACGGCAGGCACGGCAACCGCCAGACCAATTGCGGTCATGATGAGCGCCTCGCCAACCGGGCCGGCCACTTTGTCAATTGACGCCTGCCCGGAGACACCAATTTTTACCAGCGCGTTGTATATGCCCCAGACGGTACCAAACAAACCGACAAAGGGGGCGGTCGAACCAACGGTCGCCAGGAACGCCATGCCATCACCCATACGGCTTTGCACGTTATCGATCGCACGGCTGATACCCATTGTTACCCAGGTCGACAAATCAATTTGTCCCAACAAGCCGGTGTGTTTTTGGGTCGCTTCAATACCTTTTTCAGCAACAAACCGGAACGGGCTGTCTTCCTTGAGCGCATCGGCGCCGGCACGCACGCTGCCTGCCGCCCAAAATGTGGCATCGGCCGCCTTGGCTTCGCGGGTGATTTTGCTACCCTCATAGAGCTTGGTGAAAATGATGTACCAGCTGCCCATCGACATCACCACCATGATGAAGAGGGTGATCTTGGAGACCATATCGCCGTGCTCCAGCATCGCGGCAAGGCCGAATGGATTTTCTTCTGCGGCGGTAAGCTTTTTGGCAGGCGCTTTGGCTGGTGCGGCGGCCGGGGCTGGTGTTGCGTCAGCGGGTTTGGCGTCGGCGGGTGCGGCGGCGGGTGTCGCGGCCGGGGTTTGTGCGGTGATCGATACGCTCATGCTGCCCAAGCCAAAGAACGCAATACAAACCATCATACGAGCAAGAATCATCTGCATAGAATCTCCAATATAGCCGTGCATATGCGGCTGCAAGCGATAGAACAAAAATTGCCGAGGTAAGCGGCCTGCCGGACAACGGGGGGGGGATGCTGCGACGAACACGACCGGTGGGAAGTATAAACCAACCGAAGTCGTTTTGGGAACGTCGGCAATAAACGCCCGGATCACCCGGCGTTTGGTGCATTGTGAACCAACCGGTGGAGGCCGAGGGTGATCGCCGGTTATTCGAAATTGTGTATTTCAGAATACGTTTGCGCCTTGACAGCGTATGCACGGTCAATTGCATGTGATAGCCCGCCGACAACCGAAAGATTCGTGCCTCGTGGCGCCAATGTCTGACACAATTGATGTCAGAATTTAACCTTTGTAAATCGAAGAATGATGATGAACAACCCCATCCTGCCCGAATCGGTATTGATCAAGACGCCAAAAGGGCTTGAGGAAATCGAAAAACGCACCTGCAAACTGCCGGGACGATTGCGCGCCATCCTGTTCATGGTTGATGGTCAACGAACGTTTGACGAATTACTTGAGCAAGCCGGCAATATGGCCGCGCAATTGGAAGTGCAGTTGGATGAATTGGCAAGGTCCGGATTCATCGCCGCAGTTGCCGGCGAATCTGCCGACGAAATTGCGCCGGCAGCTGCCGCTGGTGCGCCGGCAAAAGGGCCTGCTGATCAAACGGAGAATGCACCGCCGCGCCCGCCTGCCGGAAAAGCTCAAGTGGATATTGCGGTACTAAAAACGCGGATTGGCGCGATGTTGGCGGAAACGCTGGGTATGCGTGCAATGATGTTATCGACGCAGCTGGACGGTGTTCGATCGCCCGCTGACATGGCGATTTTTATTGACGACACCGCACGGTCCGTGGCAACGTCAAACGGCGGCAAGATCGCCGAACAATGGCGCGCGAGGGCACGCACCATTGCAGAGCTGTAGACCAGCGGGCATGTCATGAATTGTGGCGGTTGGTGGCAATCGGTTGCCGGTCGTTGAAACCGGATTGAGTTGACATCGAGCCGCCATTTCAATTGCGGTAGGGCAATCCGCACCAGTTAAAACAGCCCGACCAAAAACAAAAAGGGCCTTGCGGCCCTTTTTGTTTAACTGTGTTGTTCAGGTTACTTGAACGAGTAGTTAGCCTGCACGTAGAAGAAACGTCCACGTGGATTGTCACGCTCCACATCATAGCCTTCGGTTGCGTTGGCTTTGAACGGAGGCTCTTTATCCATCAGATTGCGAATACCACCCAACACCTTGAGGTTCTTGAAGCCGGTGTAGGCGGTCTGCAAGTCGTAGGTTGTGAACGGTGCAACCTCACGAATGGCATTTGGATTACCGGCCGCACGCACGACGTCGGTTTCCTTGTATGCACGATCGTAGTACATCACGAGGTTATTCGCCCAGTTGCCTTTGGTCCACTCGGCACTTGCGCGGTTACGTACACGTGGATAGCTGGTTCCTTGTCCGCCCTGCCCAATAACGTTGTTGGCAGGCGAGCTAGGCGCAGACGCTTGTTTCAGGTAGCTATAGTAGGCGGTAGATGACGACAGCACCAATTTGCCAAAATCACCCAAGCTGATACGGTAGGTAAGATCGAGGTCCATACCCTGAACTTCCTGGCTTGCCACGTTAATATATGGCGAAATAATCAGGGAGATCCGGCCCGGAACACCAGCACCAGGTGAGGCTGCACGACGAACGCTTGCGCCAGGAGGCGGGCTGGTTTCGTTATCCACAACAAACTGTGCGTTTGATGCGATCTTGTTGGTCTGTTTGATGCGATACCAGTCAAGTCCGGCCGCAAAATCCTTATTCACATCCCAAACAAAACCAACGTTATAACTTTTTGACTCTTCCGGCTTCAAATTAATGTTGCCGCCAAGCTGTGCATTGGTCTGTGTCGCACCGCAAGCAGCGGCAACGCCTGCACGGCAACGCGGGCCGTCAACAATCGTGACCTGCGATACGGTTGTGCCCAGATAAAGCTCTTGCAGGCCAGGCGCGCGGAAACCCTCAGAGTACGAACCGCGCAGCAACAGTGAAGAGGTCGGACGCCAGCTGATACCAAACTTTGGCTTTGTTGTCGAACCCGTGCCCTTGTAATCGTCGTGACGGATGGCCACTTGCGCTTCCCAACCCTTGGCAAACGGCGCATTGATCTCACTATAGATCGACCATTCGGTACGGCCGCCCGACGCTCTTGTCGCCGTTTCCCGCGATGACAAGCCGGCGACAACACGCGGATCCGGTACGTCGGCAATCGATTGTGAACGGCTTTCTGCGCCAACAGCCAATCCCATCGGGCCGCCCGCCAATTGCATCAATTCAGTCGAGGCCTTGAAATCCAGTGAGTGGAATCGCGACGTGCCATTACGGAATTGATCCGGCGTGAGGCGCAGCGAATTGACGACGGCCGGGCTGTTGATCGAGCCCGTCAGGAATGTACCGTTGACGATGGCTGCGCGTAACAAGTCGGCACGGACACGATTGCCACTGATGTCGATGACTTCGGATTTGCTATAGCTCCAGCCAGATTCCCAATCCCAGCCGAATTTAGTACCTTTTACGCCGCCCAACAGACGGGTGGTTTTGGCGTTAATGTCCTCAAGGCGCGGACCGAATTCGATCAGGCGGCGCAACACAAACACGTTGTCGGCCGGACGCGGATTACCCGGCGAACCAGCGGCAAAGTAGGTGCCGGATGGTACCGGTGCAAATTGTGATTCCGAAATCGATTCGTTATACGAAACTTCCGCAAACGCCGACAAAGTCGGGCTGATTTCATAGGTGCCACGGGCCATCACACCCTTGCGCTCAGCGCCCGGGCTCAACGTTGCCGCACTGTTGAAGTTGTATTTACAGATCGAACCACCGGCGCTGATTTCCAAATCGGAAGCAGGACAGCCAGGCAGCGCCTGGTACAGGCCGCTTGTGTAGTTAAAGATCGTACCGGTTGGCGACGACGGACTGCGGTTGTCGACACCACCACGGAGGCGTTGATCGGCGGTTGCGGCAAACTTGCGCTCGCGCAAGAACAGAATATCGCGTTTAAAGTAGTCGAGGTTGACGAGTACGTTGTAACGGTCTTTGGCAAGGTCACCAAAGCCTGCCGTCATCGACAGCTTTAATTCCTTTGCGTCGATACCACCGGATGAGGCAGCCTTGGAGCGGGCGGCACCGGTAAACGCGGTCAAGTCGAGACCCTGGAAATCTTTGCGCAGGATGACGTTGATCACACCGGCAATGGCGTCAGAGCCGTAAATGGCTGATGCGCCGTCTTTCAATACTTCGACGCGTTCAATCGCGCCAAGCGGAAACGAATTCAAGTCAACAAAGGCGTCCTGTGCGTTCTGCGCAAAACCATAACCGGCAACACGACGGCCGTTAACCAAAACGAGTGTGGCACTTTGCCCCAAGCCGCGCAACGAAACACCGGCGGAACCGGGCGCGAACGTGCCAAATGTGCGCTCTTCAAAAGAGCCGCCGCTTTGCGCGGTAATGGACCGCAATACCTCGGCAACCGATGTGGCACCGCTCTTCTCAATATCTTCGCGTTTGATGACCACAACAGGGGACGGACCCTCTTGGTCAACACGCTTGATGTTTGAGCCGGTCACTTCAATTTTTTCAACTTTTGCCGCAGCTTGCTGCGCGCCGACAGGCGCAACAACCGCCATTGCGACACCTGCGCCGAGCGTTTGCAGTACCGCCAAGCGCAATTTATTCGTTCTAGTATTCATCGGTGAACTCCCATCAATAAATGGTGGTGAAAGAAAAATTGCCTAACGTCTTGATTTGTCGGAAGATATTTTGTTTTTTACGGCGCAAACCGTGCGGCAGATGATGAGCGCAATGCGACAAATTGTCATGAGTTAGGCAAAGCGTAGTGAGAATAGCCCCAATTTGATAAAAACCGTACAAATTGAAATGATTTGTCGCAAAAATGCAACGGGTGTGTGTTTGCCTATTGATATGCGGTGCTGCTTTGTGTCGGTGGATACCGAGGTGAAGACCCCGGCAAAAAGGTTGTCACATTACCGTCGTTTGGGCTGGTAAAGGTGGGGCATGTCGTCAAAACATCGTTTGTAAGCCGCCATCAAAGGGGGCAATTGCGCATCGCCGATCTGCTCCGTCGCCCATTCGACAACAAAAAAAGGGGCCCGAAGGCCCCTTTCTTACAACAAGCATTGCGTCGTTAGCTTATTTGAATGCCCAAACCAAACGACCGTAGTAATAACGACCCACGGCGCTGTCTGTTGAAGTGGCGTACCCCTCGTTCGAGTTATCGTAGAAAGGTGGCGCTTTGTTTTCAACGTTGTTAATACCAAACGACAATCTCAGGTTCTTGATACCGGTCCAAGCCACCTGCGCATCGGCGGTCGTAAAGGAAGCCACATTGCGCTGTGAAACGCCATTTGGCTGCAGGAACTTGCTACGGGTGCGGACGGTCACGCCGGCTTGCCAAGCACCTTTGTTCCAAAATGCACTGTTTGCCATGGTGGTGCGCGGGAATGAATCAGTGCCTACCGTTTCAACCAAGCCCAATCCAGGCGCATTTTGAATCAGGAACGTTTTCACATAGGTCGTTGCCGAATTCAACGTTACGCGACCATATTCGCCAAAATTCAGGCGATAACGAAGATCCAGATCCATACCCTCGGTCAATTGGCGGGTTGAATTAAAGTACGACTGCTGCACGCCAAATCGTGTGTCAGACGCAAAACCCCAAAGTTGACCAGGCGCATTGGCCAGCACGTCCAAGGCTGATTGGGGATCACGATTGATACCGATGTTGTTGGTAAGCTGGAAGGCAAAGGTCGGACGACGGATCTTTTGGGTATGGTCGATCCGGTAGTGGTCAAGCGACACGGTCAGGTCTTTGGTTGCTTCCCAAACAAAGCCGATATTCCAGCTTTTTGATTCTTCAGCGGCCAAGCTCGGGTTACCACCGGCAAGGGTGCGAATTTGGAAACTGCCGCAAACAGCGGTGGCACGTGGATCAGCGTTACCAAACGCGGTGCGATAGGCGGTGCAACGTGGCGTATCAATAAACGATGGGAACGAGACCGATTGTCCGAGGTACAGTTCTTGCAAGGACGGTGCACGGAAGCCCTTGGAATAGCTGATGCGTGCCAACAGGTCTGGGGTGGCCTTCCAGGCAAGCGCAACCTTCGGCTTGGTGGCGCGTCCGAAGTCGCTGTAATCGTCGGTGCGAAGCGCAACTTGCGCCTCGAGGCCTTTAAGCAGCGGGATGGACAACTCCGTGAAGAAGGACGAAAGTTTGCGGTTACCATTTGCCGTCGCGCCGCCCGAGCCGACGATGTTGCCAGCGACGCTCAAGGCATCAAGCGCATCGGCCACTTTTTCCTTGCGCTGCTCGGCACCCACGGCAATACCCAGCGGACCGGCCGGCAGCTGCATCAATTCGCGTGAGGCCTTGAAGTCAAACGCGTCGAGGTTTGACTTGGCAATGCGTGATGGTTTTGCCCGCAACGAATCAACCAATGCCGCCGAGTTTGCGGATGGATTGATGTAGTTGTAAATGCCGTTTGACGTCAATGTCGCGAGCGCTGGTGCGCTGACATAACCGCGACCAAAGTTTTCGCTCAGACTTTCACTCTTGTTGTAAGCCGTTTCCCAATCCCAACCGAAGCCAAAGCCCTTCAACCCAACCAACGAACGTTTGCTTTCGGTGGTGATGGTGTTCAAGCGTGGGCCGACGTCAATGAAGCGATAACGAATGCCGACCGCAAATGGGTACGGGTTGCTGTTATGACCAATTGGCAACGTTGTGGTGGCTGGTGTTGGCGCGGCAGAGTTTTCGGTTTCGTTTTTGTTGTAACCGAATTCAGCAAACGCCGACAGGGTGGGGGTGATGTCAACCGTTCCCTTGACAAACGCGCCCATGCGCTCGGTGGTTGGCAAAATGAAAATAAACGGTATGAAGTTGTAGTAACACGTCGCCAAGCCACCGGAGAGGCCACGATCAATGGTCGGACAGGTTGGGAACACCGTGTGATTGGTATTACCACCCAATCCGTTGGTCAGCCATGTGCCGGGATTGCCGGTCGGGGAACGGAAATCAAAACCACCGCGTGAACGTTGGTCGGCCGTTTGGCTGTTCGCGCGGTCTTTCGCATAAATCGGCTCGCGTTTGTAGTAGTCAACAGTCGCCATGACGTTAAAACGATTTTTGGCGATATCACCAAAGCCAACGGTGCCAGAGTAGCGGGTTTCTTCGCCGTCGCCCGCGCTGGTGCGGCCGTAGGTTGTTGCAAACTCAACGCCGCGATAGTCTTTGCGCAAGATGATGTTGATTACACCGGCGAGTGCGTCCGAGCCATAAATAGCTGAAGCGCCGTCTTTCAGAATTTCAACACGTTCAATGGCGGAAATTGGGATCGAGTTCAAATCAACAAACGCGTCCGAGACGTTCTGGCCAAACCCGTAGTTTGCCAGGCGACGACCATTCAACAACACCAGTGTTGTGTTGACCCCCAGGCCGCGCAGCGACACGGCGGCGGTACCTGGTGCAAATGTGTTGCCACCGTTGCTGGATTCGTTAAACGTTCCCACATTGGCAATCGGGATCGTGCGCAACAAGTCGGACACGGTTTGTGAGCCGCTGCGTTCGATATCTTCTTTCTTGATGATCAAGACCGGCGCCGGGCCCTCTTGGTCAATACGCTTGATATTTGAACCGGTGACTTCAATTTTTTCAACTTTGGCTGGTGCTTGCGCCTGGGCGAACCCGACGGTGACAACACCAATTGCCGCCAACGATGCGACCAATGCACGCTGTTTGATAATTTTCATATATGACCTCTTGGTGGGAACGAACATGGCAAACCCATTGGGTGCTGCCACATTGATGGTGAATAACCGACAAATTTTAGCGGGATGAAACAAAATGTGTCTGCTAAATGCGCTGGTGTGTCATTTTTGCAACAGGCGATATCGTCCGGAGGTCATCCTGCCGCAATGGATGGTTCGAACACCGGGCAATAAAAAAGGGGGCCGAAGCCCCCTTTTTTGGTACGACATTTCTACTTACTTGAACCGGTATCCGACAGCCAACTGCGCGTTTGCGCCGTATGGGTTATGGAATGACGGATTGAAGCCAAGCGTGCCCGAATTAGGATCATACGGGGCCTGCTTGTTTTCGATATTGCGGACAACCATTGATACCGTAAGGTTCTTAATGCCACGGTAGCTGACGCCAATATCGTTCGTCAACCACGCTGCAACCTGACAACGGCCCAGGAAGGCGCGTGTCAAACCAACCGAGCTCAGGTAGCAATTGCCGTTGGTGGTGACGGTAGGATCGTTATACTCCCAACCGCCTTGGTAGTTAACACGCCAGAACGATTCCCAATCACCAGCGGTGTAGGTGGCAGTTGCATTGCCACGCAACTTTGGTGTCTCGAACAAATAGAAGTTACCCGCGCCGTTAATGAAGCTTGGTGCACCCGGGAACTGGTAATCGTAACGAATCATCCAGGTTGCCAGTGCGCTCAAACGAACCGTACCAGCGCCCAAACGGAAGCGTGTCGCAGCCGACACGTCAACACCCTTAACCTTGGTGGCGGCCGCGTTTTGCAAATAAATCAATGCGGTTTCGATCGGACCGGTACCCGGAATCGGGGCGCCAGTGGCGTTGGTCAGGAATGTTGCCGGGTTGGTGCTGCGCTGCAATGATCCGCCGATATAGTTCGGATCAGTCGCGCTGTTGGAAATCACCTGTGAGATCGGGAAAAACGAGATCTCATTTCTGCGGCTGATATGGAACATATCAGCTTGGAGGTCGATGTTATCGGTCGGCGAGAAAATGAAACCGTAGCTCCAGCTCTTCGATTTTTCAGGCTGCAACTGGCCACGTGACGGGAAATAAATCGCCAGTGTACGGCCGGTACAGTCGATCAAATCGCCACCAGGTGCCGGTGACGTGCCGTTTGGACAACGCAACGGATCGGTTGCCGTGGTAAAGGCCTGCACACGGGCGCTTGACGACTGGGTAAGCGACGGTGCACGGAACGCCTCAGTGTAGGTGCCACGCAACGACAACGACTCAAGTGCTTTCCACTTGAAGCCGAATTTTGGTGTTGTGGCACTGCCAAAATCGCTGTACTTGTCGCGGCGGAACGCGACTTGTGTCTCAACGTTTTTGAGAATCGGCAACGAAAATTCGGTGTAGAACGAATTGACGTTACGTGATCCGTCGACTGTTGTTGATGCGATACCGACAAAATTACCCCTGACGAGTTCTGGAGGCGACATGATGTTAAACGACTCACGACGCGCTTCAAAACCGACCGCAACAGCCGCCATGCCGCCCGGCATCTTGAACAACTCACGCGAGCCTTTTAAATCCCAGCTGGTGTTGTCTGCTTTGCCGGAACTGAAACGTTCTGGATTCAATGCCGCTTTGACGGCGTCGCTGTTATTGGTGGCACCAAAGCGGTAGGTGCCATTTGCGACCGCGGTCAGCAACGCAGGAAAGTACAAACGGCCGTTGGCAGTCTCTTCACGCTTGGTTTCGGTGAACAGGAACGCCGACTCCCAATCCCAATTGAAGTGTGAGCCCGACAGGCCAGCCAAAACCCGCGTGGCATCGTTAACCGTGACGTTTTTGGTCAAACCCAAATCTTCGAAGCGATAACGCACGCCAACCGGGACCGTGTAAGGGTTGTCGGGATGACCAACCGGCAGCACCAATGCATAGCGGAATTCTCGCCCAGCCGCGTTAAACCAAATGGCAGGGGTTTCTTGTAGCGTTGGGGCCGAGCTGATAAAGAATGTCTTGGCGCGTGTAAAAGCGACTTCGACGGTACCTTGCAGGTTAGCGGAGAAATCATAAGTACCTTTGCCCAGCAATCCGGCACGTTCAGACTTCGGCAGGATCTGGATGTAGTCAAATGCGTTGGTCCGACATCCGGCGGTTGCCGCAACCGTATTGGCAGCTGGACAACGTGGATCCGTTGGTAACGCCACCGTAAACGCGCCGTTGCCAAGAACCGCCTCACGACGATAGTTGGGGATAGCCGCCAACGAACTGCTGTTTGCCAAGTTTCGGTTCGCCAATGTGCGATAAGCGTTGTTTTGAACGCCATTCGGTGCGTTGTAATCTTCAGGCTCGCGGCCGCTGTATTCGCCACTCAGCAGCACGTTATAGCGGTCTTTGGCCAGATCGCCATAACCGGCGGTACCCGTCACGCTGTAGTTGCGGAATGTGTTATCCAACGTGGCGCCGCCCGAAATGCGGACTTCCGCACCTTGGTAGTCTTTGCGCAAGATAAAGTTAATCACGCCGGCAACCGCGTCTGAACCGTAAATCGCGGATGCGCCGTCTTTCAGAATCTCGACGCGTTCAATTGCGCCAAGCGGGATGTTGTTCAGGTTGTATGCAGAGCCTTGCCCGATATTTGGGTCAGCATTTGCCGATGGCGCAACCCGACGGCTATTGATCAGCACCAGCGTGCCAACCGAGCCGAGCCCGCGAAGCGATGCCGACGACACGCCGCGCGAGAATGAGTTCGACTGTGTGCCGAAGTCATTGAGGTCGCCGCCTGAGGTAATTGGGATAGTCTTCAGCAACTCGGCAACCGAAGTTGCGCCGCTGCGTTGGATGTCTTCCTTGGTCAAAATCTGGATGGCTGACGATGATTCAGCGTCAACTCGCTTGATGTTCGAACCGGTAACGTCGATTCGTTCGACTTTTGCTGGCGCGGTTTGCGCGTGCGCGATGCCAATTGTGGTGACACCGATTGCCGCGAGCGCCGCAACGAGTGTGCGTTGCTTGATGTTCTGCATAAAAAATACTCCCCTGATGACGCGTTGATGACAGAAAGCCAGAAATTGCCATACCGATAGACGATAACCTCCAAAGTTTATCGGTTCGTAACAGACCGTGACTCTGAAATTCCGCATTTGTCGCATTTTTGCAACAAATAAGTCGGTTTGGTTCCCGGCTGTTTGCTGAGAATTTACCGTTTGGCGCAAAAAAACGGAGGCGATCGCCTCCGTTTTTAGTGATTTGCCGGACCAGCGGCAAATAAATTGCTATTTGAAGTTATATGTCACCGCCAAGTTTGCATTAGCGCCAAGCGGGTTGTGGTACGACGGGTTGAAGCCCAGCGTGGTTTGATTCGGGTCATACGGTGCCTTGCGGTTCTCGACGTTGCGGATCACCAAGGCGATGGTGGTGTTCTTGATGCCCGTATAACTCGTGCCAACGTCAATTGTTGTCCAGGCGCGTACCTGGCAACGACCAATATAAGCAAGCGTCAGAGATGTTGAGCCCAGATAACAACCGGATGTAACCGTTGGATCGTTGTAATCCCAGCCGCCGGTGTAGTTATACCGTGCAAAGCTTGACCAATCACCTTTGGCATATGCCGCTGTTGCGGTGCCGCGCAGTTTTGGCGTTTCAAACAGGTAAAAATTGCCGGCACCATTAATAAACGCGCCACCTTTTTCAAGTTGGTAGTCGTATCGGATGGTCCAGGTGGCCAACGCATTTAACGTGACACGCCCGCCGCCCAGAGCGAAACGATGGCGAACATCAAGATCGACGCCCTTAACCCGGGTCTCACCCAGATTCAGGAAACGACGGGTGGTGGTTTCAACCGGGCCGGTTCCAGGGATCGGCACGCCAGCGGCGGTGGTCAAAAACGACGCCGGATTGGTATTGCGGGCAACTTGACCACCGACATATCCCGGCACAAATTCGTTGTTAATCACCTGTTGTGCACTGAACCGGTCGATCTGGTTGCGACGCCGAATTTCCCACATGTCAGCCTGTAGCGACGTGCTGCCGGACGGCGAGAAAATGAAGCCGTATGAAAAGCTCTTCGACCGCTCAGGCTCCAATCCCGTCGACGGCAGGAAAATACTGGCCACGGTGCGGCCGGTACAGTCCGTCGCGTCGCCGCCGGTCAAGGGTGTCGTGCCGTTCGGGCAACGCACCGGGTCGGTCACGGTGCTAAACGACTGCACACGCGAATTCGACGTCTGGGTCAACGAAGGTGTGCGAAATGCCTCACCATAATTTGCGCGAAAGGCAAGGCTGCCGAGGGCGTTCCATTTGATGCCCACTTTTGGTGTTGTCGAGTTGCCGTAGTCACTGTAGTTGTCGTGGCGAACGGCAAGCTGCGTTTCAACATTTTTCAGGATCGGCGCAGACAATTCGGCAAAAAACGAACGCACATTGCGCGATGCGCCGACCGTGGTCGAGGCAATACCAACAAAATTGCCGGCAACTTGTTCGGCATCAGTGGTGATGTCAAATGACTCGCGACGAAGTTCGAAGCCGGTGGCAACCGATGCCATGCCGCCTGGCAGGCTGAACAACTCGCGCGAACCTTTAATGTCGAGACTTGTGATTTCAGTCTCGCCGGTGCCAACCCGGTACGGGTTGAGCGCGGCAATCAGCGCAGGGCTGTTGGTGCCGCCGAAGCGGTAGGTGCGGTTATTAACTGCCGAGAGCAGCGCCGGGTAGTACAGGCGACCGTTTGCGGTTTCTTTACGCTTGGTCTTGCTGAACAGAAAGGCGGATTCAAAATCCCAACCGGCCCATGTTCCGGTCAGGCCAAATAATGCGCGCGATGCGTCGTTGATGGTCTCGGTATA
>JANPDI010000179.1:0-3732 GCA_031431435.1 Burkholderiales bacterium
AAGTGTTTCATCACCGATTGAAATGCTCCAGCCACCCCGCTCGGCCGCATCTAGCCACGCAACAATCCCGCGCTCACCCTTATTGATAGCCTGGTTGTGGCCGATAAGCGCAACGATAACTGCACCACCCTTAGGAAACGCTTTCTTCTGAACGGAAAGAATGAGGTCTGCCTCATGGTCTGCAAGTTTCTCACCAAGAACAACCTTGCCCTTTTCGTAAGTTCGTTGCGCTTCATCAAACACGAGTACGCGGCCGTCATCCTGCCGGTGCGCTTGTCCGCGCTTGCCGAGAAAATTGTGCGCTTTGACAATTTTAAAGTTCGCCGCACTCGCGACGAGGTGAGCGTCCTTACGACGATATCCAGTAGGTGCCCATACTGTTGCGCGCCCACCTTGCCGTCGATAAGAGCCGTCGAGCGCTTTGTTCAATACGTCGACGAGTGGCGCATTGCCGGTCACAAACACTGATCCGTCAGCGTGGTCTCCACGCATCACGATATCAAGACCGACTAGCGTTTTACCTGCACCGGGGGCGCCAGACAAGAAGATGATGTGGTATCTCCCGTCGCCAAGTGCAGCAGTAATATGCTCGCGGATTTCCTTGACGCTGGCATCAATGGAAGCTTTGGGCGCAGCGTGCTCCTGAATAGCAGCCACGTCATGATTGCCGTAAAGCGAAAGAGTCGCATCCAGAATAGAGGAAGATGGGCTAAACGGTGATTCGAGCCACTCATCACGAGAGACCGCTACCTTCGCTCGTCGATGCTGGAGTCCAAGTCGCAGAGCATCGTGCAAGCTATTTCTATCGCACTCCATTGGCTTGTTTGCAAGCGATGGCCAACTGAGACCAGCAAGGCCAGGCCACACGACGTGCTTCGCAAGGTTTCCTTTCGTTAAGGCGAGAATCGGTACAACGATTGCACCACTTGCTTCACACCATTGCCGTGTAACGCGATGGAACTCAATTAGATTGACAGCATATGTCATCACTTGATCGCGGTCCGCACGCTGAAGTGTCGAACGCTTGAATTCAACGACAAACAATACGCCGTCTGCGAGCAGCAAGCAGTCCATACGCAGACCGCGACGATGAAAGTCGAATTCAAGAATCACGTTTCGGATCGCCTTGCACTCGGGTGCAGCTAATGCCTCGCGTAGTATTGGAATCCGTTCATCCAATGTTCGCTGCAGAAGGTTGACACTGTGCTGCCATTCCTCATGTTGCGTCGCCTCAATATCAAGACTTTCGCTCGTGGCACGGCCTGCAAGCTGGTTTGCAATTGAATCGATTGGTGCAGAGAGAAACTCTTCGCGTGTGGCGCAGTACCAAGCTGCAGATTGGCTAGGCCCTTGATTACTTGCTATGTCAATCTCCAGATGAACTTACTCGGCCAGTTTTGTGGCGCCGCGACCATTTGCTACCGCAACCCCGCATTCAACTTCTCCAACGCCGCACTGCCCGGACATAACTCGGCTTCATTCATCCGGTTAAACGCCCCAGGCCGGGTATTCAAATGTGCGTGCAAATCTTCCGGCGTTTCATCGACGAATAACAAGCCGGTGACAACTTCACCGACAGCCTGCCGTTCCTGGCTGTAATTCATCGCCGCCACGCGGTCGGTCGGGTCGTAGCTGGCGTGCAGTTTGCGCAGCAGCAGGGTGCTGCCGTCGTGTTGCCGCACACTGGTCACTTCACCTTCAGCGTAGTCGGTGGTGATTTCGCTGCGCTTGGGGATGAAGTCGAGGCGGTTCAGCGCTTCGTTGTGCTCACGCACGTAGTCGTAGCTCTTGGTGCTGCCGCTGTGATTGTTAAACGCCACACACGGGCTGATGACGTCGATGAATGCCGCGCCCTGATGTTCGATGGCGGCTTTGATCAACGGCACCAGTTGTTGTTTGTCACCACTGAAGCTGCGGCCGACAAAGGTCGCGCCGAGTTGCATTGCAAGGGTGGCCAGATCGATTGGTGAATCGCGGTTGACCACACCGCGTTTGGATTTGGAGCCCTGATCGGCTGTTGCGGAAAATTGTCCTTTGGTGAGTCCATACACGCCGTTGTTTTCGACGATGTAGGTCATGTTCACGCCGCGTCGCATCACATGCGCGAATTGGCCGAGGCCGATCGAGGCTGAGTCACCGTCACCAGAGACGCCAAGGTAAAGCAATTCGTTGTTGGCGAGGTTGGCGCCGGTTAATACCGATGGCATACGGCCATGCACGGTGTTAAAGCCGTGCGAATTGCCGAGAAAGTAGGTCGGTGTTTTGGATGAGCAGCCGATGCCGGAAAGTTTGGCGACCCGGTGCGGTTCGATATCGAGTTCCCAGCACGCTTGGATGATTGCCGCGGATATTGAATCGTGCCCACAGCCGGCGCACAGGGTGGAGACCGCACCTTCGTAGTCGCGCCGCGTATAGCCGACATTGTTGACCGCGAGTGTCGGGTGGTGCAGCTTGGGTTTTGCGATATAGGTCATTCGGCTGCTCCCTGTGCAGACATATTTGCGGCTTTCTTGATCGGCACCACATTGGCGGAATCCGCTTTGTCGGAAATTTCTTTGACAATAAAACGCGCGGTGATCGGGGTGCCGTCGTAATGCAGCACCGCAACCAGCTTGGCCGGATCAATGTTGAGTTCGGCCACCAATAACGTGCGCAGCTGTCCGTCACGATTTTGTTCGACCACAAACACTTGGTCGTGTGCGTCGATAAAGTCGGTGACGGCTTGGCTGAATGGAAAGGCGCGAATCCGCAGCCTATCAACATGCACATTCTCCTCGTCGAGGGCTTCCATCGCCTCACTCATCGCCGGGCTGGTCGAGCCATAAAAAATCACGCCGAGTTTGGTTTTTTTGCCTTTGTGGGTGAGTATTGGTTGCGGCACCAGTTGTTTGGCGGTCTCGAATTTATGCAACAGCCGCGACATGTTGTCCACATAGTCCGGGCCGGCTTCGCTGTATTTGGCGAAACGGTCGCGGCTGGTGCCTCGGGTGAAATGCGCGCCCTTGGTCGGGTGGGTGCCGGGGTAGGTGCGAAACGGTATGCCGTCGCCATCGACATCGAGGTAACGGCCGAACACCTTGCCGGCTTCGAGTTCGTCGGCGGTCATCACCTTGCCGCGGTCGTAACGTCGGTTGTCATCCCACACAAACGGTTTGCACAGGCGCTGGTTCATGCCGATATCCAGGTCCGTCATGACAAATATCGGTGTTTGCAAACGGTCGGCGAGATCGAGTGCGGTGGCCGACATTTCAAAACACTCGTGCGGGTCTTCGGGGAACAACAATACGTGTTTGGTATCGCCGTGTGAGGCATAGGCGCACGACAACACATCCGATTGCTGGGTGCGGGTCGGCATGCCGGTCGATGGTCCGCCGCGCTGCACATTGATGATGGTGATCGGTATCTCGGCAAAATACGCCAGGCCGATAAATTCCTGCATGAGAGATACACCGGGGCCGGAGGTGGCGGTAAAGGCGCGCGCGCCGTTCCAACCCGCGCCGACCACAATACCGATCGAGGCCAGCTCGTCTTCGGCCTGCACAATGGCGAATTTGTTTTTGCCGGTCTCGGCATCAACACGATATTTTTGGCACCACTTGGTGAAGCCTTCGGCGAGTGATGACGACGGGGTGATGGGGTACCACGCACAGACCGTGGCGCCACCATACACACAGCCCAATGCCGCCGCGCTGTTGCCTTCGATAAAAATGCGGTCACCGACAAAATCGCGCC